>QHZN01000297.1 GCA_003225365.1 Acidobacteriota bacterium
CCGTCCTGCGGCCGGACTCGGCGTTGACGTCGCTCGCCACTCAGTCCAAGCCTTTGACGACCGAGGGCGCGATTGTCGGCACTTTCCAGTACATGGCGCCGGAGCAGGTTGAAGGCAAGGACGCCGACGCGCGCACGGACATCTTCGCTTTCGGGGCGGTGCTCTACGAAGCCGCGACGGGCAAGAAGGCGTTCGATGGGAAGACGACGGCGAGCGTCATCGCGGCAGTGCTGGAGCGCCAGCCAGCGCCCGTCTCCTCACTCCGTCCAATGGTCCCGCCGGCGCTCGACCGAATCGTCGCGACCTGCCTCGCAAAAGATCCGGACGAACGCTTCCAAAGCGCGCACGATTTATTTCTGCAGTTCACCTGGATTCGCGAGGCAGGTTCGCAAGCTGGCGTGCCGGCGCCTTTCGCCACCCGGCGCAAGGGCCGCGAGCGCGCGGCCTGGGCCGCCGCCACGATCTTCGCGCTGGCCCTGGCGGTTTTGGTGGCGAATACGTTTCTACGGCAGGAGAAGAAAGGGTCCATTCGTTTTTCAGTCTTGCCACCCGAGAACGCGAGTTTTCCCCCCGTACCATCTATGAGTGTCTCTCTTGATGGGCGCCGCCTGGCCTTTTATGCTCACACCACGGATGGAAAAGACCTGCTCTTTGTGCGGTCACTTGATAACCTTACCGCCCAGCCGCTCCAGGGAACCGACGACGGTCAGTTTCCCTTCTGGTCGCCGGATAGTCGCTACTTGGGGTTTTTTGCGGACGGAAAACTAAAGAAAATAGATGTTACAGGCGGGCCACCGGTGACTTTATGCGATGCGCCAAATGGAATCGGCGGCACGTGGAACCGCGAGGGGGTTATCGTCTTCACTCCGAACGGCGGAAACCCTCTCTATCGCGTTTCAGACTCCGGCGGCGTGCCCACGCCCGTGACTTCAATTGATCATTCGCGCCACGAACTTGAACACGATTGGCCCGAGTTTCTACCCGATGGCCGGCACTTCCTTTACCTCGCGGACAGGTCGGTGGCCCAAGACCGCTGGATCTGTGCAGGCTCGCTCGAATCGAAAGAGACAACGTGCCTGGTCAACGTCAACTCCAACGGTATATACGCCCCACCGGGCTACCTGCTCTTTGTTCGCGGAGGTACGTTGGTCGCCCAGCCCTTTGATGCCAAAAGGTTGCGAATTACGGGAGAGGCCTTTCCTGTTGCCGAGAGTGTGGGCATGTATACGTTCGGTGGATATGCCTACTTCTCGGTCTCCGAAAGTGGCCTACTGGCCTACCAGAACGAGAGTGCCCAGAACACCGAGCTCCGGTGGTATGACCGGAGCGGCACGAAGCGCGGAACGGTGGGCCAACCGGGTGACTACACAAATCCCGCCCTTTCCCCGGATGGAAGCAAAGTCGCCGTGGGCCTTCGCGACCCCCAGACCAAAACTCGCGATATCTGGGTATTTGACCTAAAGCGGGGGACAGCTTCGCGGCTCACCTTCGACCCCGCCGATGACCTCAATCCCACTTGGTCCTCGGACGGAAATCGAATCGTCTTCACCTCGGACCGCAAAGGCAATCGGGACATATACGAGAAGCCGGCAAACGGCACCGGTGAAGAACAGCTCCTCTTTCAGTCGAATGAAAGCAAAGACGTGACCGACTGGTCCTCGGACCGGAAGAACGTGGTGTACGACGTGGATTTTCCGATGACCAGCGTATGGGTCCTTCCGCTATCCGGTGACCGCAAGCCTTTTCCATATGTCCAAGCCAACTATAATGCGCAGCAAGGCCAACTCTCGCCGAACGGCCGCTTCATCGCCTATTCTTCGGACGAGTCCGGCAGGTTGGAGGTGTATGTCCAGACCTTTCCGGAAAGGCGTGGAAAATGGGTGATTTCGACTGCCGGGGGTTTCGGACCCCAATGGCGGCACGATGGAAAAGAACTCTTTTATCTGGCGGGAGGAAAAATCATGGCGGTGGAGGTCAAAACCGATTCCTCACAGTTCGAAGCGGGTATTCCTAAGCTCCTGTTTGATGCCCAGATTCATGAAGCAGGCTGGAGGAATCAGTACGTTGTCTCCAGCGACGGGCAGCGATTTCTCGTCACGGCGCCGGTCGAGAAAGCAGCGTCCACTGCCATGACCGTCGTGGTCAACTGGGCGTCGGAATTGAAAAAGTAAGTTGACAATGCTTGGGCGTAAAGAAATAGGGCGGCGGGCACCTGCCTTCCTGACGCTTTGGAGTTGCTGTTTCGGCAACTGCTCAAACTCGCGGATATACTGTCAAAACTAACTTGAGCGACCTCCTGCGATGCCGTGGGGATACTTATCTACGCTTGGCTACGCGGGCGCGGGGAGAAAATAGTCGGGCGGCTATGACAGGCTGAGCGCGGCACCGCGCCGGTCCTCCCGCCATCGAAACCGCCGCACACCCGAACCTTGATTCGACCGTTAAGCGGAGGTATGATCTCGGCTCGATCAAATCGAAGCCGCACGGTTTCGATTTGCCAGGAACGCCGCGCTTTCCGTTCCTGGAAAATAATCCAAGGAGGTCACACATGCCCACGACCAAAGAATTCGCCACTCGCCTGGAGGACCGGCCGGTAACCCTCGGGAAAGTCAGCCGGGCGCTGGCTGACTCGCGGAGGTGAGCATCCTGATGCTCCATCTTTTCCCTCGGAAGGAGAAAGGGCAGGTTTGAAAAAAACGTCAAAAAGGGGAGCTTATGAAAAAACAGTGGGCGTTGTGGATTATCGCAGGCTTGACGTTCGCCGGTCTCTGCGCGGCGCCCCGCGCGAGGAGTGCAAACAAGGACGAGCAGGAGATCCGGGCTCTCGAAGACCGCTTCGCAGCGGCGTTCCGCGCCAAGGACGTAGACGCCATCATGAAAGGCTACGCGCCAGGAGCCGAGTTGTTTGTTTTCGATGTCACGCCTCCGCGCCAGCACGTTGGTTTCGATGATTACAAAAAGGATTGGCAGGATTTTTTCTCGGCGTTTCCGAACCCGGTCGACAAATTTGAGGTCCAGGACCTCAGCATCGTGACGGACGGCAAACTGGCGTACTCACATAGCATTCAGCCCGTCATCACCACGGCCAAGGACGGCTCAAAGTTCAGTCTTATTGTGCGCGTCACCGATTGCTACCGAAAAATCAACGGCCGATGGCTGATTACTCAGGAACACGTTTCGGTCCCGGTGGACCTGGAAAGCGGCAAGCCGGACCTTTTGTCCAAACCTTGACCCCCCGCGCTGGGCCCACAGCGTTCTGTGCGCGTTGTAGCGCCGGGATTTCAGCTCAGCACGTGCCGATCTAAACGCCGGCACTATGATAAAGGCGCGGGACCCTTGGCCGCCGGTCCTGACCCCGGATTATTTCCGACCACCACAATCCACAACATCTTTCCCCTTAGGCCACTCCGCCAGCCTTTTTCCTTCCTGCCGCGCTCTTACCCTGAAAGAATCCCTCTATGGAAAGCCCCGGATTGGACAACAGGATAACTGCCCTTGCTGAGACCAACTTCCGCAACGATCATCATCGCTTTGGGATCAAGCGCGTCGACCGGTGCGCGCACATGTACATCATCGGCAAGACGGGCACCGGC
>QHZN01000318.1 GCA_003225365.1 Acidobacteriota bacterium
TCCGCGACCTCGGGAAACTCCGTCACCTCGATGCAGTCCGCCTGGATATGGGCGTTCTCGATGGCGAAACGCTGAGTGAGGCGCACGGCCTGCAGGCAGTGCGGTCAGGTAGGGGTGACGAGCACTTCCAAGTGGACGGGTTGCGCGATTTTCGAGAGCTTCTCGCGGGTCTCGGCGGCCAGCCCCGATTCGCCCTTCGACACAGCAAGGATGGCGTCGAGCAGCGCGGCGAACTCGTAGCCGGCAGGAAGGCCGTAAAAGCGGATGCCGTAGTCCTTCGAGTTGCGGACGATGGTGGCGGGAACTTTGTCCACGCCGTATTCGGCCGCTCGTTCCTTGTCGAGGACGAAATTATAGACCTCCAGGGAGAGTTTCGGCGAAAGCGCCGCAAGCTCTTCGAGCAATTGCTTCGCCTCGCGCGCGTAGGGCACGTTCAGCTCTTGGGTGACATGAATCAGCTTGACGGGGTTCGCGAGCTCCACGAGCCGTTTGCGGATTTCGGCTCCGTCTTCCTCGCCGATCAGAACCATGCGCTGCTATCCCCTTTTCTTCAAGAGGCCCGGCCTTGCCGTCTTCGATACCCCGATTCTTGGCGGACAACCACTTCGGTCGGCCTGTTTTTTTCGATGCCTTGCCTGAGCAAACGATTCTGCTCCAAGAAGAATCCTCGGTACCTTGTTAACGGCAGATAGCTTTCGCGCGTCTGGAGTTCAGGAGGGTCATATGAGTTTTCGTGTTGAGGGAAAGACCAAGGTTCTGGCACTTGTCCTGCCGTCAGTGATCGCGGCCACCTTATGGTCGGCCTCCCGTCCCGGGCCTTCGACGGGCGCCGGGGAACTCGTACCAACCGCGCCGATGCACGCCGCGAGGGCCAGCCATACCTCCACGCTACTGGCGTCGGGCAAGGTCGTTATTGCGGGGGGATTCGCGGGCTCAGGCAGCGAGCGGAATCCCTACTCGAGCATCGAGATTTACGATCCGGCGAGGGGGACGTTTTCGCTCCAGGGAAGATTGACCGTCGGCCGGTCGGGGCATACCGCCACGCTCTTGAAAAATGGGAAAATTCTCTTCGCCGGAGGCTGGGGCGAATTCGGTCCGCAACCGAGCGCGGAGATTTACGATCCTGCCACAGGCCTATCCGTCGCTACTGGAGACATGACCGTCCCGCGTGGCGGGCAGACCGCCATGCGCCTCGCGAACGGAAAAGTGCTTCTGACCGGAGGTGAAGAATCAGAGGGTCACATCCTGGCCGAAGCCGAACTCTACGACCCAGCCACCGGAACGTTTGCGCGAACGGGAACGATGAGCACACCCCGGTCTGCGCACACCGCCACGCTTCTCGATGACGGAAGAGTTCTCGTCGCTGGTGGCTCCTATGGGCGCTATCCGGCAGCCACCATTCTGAAGAGCGTCGAAATCTATGAGCCTGCTACGGGCAGATTTTTCCCAACCGGAAATATGTTGGTCGCCCGGCATAAGCACGCGGCGGTTGCCCTGCCGGGCGGAAAAGTGCTCGTGCTGGGTGGCTCCGACAACCGCGACTGGAACGGCACCTACCTGAGCGCCGAACTCTACGACCCGCGCGCAGGCCGGTTCACCGCCACGTCCGACATGCATTGGGCTAGATTCAAACTTCCCGACGCGGTGGTCCGCATGGAAAACGGCAAAGCCCTTATTGCCGGAGGAGCCGGGCGCCCGGAGATTTATGACCCCGTGACCGGCACCTTCGCCGCCGTCGCCGGCGCTCTCGACACCGCGCGATATTTTTCCTCCGCGACGCTGCTTGGCGACGGCCGCGTGCTCGTGACGGGTGGCTACGGGGCCGGTACCCGGCTCAAGGGGCCGCAAAGCACCTCGCTCGCCTGGATTTACCGGCCGTAGGCGGCCCTCCGCTCACGCTCCGACGAAAGCGCGCCGGCGGACGTCCCTTCCCCGGCGCGTCGTGATTCTGTTGGCTCGTATCCCTAAAAAACTGCATACTCTTTCGAGAGGCTTGCGTATCACTATTCGAGGAAGGGCCGATTGGACCGTGCGAGCGAAGACCGCGTGGAACGGGCTCTCGCCCGATCGGCTTCCGGCGACCGTTCCGCCTTCGCGGAACTGGTCCAAGAGTATAAGGCGATGGTTTACAGCCTGGCTTACCACTCTTTGCACGATTCCGGAGCGGCCGAAGACGTTGCGCAGGAAGTATTCCTGGACCTTTACCGAAGCCTGGGCTCGATCAAATCCGCCGCGCACTTGAAGTACTGGCTGCGCAGGACGGCGTCGCACCGGGTGATTGACACCGTGCGCCGCCAGAGGATCCCGCCCTATTCGTCGACCAATCCACACCACCAGGCTTCCAATGGATCGGCACTTGACGGGCGAAATCTGGCTCGTGCCTCTATCGTACGCAGGACAGTAGCGAGCTCCGCTCGCGCTTTTCCACGAGCCCATGCCCGAATTACCTCGGGCGTGGAGATCACCCGGACCTGCAGGCGACTTTCACGAATAACGCGACGGGCCTTTCTCTCGTCCGTAGCCAGAGCGAAATTGCGCGCCTGGGCGATTGCGAGACTCATAGCCTCACCGTCGTCGAGCTCCAGGGCATACTTAACATACAGTTCTTCTTGAGCGGTTCCCTCTATCCCGCAGATAGTCAGGACTCCAGAAGTTAAAAGAGGATCGAGGCGAACGGGCTCGGGTTTAGCATCAGGCTCGTGAGGGCGCAAATAAAGACTCTCTCCGCAAACAGCCGAACAAACGAAGCACGTGGGCGCAATAGCCTGCACGATTTCGGCTATTCGGTCGGTTGCGAGGAGATTGATGAGAACGCAGGTATCAAGTACGGCCGCTCGGTCAGTGATCAAGTGCGATGGCCCCCTATCTTCCCCCTAAAGACTGGGCCAGATCGGGAGCGATGGGGGTGAAATTCCCGCCGTTTTCCACATGGATCTCGTGTTCGAGAATTTCGACCTGAAGGCGGGCAGACACCCTGTCGGTCCGCAGAAATCGGGTGAGCTGCCCCTCACTTAAATGTCCCTTTCGGAAGGCCTCCACGGCAATGCTGACGTATCTTTGCGGCAGGAGCTCTTTCAGGGGCGGATTAGCGTCGATGCCGAGCAGTCTTTGCGCATGCTGTACCTTGAATCCTTCAGCACTCAGGCGCTCCCAAGTCCCAACGGGCAATCTAGACAAATCCTCCAAGCGCAAGAGCAACGCTTGGACTGAAACTTGATACAAATTGGCAAGGTTGCACACGTCCGCAAGCGTAATGCCTTTGCCCCCCGCCCGATGAAGCTCCGTAAATCTGCGATTGAGACCAGACCCAGGCATTAAGAAATATTTCGCAAAGCTGTCGGCGAGGCGCTCTTTTCCAGAAGGTTTCCTGTTAATCGTGAGTACTGTGACTTCGACCCTATATCGCGTCATTAGGAAGTGGCCATACTCGTGTGCCAAGGTCCAATTGCGTCTATCTCGAGGATGATTCGCGTTGACTCCAATGCATGCGCCCAAGATGTCGCTGTATCCGAAGAGGCCAGCGATCTTACTTTCCATCGGGAAATAGAAGATTCTCATGCCCACATCGTTTTCCAACCGGTCGCGAAGATTACCAATCGGTCCGTCTCCCATGCCAAGGCGATTGCGCTCTGCCGTCGCAACATCTTCGGCGATTTGTTCAGGGGCCGTACCGGTCGTGTCATATTCCGGGGGAAACCTTCTCGCCAGAGGGGTTCCCAGGATCCGTTCAAGTTCTACGTAGTCTTCAGCACGATTTTGCAGTTCGATCGCTGCTTTGTCATAGCTAGGGTCTACAACCTTTTGAGAGGCTCTAAAC
>QHZN01000077.1 GCA_003225365.1 Acidobacteriota bacterium
CGAACTGCTTCGGCTGGCGGAACGAGCCGGCTGGCAGGTTCAATTGACGATGGACCAGGCAATGCCTTATCAGCAGAACCTCGCGGACCGAACCATTTCGCTCGTAATAATTCACGCGCAGTCAAACCGCCTGCCTGACCTGCTGCTTCGTGTGCCCGCGGTCCTCGCCGCCCTGCGCTCCATCAAGCGGGGCCAAGCAGTCCGGATCAGTTGAGCATCGCATTGGGCCGCGGTCAGGGATCTCAGACGCAGCGTGTTCATTGTGGCGCGCCGGTGAGCTGGAAACAGGGCGACGACGTGATCATCCTGCCGGCGGTTTCGGTCGAAGAGGCCAAACAGAAGTTTCCCGGCGGCTGGAAGGCACCCCGGTCTTATCTGCGGATCGTTCCCCAGCCGAGGTAGCGGTCCGCAAGCGAGGACGGTGTACGGTGATCCTAAAGCAGTTCTATTTGCCGTGTCTGGCGCACGCTTCTTACATTATTGGAGACGAGGAGACAGGCACGGCGGCCGTCGTTGACCCGCAACGCGACACGGACCATTACCTTGCGTTCGCCGCCGAAAACGCGCTCAAGATCAAGCATGTATTCCTGACCCATCTCCACGCCGATTTCGTCGCAGGTCATTTGGAGCTGCGCCGACGCGCGGGCGCGACGATCTACCTGGGGGCGGCGGCGCAGGCGGCGTATCCGTTCACGCCTCTGGCAGAGGGCGCCATCCTCGAATTCGGACAGGTACGCCTCAAAGTGCTGGAAACTCCGGGACACACTCCGGAGTCAATTTCCATCGTCGTTTACGACCTCGCTGCCAGCGGCACGCGGCCGTATGCCGTGCTGAGTGGAGACACGTTATTCATCGGCGACGTAGGGCGGCCGGACCTGCGCGCGGCGCTGGGCTGGTCGGCGGCCGATCTTGGCGGCCTGCTGTTCGATTCGCTGCACAGCAAACTATTGACTTTGCCGGATCAATGCCTGGTGTACCCGGCTCATGGCGCGGGTTCGCTCTGTGGAAAGGCGCTCAGCAAAGAGACTGTATCCACTCTGGGAGAACAGCGGCGATCGAACTACGCGCTGCAACCCATGGGGAAGGAAGCATTCATCCAACTGGTGACGGCGGATCAGCCGGAGGCACCTCCTTATTTCACCTACGACGCCGTACTGAACAGCGAAGAGCGCCCGACGCTGGACGAAGCGCTGGCGCGCGAGCTGAACCCGCTGACGCTCGACCGCGTGCTGGAATTACAAGCGGCCGGCGCACAGATTCTTGACACCCGCGATCCAGTTGACTTTGCAGCCGCGCACCTTCGAGGCAGCATCAACATCGGCCTGGCCGGCCAGTACGCCACTTGGGCCGGAACGGTGCTCGATCGAAAGCATCCCATCGTAATCATCGCGGACCCGGGCCGGGAAAACGAATCGGCAGTCCGGCTCGGGCGCATCGGCTTCGATCACGTGGCCGGATACTTGAAGGATGGATTGCAAAGCCTGGAATCGCGGCCGGAACTGACGGTGAAAACGGAGCGCCTCAGCGCGCAGTTTGCCGGGGAGCTCCTGTTATCGAGTCAGCCGCCGCTGGCCATCGACGTCCGCACGCCGCACGAGCGAGAACAGAAATACATTGGCGGCAGCCTGGGCATTCCGCTCAATCATCTGGTCGAAAATTTGGAAACACTGCCGAAAAACCGTCCCCTGCTGATTTACTGTGCGGGCGGCTACCGGTCGTCCATCGCCGCGAGCTTGTTGCAAGGCAGCGGATTTGACCGCGTCAGTGAAATTGCCGGCGGCATTGCAGGATGGGAAGCGGCAAAACTGCCGGTCCAAACCGCCCAGGTTTTGTCATAGAAACTTCGGAGCCGCCGGATGCTTTCGTGTGTTCACCGGAAGCCAATTTCAACGAACCGACGCGCCAGCTTTCCCTTTTTCAAATCGAACAATTCAAACTCAATGACCCTGACCGTGGCGGCGACTCAAGCGGGCATGATTCTGGGCACGGCCGCCTACATGAGCCCGGAGCAGGCGCGAGACAACCGGGCGGACAAGCGCGCCGACATCTGGTCGTTCGGCTGCGTCTTGTACGAAATGCTTGCGGGCAAGCGGCTTTTCGAAGGCGAAACGGTTTCTGACACACTGGCAATCAAGCGGCCTTTGTCGCGGGGACGGGTTCCGACCAGACTATCGTCATCGCCTCGCAAGGACGGTAACCTGCTGATCGGGGTGGCGCCGCGGTGCTTGACCTGGCGAGCGGCAAGCTCACCAGAGTCCCGCTAAACTTCACGGGCGACACATTGATGTCCGGATGGACGAACGACGGGCGCATCCTGGCCTTCAGTGAACCCATGCGAGCCCGCATCTGGCGCTTTCGGCCAGCGCCTTAATCGGGCGAATGAGCGAATGATCTGGAAAGCTATTTCTGATTGTGCAAGCCGTGGGCGGTATCGATGAAAAGGCCCACACAAGCCGGATCCCCACTACAAAAGTAATCCAGCCCAGGAGAGGGCGCCGCTCGGCGCTTACTCAAGCGCTCCGGCGCCCGCTTGCGGAGATGACTGGAGCCGGCCAATCGAGCTCGGGGCCGCAAGGAATGAGCTTAGAAACCTTACTGCGCATCGCGATTGGAGAGTGTCACGCGAAAGAGGGGCTTCGCTTTTTCAAGCGGCTCCATCTCGTAGCTCTGCTCTGTTTTGGACGGATCGTAATCGCGCCACAGCCAAGTCATCTCCTCGGGGAACTCCGCGCTTCCGTGCGCCGCGCTGTGCGTCCCGTGACCGAAGCTGAAGTGAAAATCGTACTCCCGCAACTTCAGCGAATTGGCGAGTTGGATATTCTGCAATGGCCAACTTCCGTGTTGGTTCTCCAAGTCATTTGATCCGTCCTGCAACCAGACCCGGATGTTCCGCTTGGGCTCTTTCCGCACTTTGTTCGGATAGACGTTGCCGCCGTCCATCACGCCCGGCTGCCATTGGATGCTGGCGAAGCTGCCGATCCACGACAGGACCCGGCTGAACTGGTCGGGCTGCTGCCAGGCGGCATTGAACGCACAGATTCCTCCCGACGAAAGGCCGGTAATCGCGCGACTGTAAGCGTCGCGCCGAATATTGTATTTCGACTGTACTTCGGCAAGGATTTCGTCCCTCAGGAAGCGGGCGTACCGGTCCGAAACCGTGTCATACTCGACGCTGCGCATCGAGTCTTTCAGGGTCCTTCCGGTGGAGGTGGAGAACGCTTTGACAAACTCATAGGTCTTGCCGTTGGGCGCGTTGCTGATGTCACCCGGCGATATAAACACTCCGATCATCACGGGGATCTTCTTTTGCTCAATCAAATTGTCGATCGCGTCCAGAACTCGAATCCCGTCCGAATCGCGTTTGATGTAGGACGCGCCGTCCTGCCAGACCATCAGAGCGGCCCCGACGCGGGCATCGTATTGGGCCGGGACATAAATCCAGTATTCGCTCTGCATTCCGTCGTAGATTTTGCTGGTGTGCAGAAGTTTCTCGGACAGGTTTCCCCGCGGCACGCCCGATCGGGGATAAGAGTCCGGCCCGTAAGCCGGCACGTCGGTCCGGCCGCCGAACGGCGCTCCCTCGACCGTGTAGGAGAATGAGTGTGAAGTTCCGGTTTTCATTTTTGCCAGCGCAAACCACATCCCGGTCCCGGGGACTTCGGCCATGGCGGGGCCTTGGACGTTGTCCATGAACAAAACGGGCCGCGTCGCGCTCTCAATCGTCCACAGAAAATCCGGGCCATACCCTGCGACCGCCTTGCCGGCCTTCAGGTCAGCCTGAGTGAATGTCTTGGAGAGCGTCGCTCGAAACTCCGCCGAGCCAGGGTCGCGGCGCGCCAGTTCGATGAGTTCGGCTGCCGGCGTATCTTGGGCAGAAAGCGCCGCTGGGGCCGATAGGGCTAGTCCGGTGAGGAGGATGGTTCGAAGCCGGGCTGTCATGGTCCGAATCAGCAAATTAAGACTCCTCCCCCTCGGCTGAAACGCGCCGCAGACTGGGCTAATAAGTTAGGACTCTGGCGGAAGCGAGTCAAGCCGAGTAATGCGCCGGGACCCGCGGAGGCGCCGTCAGAGATGCCGAGATCGAAGCGACGCGCACGGCCTGATCCTCCCGGTCTGAGTTTAATTTAGCTTCGGCGCGGCCTCCCGGCCAAATCATTGACAGCTAAGACGTGCTATGTTGTAATCCAAGTCAGAGGTTCGAGCCGCCAGGAGCGTTAGGCCGGTCAAAATGTCACGAGCTTTCGAGCCCTCAGGCATCCATCCAATAAGACCCCCTGAAATGACTGTGACGCGCGACGGGTTTGAGGAAACGGTCCGAGCGTCGCGATTTGTCCGAGCTTCTTCTGCGTCTCTGGCCCTGGCTGCGTGCTGCCTTTTGATTGGCGGGCAAGCACGGGGGCAAGGCTCAGATCAAGCCCGATTGGCCGAATCTGGCGAATTCTTCGAGAGCAAGATCCGGCCAGTCCTGTCGAGCCGTTGCTATACCTGCCACACCGGCCTCAAGAGCGGCGGCTTGCAACTGGACTCGCGGCAAGGCGCCTTGAAAGGCGGCAATGACGGACCGGTGATTGTGCCCGGCCATCCTGAGGACAGCCTGCTGGTGAAAGCCATCAGCCACACCCACGAGCGCATCAAGATGCCGCTCAACGGCCCCAAGCTCGATGACGAGACAATCGAGAATTTCAAGAAGTGGATCCGCGACGGCGCGGTCTGGCCTGAATCCCGGGAGGAATTCTTCGACGCGCGAGTGCGGCCCGTGCTGTCCAAAAACTGCTTGTCTTGCCACGGCGTGGCGCCGCAGGGCGGGCTCCTTCTCGATACGCGCGAGCATCTCCTGAAGGGCGGGCAATCGGGCGCCGCGGTTGTGCCGGGCGATCCGGAAAAAAGCCTGCTGATACAGGCTGTACGGCAGGGGGGCGAGCGTTTGAAGATGCCGCCCGGAACGCGGCTTTCCGACCAGGAACTCGCCGACTTGGTGGAATGGGTGAAGCAGGGCGCGGCCTGGGCCGGTGGTGCGCTGGCCGCGGGGAGTGACGATTATCGGATCACTCCGGAGCAAAAGGGGTTCTGGTCTTTCCAGCCGCCGGCCAAGCCGTCGATTCCGAAGGTCAAAAAGGCCTCCTGGGCGCGGACTCCAGTGGACAGCTTCATCATGGCCAAGCTCGAGGCGAAGGGACTGCAGCCCGCGCCGGCCGCCGGCAAGCGCGTTCTGATTCGCCGCGCCACTTACGATCTGACAGGTCTGCCTCCCACCCCGCAAGAGGTCGAAGGTTTTCTTGCGGACCGATCCAAGCAGGCCTTCGCGAAAGTCGTCGACCGCCTGCTCGCTTCGCCGCACTACGGCGAGCGCTGGGGGCGCCACTGGCTGGACGTGGTGCGTTACGCCGATACGGCCGGCGACAGCGCGGATTATCCGGTCCCGCAGGCATATCTCTATCGCAATTACGTGATCTATTCCTTCAACCGCGACAAACCCTACAATGAATTCATCCGCGAGCAGATTTCCGGCGACCTGTTGCCGGCAAAGTCCGACGCCGAGAAATGGGAGCACACGGTCGCCACGGGCTACCTGGCCATCGCCAAGCGGTTCAGCGTCAAGCCGGAAAACTACAAGTACTTGACCATCGACGACACCATTGACAATCTGGGCAAAACCTTCCTCGGCCTCAGCGTCGCGTGCGCGCGATGTCACGACCACAAATACGATCCCATCCCTTCCAAGGACTACTACGCGCTCTACGGCATTCTGGACAGCACGCGTTACCCGTTCGCGGGCTCGGAGAACATCAACGAGCAGAGAGATTTTGTTTACCGGCTGCCGCAAGAGAAAGTCGAAGCCAGCCTCAAAGCCTATAACGACCTCCTGAAGCCGCTCGACGCGCGACTGGACCAGCTTGAAAAGGAAAAGACGGGCCTGGACAAGGCCGGGGCTGGGACGGATGCCGCCCTCCATCCCGTCGTCGCCCATCGCACGGTGGAGGAGATCGACAAGGAAATCCGAGAGATCAAAAAGCAGCGCCAGAAAATCCGAGCCGAAATGCCGATCCTGGAGGCCGCTTATGCCGTGGCGGAAGGCGCCCCGCATGATGCGCCCGTGCTCCTGCGCGGGGATCCCGCCAAGCAAGGCGAGGTGGTGCCACGTCACTTTTTGCAGATCCTGGGAGGCCAGTCACTGCCCCGCGACGATAAATCGAGCGGCCGCCTCGAGCTGGCCCAATGGATTGCTGATCCCAAGAATCCACTGAGCGCCCGGGTGATGGTGAATCGCATTTGGCAGAATCACTTTGGCAGAGGCATCGTCGCGACGGCCAGCGACTTTGGGAGGCGCGGAAAAGCGCCCACCCATCCCGAATTGCTCGACTACCTTGCCACGCGCTTTGTCGAGAGCGGCTGGTCCATAAAGGCCATGCACCGCCTCATCATGCTCTCGCGGGTGTATCAGCTCGAGAGCGACGGCCCGCCTGAAAACGCTCGGATCGATCCAGGCAACGATTTATACTGGAGATTCAACCGGCAGCGGCTGGACGCGGAGTCCATTCGTGACGCGATGCTCAAAGTAAGCGGGGACCTCGATCCGACCGTCGGCACCGCGCATCCGTTTCCGCCGCCGGCAGTATGGAATTGGACGCAGCACAACCCCTTCGCGGCCGTGTATGACACCAACCGGCGAAGTGTCTACTTAATGGTGCAGCGCAGCCAGCGGCATCCTTACCTCTCGGTCTTCGACGGCGCAGACCCGAACGTGAGCACGGCGGAGCGCACCAGCAGCGTCACGCCGCTGCAAGCGCTGTTCGTGATGAACAGCGAGTTCATCCAGGAGCGCTCGGAGCGGTACGCCGCGCGGCTGATGGACGCCGAGCCCGATGACGCTCGGCGCCTGGACCTGGTTTTCGAGTCAGCGTTCGCCCGGCCCCCCGCGCCCGAGGAACAGCAGCGGGCGCTCGCCTATTTGAGCCAGAGCCGGAAGATGCTGGAGGCTGCGGACGTGAGTCCGGACCGCGTGACCCAGGAGTCCTGGGCAAGCTTCCTGAGGGCTGTCCTGGCGAGCAACGAATTTATTTATATCGATTGAGGAGAACCCATGGCCGACCATTCCAACTGTGGATGCACCCGCCGTGATAGTCTGCGATCGCTTCTTGGAGCCTCGCTGGTTTTTCCGGCGATCTTATCCGACCTTCTGGCCGCCGATGGGCCCGTCTCCAGCGACGCGAATCCGCTCGCGCCCAAGCCCCCGCACTTTCCGCCCAGAGCCAAGCGAGTGATCTTTTTGCACATGAGCGGCGGCGTCTCGCACGTCGATACGTTCGATCCCAAGCCGAAACTCATCGCGGATCACGGAAAAACGACGGCGGGAGGCAAGTATCTCTCGCGACCCAAGTGGAACTTCCGGCCGTACGGGAAGTCCGGCACCGAGATCAGCGATCTTTTGCCGCACATCGGTGAGTGCGTTGACGACTTGTGCGTCATCCGCACCATGAAGAACGACCACGGCGATCACTTCGAGGCCACGCTCGGCATTCATACGGGCTCGGTGACGTTCACCAGGCCCAGCATCGGCGCCTGGGTGAGCTATGGGTTGGGAACCTTTAACCAGAATCTGCCCTCGTTCATGGTTCTCGCTCCCCAACTGCCTTACGCCGGCAGCCAGGTGTGGGGATCGGATTTTCTGCCCGCAGTTCACCAGGGGACGCGAATCGTGCCCGGCCCCGAGCCGATACCGAACTTGCAGCCGCGCGCGCCGTCACCCGAGATCCAGGAGATGGAGCTGGGTCTCATCGATTTCTTTAACCGCCGGCACCTGGGCGAGCGCGAATCGGATGCCGCTCTGGCGGGACGGATCAAATCGTTCGAGACGGCTTTCCATATGCAGAAAGAGGCGCCGGAGGCCTTCGACCTCTCCAAAGAGTCGGACTCGACGCTGAAGCTCTACGGGCTCGAGCGCGGCACAACGAGCGGCTTCGGGTGGCAGTGCCTGGTGGCGCGGCGGCTGGCCGAGCGCGGGGTACGATTCGTTGAACTGATCGACTCGGGTTCCAACACCAACTGGGACGCGCACGGCGATATGCAGACTTGCGTGCCGCTGGCGAAGAATATCGACCAGCCCATCGCCGGGCTGCTGAAGGACTTGAAGTCGAGGGGGATGCTTCAGGATACGCTGGTGGTATGGACCACCGAGTTTGGCCGAACTCCATTCTGCGCCCAGCCCGATGCCAAGGGCCGCGAGCATCACGCCCGCGCCTACAGCTCATGGCTGGCGGGGGGCGGCGTGAAGGGCGGAATCACTTACGGACAAACCGACGATTACGGCATCGAGGTCGCATCCGATCTGATGCACATTCATGATTTCCACGCCACCATTTTGTATCTGCTCGGCATGGATCACACCCGGCTCACCTTCCGTCATGCCGGCCGAGACTTCCGGCTCACCGATGTCGCCGGAAGAGTTGTAAAAGAAATCATGGTTTGATTTAAGAGTCCGGCCTGCCGCAACTGAGGATTAGCAGTCGAGACCGCTGACCTTCAACGATTTCAACGCAGACGGACTTATTGGTGGACACGGCAGGTCAAAACGAAGAAGTTTATTCACTCATATTCGCTCGGGGCTTGAATACGAAGTCGAGAGTTTTAGTCTCACCCGCCGCAATCGTCACCTTTTGCGTTAGCGTGCCGAACTTTTCGTGCCAGGCTGCGATAGCGTAATTACCTGGCGGCAAGTTCTTCAGACTGAAGCTTCCGGTCGCGCCAGTTACCGAGAAATAGGGGTGCTTGAAGACGGCGATATAGCACCTCATCCAGGCATGGATATTGCACTTCACGGGGATCGCAATTTCCTCTCGCGCGAAGCTTTCTTCCAAAGGCGGCAATCCCGGAGGTTGCGACCGGTTCCATTCACGATTGTTACTCGGAAGCGGGTGAATGTTGTGGGAGGTCGGGTCGCTGTTTACGACTTGCAGCTTCTGGTTGGACTGCAGTGCGACTACATGCGGGTGAAATTGACAGCCCTTCTGTTCAATCACTACTGGGTCCGAGGGCGGGTCAAAGGTCGAGTTGGGGACCCCCTCGGAGATATACACGATGGCGTTCTGAAGAGTGCCGTTCGCACCCGCGACGACTTCTTCCGTCAGGGGAGGCGTTGGATGTGCCTTAACGCAGATAGGCTCCTTGGCCATATTGATAGGCTTGCCTTTCGGAGCAGGCCCATCGAGTTTGACCAAACCGGTGAGAGTCCCCGTGGCCTCTGCCCTCACGACAGGCACCAGGGTCTGTCCAGCCTCTTCCGAGACAGTTCCCCCTTTATGGAGGGGAGGGTTTGAAAGAATTGATGCTGCAATAGTTAAAACACACAAACGACTCCGTTTCATGGCTTATTTCCTATCTCCCCGGATTAACTTTTCGGTCATTTCGACCCAGAAACTGCCCGTAGAGCATTTCGAATCGAGCGTCCCGGCTGCCTGGCCGGGCTTGTCTTCACCGCTCCGTTGTTCGCTGAGTTCTCATAGTTCATTTGCAGCGTGCGCAGATAATGGACTAGATCCCAGGCCTGATCTGGTTTGAGATCCTTGAGATAAGAGGGCATGGGAGTCCCGTCCAGTCCGGTCATGAAAATGCGGTAGAGGTCCTGGTTGGTCTGGCCGCATTTGAAGCGTTCCCCGGTCGTGAAGTCATACGGCACGATCGGCCTGTCCTTGCTGTCGGTCAGGGTGGAGGCCGACGGGCCGTCTCCGCGTCCACTCAGGCCATGGCATTTTGCGCACTCCATCTTTTTGAATATTTCAAGTCCCCGATTGAGGCTCTCTGGACTCGCGGGGGGCTCTGGCGGTACTGGGACCACAGGTTCGGGCTTCTCTTCGTGGAACCGTGGAGAAAATGTTTTTACGTAAGCAATGAGATCTATGCGCTGTTGCCGCGTCAGAGGGAACCAGGAAGGCATAGCGCTGGCATGGAGACCCCGCCCTAAGGTTTCGTACAGGTCCATGTCCGTCGGAATGTGGCCCGTATCCGTGGATCGGCACTTGAAGACGCCAGCCGTGAAGTCTCGCGGTCTTGGATCGAGATAAGGGGCATTTTCGCCCTGCCCATTCCCTAAGACCCCGTGGCAACCCACGCAATAGCGCCGGTAGAGTTCCTTGCCCCGTTTCAGGCTTCCCGTTACGTTGCCGATGCGGGTTTGCTGAGCAAAACAGACCGCGCTGGGCAACGTGGCCGGCAAGATAGCGGCGAGAATCGCCAACACGGGGAGCCTGAAAGCTTGAGGACGCAGGCGTCCAACCCGCGCTCGTGACGCCTTTTCATGCTCGATGCTTCGTTCGGTCCACATGTGAACCTCGTCTAAGCAATTTCTCTTGTCAAAAGGCAAAGTCGAAGCCCATCAGGAAACTGCTGGTGGTTTCGTCTTGCCCGGTAAGCGGCGCAGCGCCCCGGATGCGAACGCGGGCGAATTCCTGGTGCCAGGCCAGCCCAGCGCGGCTGGTCATGATGGGATACCAGCGATAACCCAGGACCGCTGCGTCGGTATTGCCGAAGTCTGGCGTCAGGGGCACGCCGTTAGGGAGCGGCGTTCCAATCGGGAACGCCTGGCGAGAGACCCTAATGGCCTCGTATCGGGCCACCAGAGTGAGCTGCGGCGACCACGTGTAGTGCGTCTCGACGAAACCGCCGTTCCACGTCGGGGCCTGCGCGCCCGGCGGCAGGGCCATTGGCTGGTTGGCCGGGGTGCCGGTGCCGAGAAATACGTTGTCCTTGCCGTGCATGTACAGCGTGCTGAAGTCCAGCTTGTGGATGTACCAGATGCCGTAGGCCCCGGCGCGGTAAAACGGGCGGTTGCCGCGTCCCGTGCCCGGAATCGGTGCGCCGCCCGAGGTCAGGAAGAACGTGGGCGATTCGCCACGGTAGACGTAGCCGCCGACCCTCTGCAGCCCGAGGTCGTGAAACTCAAAGGCCTGGTTCACGTTCGCGTAAAAGTCGTAGGTCTGATTCGTGGGTAGATCCACATCGCCGTTGTTACTGCTCAGGAGCGACACGGCGTAGCGCGTGTAGCTGTTGCGCGAGTGGCCCATTAGCTCGACCCCCAATTGGTTGTCGCCGATTCCGCCGAAGCTGTTGATGTCGCTGGTGGCGGTGAAGTGGTACAACTGGAAAAAGCCGCCGCTGGCCGTCAGGGTTAGAAAGCGCTTCTCGGAAATCGGCGTGTCGAGCTCATGTTTGCCGACCTTGAGATTGAGCCAGCGTGAGCCGAGAAGATTGTCGAACCGGACCCAGGCCGCTTCGAAGTGGAAATTCCCGCTCGCGTCTGCGGACGGAAGTACAAGGAAAGAAATGTTCTTGGACAGCGTTCCCGCTGTCCACAAGTCCAAGCCCGAAAGATCGAAGCCCGAAGCCGTAACGTTCGCTTCCGTGAGCCCGCTCGCGGCATCGCCGGGAGTATGGTCGACGGCCATGCGATTGTTGTTCTCCCGGTGCCACTGCGGCGTGATTCGAAAACTTACGGGCCAGTACGACGGCTGCTGATCAATAGGCGCATCGCGGTCGTTCCCTAATTGATAGCCATTATCCTTAAAGACTTGCCCGAAATTGTTCAACTTCGGCCAGGCCTCGTGACACGCCGAACAGCGAAGCGCGTATTTCCGAGCAAAGGCCGGGATTGCAAACGCGCGAGGAGTTGGGCTGAAAAGCAGCCAGCAGAAACTTAATATGATGGCACCAACGAACGCGCTGACATTCGCCTTCCAATAAGACATTGGGAACCCCTCCTTGCCATCTTTGATGTGGACGACTGACGTCAACGCTGACCGAAACAAAGATCCAAAGGTCACCGGTTTACTTACGCTTCAAACTGGGCGCGAGGGAGGTAGCGCGGCCGTCTAGGTGGCTGTCTCGGGAGCGCACTACTTCCGCGCGGGTGTCGGGACGCATCCGGCAGCCCACGAGCCAGCGGGCCGAAAGCTGCGCTCCCCAAGACGCTGGTCGCTTCAGTGGTTCCGAACGCCTGGGGCTATGATCTTGCCGAAGAGTCCATGGCTCTCGCCAAAGAGTCCCGCAGTAAAGAACAGCTCGTTCGTCTGGCCCGCTACGTTGCCATTGCCGAACGTGAGTCCCCATAGCCCATCAATCGCAACGGGCTGACCAAGGTTGCCTCTAAGCTGTCCGACGAAAGAGTGCCCTTGCAGTTTGAACCCGTTGATCCGGCCGTCGCCGAAGTTCCCCACTAACAAATCACCTGAGAATTTTCCGAAATGGTCGGGGGCAAGAGCCAAGCCCCAAGGGGAGTTCAGCGTGCCGCCCGTGGCAAAGCGCTGAACAAAATTGCCGTTGAGGTCAAACACGTCAACGAAGCCACTCCCCAAACCTGCCACGTCGTCGTGTCGCTCCGAATCTTGCATGGCGAAAGTTACATAGAGACTGCCGTTGATGTTGCGAATGCCGAAAGGCGCGAATCCGGGGTCAGCCGCGTCCGGCGTAATTCCAGGGTCCGTAAATGACTTCATGAAGGTGAAGGTTCCGTCGTACATCTCCACGACCCCGTCACGAAAATTGGTGGCGTAGATAAAATTCCCGGAGCCGTTATTCCCGTTAGCAAGGCCTTTGTAAACGGCGCCTAGGGTCGAGCCGTCTGCTCCACCTGGCGCTGAATTGTCGGCCGCCAGAATGGCATTGCAGAGATCGACGCCGGGGCTCCAACCGGCGAGCGTCCCATCCTCGGTGGCGAAGAGGAATCGAGCTGGCGCCGATGCGCTGTTTTCAGAAACAACAAAATCCGAGGTGCCGTTGAAGACGATACCCGTGGGTGTGCCGGAACCGCTTGCCCCTGAAGGGGGCGGGATCATTATCGCCGGCGAACATCCCAGAGAAATTGGATTGCCACTGCCGTCGTAGAGCGTGGTCGCGCCGGCATTGTTGTCCGAAATCCAGAAAGGACCGTGTGGGGGAAATACAACGCCCCAGGGGTTGATCAAATTAGGGTCGAACGTGGGAGCGAGACCATTTAGATCTGAAACAAGATTATGCTGTTGATAGAACTGCGCCCTGGCTGGGATGGAAGAAGTTGCCAGCGCACTGGCCACCAACATCATCAACCCCAATCCGCTTTTGCGACTCAATGCAAATAATGCTCTCATAATGCCTCCTCACCAGTTCAGAAAATCCGCGACACTGAAACCCCGGTGGCAGGCGGCAAAATTCGCGTGCCTGCTCGCGAAGGCTCTGACTGCCTTCGAGTCAATGAGCCTAACTTGACCTGGAGCTCGGAGTTGTCATGAGAATGCAAGAAACTTGTCAAATTCTTGTGATATGAGGATTGGAATTTTCAGGGTTGCTCGTAGAGTGGGGAGGGGTCGGTCTGTCGTAATCGCGGCCCGAGCCAGCTCGACAACAGCAGGGCCCACCGACTGACCGCGCTCCCCTCCTTGACGCCGCGCCTCCATCCCGATATCTTAAAAAGAGTGAGAGTGAAGGTAGCGGCTATTCCGAGGCCTTAGGGGGAAGGGGATGCGACCGGGCCACAAACGACTGTCAAAGCGGCACGAGGAGATTCTGGCGGCCATCATTCGCCGCTACGTCGAGCGCAGGGTGCCCGTGGGATCGAAGTCTGTGTCTCGAAGCCTCGGCGAGCTGCTCAGCCCGGCGACGGTGCGGAATTGCATGGTGGACCTTGAAGCGGCGGGCCTCCTCGAGCAGCCGCACGTGTCGGCGGGCCGAATCCCCACCGACCGCGCCTATCGCCTCTACGTGGACCGCTGGATGGGCTCCGGGCGCTTGAAGCCCTCGACCCAGCGCTACATCGCCGATAGCCTGCGCCCCCACTGCTCAGCGCTCGAGACCCTCATGGCGACGGCATCCCAGGTGCTGGCCGAAGTATCCCGAAACGTTGGTGTGGTGCTAGGCTCGCCGCTCGACGAAAAAATCCTGGAACACGTCAAGTTCATCAAGCTTCCGGATTGTCGAGTGCTCGCCGTCATCGTCTCGAAACCGGACCGCGTGGAAAACAAGGTCATCCGGGTGGAAGGGGAATTCTCTCAGGAGGACCTCGACCGCGGCGCCAATTACCTGAACGAGAAGTTTCAAGGCTGGTCTTTGCGCGCCGTGCGCCTGGAAGTTTTCCAGCGTTTGGAAGGGATGAAGGCGCTCACCGACGAGGTGATTTCGAACTTGGCCAAGCTTTTTACCTGGGGCGGGCTCGCCGAAGACGAACCGGCGCAGTTGTTCGTCGAGGGCGCGGCGAAGATGCTCGGGCGGCCGGACTTCAACGATCTTCGAAGGGCCCGTGCGCTGCTGGCGGCATTTGAAGAGAAGGCGAAGCTGGCTCGCATCCTCGACGCTTGCCTGCAAACGCCTTCGGCGGGCGTACGCGTCCTCATTGGGCGGGAGAACCCCGCTCGCGAAATGCGCCAGTGCGCGGTGGTCGCGGCTCCGTACCGCTACCGAAACCGCGTGGTGGGCGCTCTCGGCGTGGTCGGCCCGACCCGGATGGAATACGGCCGCGCCGTCTCCACGGTGGAATACGTCGCGAATTTCTGCTCACGCCTGCTGAGCGCGAACTGACGCGGCGAGCCTTGGCCCGACAAGCTAAATGGCAACGGATCGAGAGAAGAAAAACATGAGTGAGACGCCGCCAAGCCAGACCGAAGAAACCGCTGGCGGCTTCCCGGAGGAAGGGAAGGGCACCCCAGCGTCGCATGACGCGAGGCTGCCCGAAGATTTGCCTGCCGCCTATGAGAAGTTGCTCGCGGAGAAACACGAGCTTTTCGACCGCCTGCTGCGAAAGCAAGCCGAGCTCGAGAATTTCCGCAAACGACTGCAGCGGGAGAAGGAAGAATTCATTCAGCACGCGACAGGCGACCTGCTGAGGGCGCTGCTGCCGGTGCTCGACGGCTTCGAGCGCGCCCTCAAGCACCGCGACGAGTCCGTGCCCGAAGCCTATGTCCAGGGCGTGAAGCTCATTTACCAGGAATTGTTCGACGTGATGTCCCGCGCGGGCGTCACCGCCATTGAGACCACGGGCAAATTGTTCGACCCGCATCTGCATCAAGCGGTCGAAACTGTCGAGGCACCCGGCCATCGCGACCAGGAAATCGTGGAAGAGTTGCAGCGCGGATATAAGCTGCGCCACCGGCTGCTACGCCCGGCGGTAGTCAAAGTGGCGCTTAGCCGAAAGGCGGCTGGGGATAAACTGGACGGGCCGGGTGGATCCACAGCCGGTCCATCAGGAGTTACGCATTGAGTCCAAAACGGGATTACTACGCGGTGCTGGGCGTGGGGCGGGACGCCGGCTTGCCGGAAATCAAAAGCGCATACCGGAAACTGGCGCTCCAGTACCATCCCGACCGCAATCCGGAAAAGGCCGAAGAAGCCACGGAAAGGTTCAAGGAGATTACGGAAGCCTACTCCGTGCTCGCCGACGCGGAGAAGCGCGCCGTCTACGACCGTTTCGGGCACGCGGGGGTGGGTGCCTCCGCGCCGGACTTTTCCTCGACGATCTTCTCCGACTTCGAGGACATCTTCGGGGACTTCTTCGGTTTTGGCGACATCTTCGGACAGCGGCGCGGCCGCCGCAGCCGCGCCGAACGGGGCGCGGACCTGCGATACGACATGGAAATTTCTTTTGAGGAAGCCGCGACCGGGCTCGACACCAAAATCAAAATCCCGCGCTGGGAAAGCTGCGCGGAGTGTGGCGGGCGGGGAGCGCGGAAGGGGAGCGAGGCCGTCACCTGCGCGACTTGCGGCGGGCGCGGACAGATCCGACGCCAGCAAGGCTTTTTTACGGTGACGCGAACTTGCCCGAACTGTCAGGGCTTGGGCCAAGTCATCGTCGAACCCTGCCCGGCGTGCAAAGGCGAGGGCCGCGCGCTTAAAGAAAAGGTCCTCGGCATCAAGATTCCCGCGGGCGTGGACGACGGCACGCGCTTGCGGGTCAGCGGCGAAGGCGAGGCGGGTTATTTCGGAGGGCCGCCGGGCGATTTGTACGTGGTGCTTCGCGTTCACGAACACTCGTTCTTCGAACGCCGGGGGAACGACCTTTACTGCACAGTTCCAATTTCCGTGACTCAGGCCGTTCTAGGCACGGAAATCAATGCGCCGACGCTCAGCGGGCAGGAACGCCTACACATCCCTGAAGGGACTCAGCCAGGCTCTGTCTTCCGGATTCGCGGCAAGGGCTTCCCGAGCCTGGACAGGGGCGGCCAGGGCGACCTTTACGTGACGGTCGAGATCGTCATTCCCTCCCACTTGACGCGCGAGCAGCGGCGGCTATTCGAGATGCTTTCGGGCACCACCCACGTCGAGAACAAACCCCTCCACCGGCGTGTATCCGAAAAGGTAAAAAGCATCTTCGGCTAAGGCTGCGCCTGCCCGCCGCAGGCAGGGCCGGGGACCGACAGCCTTCGTGCTCCGGGGTGCGAGCCACGGCCGCCCATCCCCGGATTAAGGTTTGCTCGAGGCCGAGAGTAAGGAGCGGGTGTGGGACGCTCGAAAAGCGTTCCAGTGCGGCAGGCGCGGACGCAGCAGCCACTCGTATCCCACGCTGAGCATGCTGCCGTTCCACCCGTGGTTGGGTTCACGAATTCCCGCGTTCGACATGTGAAGGTAACGATACTCCAAAACCACAGCGCGGCGCGGCCGCACAAAATACTGGAAGCCCACTCCGGCTTGCGGGATAAATTGCAGGTTGCCGGAAAGTTCCGGCGCGCGCGTGGCCAGAGTGGTGTGGAGAAAACCCGCGCCCCAGTCGAAGTAGGGAACGGCTCGGTGCTTGGGTCGGCCGTCCAGCCGGAACAAGAGGTTCGAGCCGAGCAAGTGCCCTCCGGGATGTACGGCGTTGCCCAGAATTCCCTCGGTCACGATCGCGAAGCGGCTGGCGGGCACGCGGGGACTTGCAAAATTGAGAAGCGTCAAGCCGACGTGAGGCTGAGCGACCAGAAGCACGATGTGTGAGATGTTGCGGGGAATATTGTTTTCGAGCGCGAAGCCTAATTGGGCGCCGTAAGTCCATCGGCCCTCGGGCGTGCGATCGTCCCGTGAGATTTTGGCCGCCTGGACCGGCCCCGCTCGATTCGGCGCATTCATTGTCTGGGCCCGCGCCGCTCGACTACGCACTGCGAGCACGCAGAGCATCAAGGTCGAAGCCAGAGCGAACGGGCGCAAGCGCGCCCAAGCCGTCGAATTGAAAATGAGTGCCTCCGTAAAGGCGCCGGATCCCGATCCCCCCGCTTTTACTATCTCGCCTCGACGAAGTCAAGTTTGAATTCAATTCTTGCCTGCGTCCAAGGCGCGCGAGGCGTCCGCGCCGGAGCGAGTGCCGGTGGGCCCTCGCCACGAACGGTAGATTGTCCACAGAATTTTCCAACCTGCGCGGACGCTTCCGCCGAACGTGCCGGAGATCTTGGATTTCCCCACACGCCGACTTCGGTAACTCGCGGGAATCTCTTTCATCCGGAGTGCCAGTCTTGCGGCTTTGGCCTGCATCTCAACCGTCCAGCCGAAGTCCGGGTCGCGGAGTCCGAGTCGCCCGAGCGCCTCGCGCCGAATGAGGCGCAAGGGCCCGAGGTCCGTGAACCGCACGTCCCAAATCCAGCGAATCAACTGTGTGGCGAGTGCGTTTCCGAATCGCTGCAGCGGCAAGAGCGCGCCCGGCTCCGCATGGCCAAGCACGCGCGAGCCCATGACCAGATCCCATCCACCGGCTTCGTATTCGCAGACGAGCGCAGTGAGGTCGGCCGGGTCGTCGGAGAGGTCGGCGCCAATGAACGCAACGGCGTCGAATTTGTTGCCGAGAGCCCGGAGGCCCGCTTGGCAGGCTTGGCCGTAACCGCGGCGCCGCTCCCGAACGACGCGCGCGCCCGCTTGCTCGGCCACCTCCGCGGTCCGGTCGCGGCTGCCATTGTCCACCACCAGGACTTCGCTGAAAAGGCCCGCCGGAATCGCCTTGAGCACGTCGGCCACGCTGTCCTCTTCGTCCAAAGCCGGAATGATGAGCGCGTAATTTCGAGGCATGGATCGGCGAAGGTTGGCATTCTAGCAGACTACTTCGCCGGAGTGCCGGGGCGGCTGGAACGATGATGAGAAATGTGGTATAAATAAATCCTCGCAGGCTATGTCAGACATCGAGCAGTGGCCGACGACAAGCGCCGACGCGCTGCCGGTCCCCAGAAAGCCGGCGTGGGGATTATTCAACACCCGTTTCTGGCTCCGGGACCTGATCCTTTCTATTCTTCTGGCTTTCATCGTCATCGTCTTCCTTTACCAACCAGTGCAGGTCGAAGGCACCAGCATGATGCCCCGCCTTGAGAATCACGAGCGAATCTTCATCAATAAGTTTGTCTATCGGCTGGAACCCATCCAGCGCGGCGACATCGTAGTCTTCTGGTACCCTCTCGACCCTTCGAAATCGTACATCAAGCGCGTGATCGGCTTGCCGGATGAGACGGTCGCCATCCGCGAGGGGCGCGTTTACATCAACGGCCGGCCGCTCCTGGAGAGGTATATCCCCCCAGGCTACCTCGACCACGAGGACTACCCGCCTACCGCGGTCCCCCCGGAGCACTTTTTTGTTCTCGGGGACCACCGGATTTCTTCAAACGACAGCCGCGTCTGGGGCACGGTCGACCGGAAATACATTTACGGCAAGGCGGTGTTTGTTTACTGGCCGTTCAACCAGTTGGGATCACTGGAATGAGACTTCCGCTGTCCGTCGCTGAGGGCCCGTGGTCAAATTCCCGGGTCTCGGAAGGACAGCCGACTACGGACAAGCGTGATGCAAGTCCGAATACCCAATAATCCCGCTGGGTCGGAGATTCGATGGAGGCGGTTCTCGCCTTAGAAGACGGCCGGGTCTTCCACGGGCGCGGCGGCGGGGCGCCCGGCGAGCGTTTTGGCGAGGTCGTCTTTAACACCTCGCTTTCCGGCTACCAAGAAATTCTCACCGACCCTTCCTACGCCGGCCAAATCGTCATCCTGACCTATCCCCACATCGGGAATTACGGCACGAACGCCCTCGATTCCGAGTCCGCGCGCCCTTACGCGGAAGGGTTGGTGGTGCGGGAACTTTCCGAGCTCGCGAGCAACTGGCGATCGGAGGAGGAGACCTCAGGCTTCCTTGCAGATTTTGGCGTGCCGGTGATTTCCGATATTGATACACGCGCGCTGGTGCTCCACTTGCGGCGGAAGGGCGCGATGCGCGGCGTAATTTCGACGCAGGACCTGAATCCGAAAAGCCTCGTGGCGAAGGCCCAAGCCTCGCCGAGCATGGTGGGCCTGGATTTGGCGAGCCGCGTCACCACGCCGACTCGCTACGAATGGAATCAGGCGTCGGAGCCTCTCAGCGCGCACGAGCCGAACGTGGGCGGCCCCCGCGCCGCGCGTTTCCACGTCCTGGCCTTCGATTATGGAATCAAGCAAAACATCTTGAGGCGGCTGGCGGACGCCGGCTGCCGCTCGACCGTGGTCCCGGCGAAAACGACCCCCGAACAAGTTCTGGAACTCAAACCCGACGGCGTCTTTCTCTCCAATGGACCGGGAGATCCCGAGCCGCTCGATTACGCCGCCAAGACCGTCGCGAAGCTCGCCGGTCGTGTGCCCATCTTCGGAATTTGCCTAGGGCACCAGATTATTGGGCTCGCACTCGGCGGGAAAACGTATAAGCTAAAATTTGGCCATCACGGGGGGAACCACCCCGTGTTGAACCTTGAGACCAACAAGGTGGAAATTACCGCTCAGAATCACGGCTTCGCGGTGGACCCGGACTCGCTCCCGGCGAGCGAAGTCGCGCTGACGCATCGCAACCTGAACGACGACACGCTGGAAGGGCTGCGGCACCGCTCGCTTCCGCTCTTCAGCGTCCAGTACCACCCGGAGGCTTCCCCCGGCCCGCACGATTCGGGGTACTTGTTTGGGAAATTTGTGAAAATGATGGAGGAGTACAAGAAGGGATAAGTCGAAAGGGCGGCACGTCATCCATTGAAACCTCACCCGTTTAGTGTTAATTTGTGTGAATGGCTAACACACGCTCAACGACGGTAAGCGTTCGCCTCACGCCGGAAGTCAGACGGCAGCTTTCTCGGCTGGCGAGGACGACCGGGCGAAGCCGGAATTTCCTCGTTTCCGATGCCATTGAAATTTACATTCAGGAACAACAGCGGCAGCTCGAATCCATTCGTCGTGGGTTCGCGGAAATCGAATCCGGCCATTACGTACCACACGAAAGGATGAAAGCGTGGCTGCTCTCCTTGGGCTCAGATCATGAATTGCCGCCGCCGAAATGCGTGTGTGGTAAGACTCACGACGAGCCAAGCTGATGCGAGTTGCGTGGTCAACGGAGGCGAGGCGTCAGGTCCACGAAATCTGGCACTACATCGCGCTCGACGACCCCGAGGCCGCTGGGCGCATGGTTACGCGGCTCGTGACGGCAGTGGAGAGGCTGGCCCACTTTCCTCATCTCGGGAGACCGGGAAGGGAAGGATCACGCGAGTTGGTGGTTGGAGGCACGCCCTTCATTGTGGTCTACCGCGTCGAGGGTGAAGAAATCAAAATCGGCACGGTGCTTCACGGGGCGCAACGGGGTGGCAACTAGCCCCGGTACCGAGGCGTCGGAATGGGTTTTGAGCAGTTTCTCGAGGAAATTGCGGAGAAGGGGGAGGTCGTCAATCTTGTGTTCGAGGAACGCCTGTTCAAATTCGTGGGAATCCTTCAGAAGATTACGCACCCATTGACGGCGGCGAACGTCCCATTTAAGGGCAGTGGAGGTCTCGCCGTCCTGATTCACGTCGAGCGAGCGGATCCGACGCACTCCGTGCTGACACGGGATGTAGATATTATGATCCACCGCGCTGACCTCGACAGAGTTATTGCAATCGCAGAAGCGCAGGGCTTCAAGTTTCGGCGCGTGGCAGGTGAAGATATGCTCCTGTTCAGTGGGAAGGCCCTCAACGCAATCCATCTGCTCTTCGCTGAGGAAGGAAAAGGTCAAGCCCAGCCAAGCGATCTGACATTGAGAAGGCTTTGAACATCGGGTTAGGCCTGGTTCATGCCAGTCCAAGTTTGTCATTCCGAGCGCAGCGAGGAATCTGCTCTTGAAATGGACCGACGCTATTATGTCTACATCCTGGCCAGCCGATCGCGAAACCTGTACACAGGAGTGACGAACAATTTGATCCGCAGAGTGTACGAACACAAGCAGGGCTTGCTCAAAGCCTTTACGCGCAAGTACCGATTACATCGCTTGGTCCACTTTGAAGGGTTCGCCGATGTCCGCGAGGCCATTGCGCGAGAGAAAGAAATCAAGGCGTGGCGGGGAGAGAAGAAAATTTCGCTCATTGAATCGCGCAACCCTGCCTGGGATGATCTGGCCTCGGAATGGTACGGCGAAGCCGGTAAGGGAAGAGCAGATCCCTCGCTGCGCTCGGGATGACAACCTGCGCCTTGGGCTGACGGGTTGACAACCTGGGCCTTCTCTTGTCCACCGTGTGTTGTCATTCCGAGCCCTTAGACTGTCATTCCGAGCGCAGCGAGGAATCTGCTCTTGAAGCTGGAACGTAGGTTGCCGGAGAAGTCTGAATGCCCAAGCGCACTGACCTTCGCAAAATCCTAATCATCGGCTCTGGGCCGATCGTCATTGGCCAGGCGTGCGAGTTCGACTATTCGGGCACACAAGCCTGCAAAGCGCTGCGCTCGGAAGGCTACGAAGTAGTGCTGGTGAATTCCAACCCCGCCACCATCATGACTGACCCGGAATTTGCCGACCGCACTTACATCGAGCCGCTGACGGCGGAGTACCTGGAGGCCATCATTGCGCGCGAGCGGCCGGATGCCGTGCTCCCGACCGTGGGCGGCCAGACAGCGCTGAACCTCTCGGTGGAGCTCGCCGAGAAAGGCATCTTCGCTAAGCATGGCGTCCAACTCATCGGCGCCTCGCTCCAAGCCATCAAGATGGCCGAAGACCGGCTGTGGTTCAAAGACACCATGAAGAGAATTGGGCTGGACGTTCCGAACAGCGTGGTCGTGACGACGGTCGAGGCGGCCCTTCAGGCGGCCGAGCAGTTGGGATTTCCGCTCATCATCCGGCCGTCGTTCACGCTCGGGGGGACAGGCTCGGGGGTCGCTTACAACCGCGAGGAGTTTGAGGAAAAGGTCCGCTGGGGCCTCGACCTCAGCCCTGTACACGAAGTTTTAATCGAAGAGTCGGTTCTCGGCTGGAAGGAATTCGAGCTGGAAGTGATGCGCGACCATGCGGACAACGCCGTGGTCGTCTGCTCGATCGAAAATTTCGACCCCATGGGCGTTCACACGGGCGACTCCATCACCGTCGCCCCCGAGCAGACGCTCACCGACAAGGAATATCAGCGCATGCGCGACGCCGCGTTCGCGGTGATCCGCGCCGTGGGGGTGGAGACGGGCGGCTCGAACATTCAGTTCGCAGTGGAGCCGCGCACCGGCCGCATGGTCGTGATTGAAATGAACCCGCGAGTTTCGCGCAGCTCGGCGCTGGCTTCGAAGGCCACCGGATTCCCCATCGCCAAGATCGCCGCGCGGCTCGCCGTGGGCTATCGCCTCGACGAAATTCCGAACGACATCACGAAAAAGACGCCGGCGTGCTTCGAGCCCACGATTGACTACGTGGTGGTCAAGATTCCGAAATGGGCGCAGGAGAAATTCCCAGAATCCGACCACACGCTCGGCACACAAATGAAATCGGTGGGGGAAGTGATGGCCATCGGCCGCACGTTCAAAGAAGCGCTGATGAAGGGCATTCGGTCGCTCGAGTCGGGCCGCAAGTCTCCACGCCCTCCGGCCGATGCGGGGGAGCTTTACCGCCGGCTCTCAGTCCCGCACCCGGACCGCCTCCGGGACCTCTTCTTCGCCTTTCAAGCCGGCGAAAGCGTGGAATCGGTTTGCGAGATTACCCACATTGACCCTTGGTTCCTGAATCAGGTGGAGCAGCTTGTGCGCTTGCAAAGCGAGCTCGCGCGCTTCAACCTCGACTCCGTCCCGGGGGCGGTGCTGCGTGAAGCCAAGCGCTTTGGGTTTTCGGACGCGCATCTCGGCGAGCTCTGGAACCTGTCGGAGTCGAAGGTTCGCAACGCCCGGCTGGCGAAGAACCTCCGGCCCGTCTTCAAGCGAGTGGACACCTGCGCGGCGGAGTTCGAGTCCTCGACGCCCTACCTGTATTCGACCTATGAGGACGAAGACGAGGCCGAGCCGAGCAGCCGAAATAAGATCATCATTCTCGGCAGCGGGCCGAACCGCATTGGGCAGGGAATCGAGTTCGACTACTGCTGCGTCCATGCCTCCTACGCGCTCAAGGAAGCCGGCTACGAAACCATCATGGTCAACTGCAATCCGGAGACGGTTTCAACCGACTACGACACCTCCGACCGCCTCTACTTCGAGCCGCTGACATTTGAAGACGTTATGGCGGTAGTCGAAGAGGAAAAGCCCGAGGGCGTGATCGTGCAGTTCGGCGGGCAGACGCCGTTGAACCTGGCGCGCCCGCTCAAAGCCGCGGGCGTCCCCATTATCGGGACCTCGCCGGATTCGATCGATCTCGCCGAGGACCGTAAACGCTTCGGAGCCATGCTTGCGCGAAAGGGCATTCCGCAGCCGGAAAACGGCGCGGCGATGAACGTGGAGGAAGCCCTCGAGATCGCTCGCCGCATCGGCTTCCCCGTGCTCGTCCGCCCCTCCTACGTGCTCGGCGGACGCGCCATGGTGATTGCCTACGATGAGAAGACGCTGGTGGACTATATCCGGCGCGCCGAGGAACTGCAGCGAGCCTTCCCGATTCTCGTCGACCGCTTCCTCGAGAACGCCACGGAACTTGACGTGGACGCGCTCGCGGACCGTCGCGAGGCGGTGGTCGCCGGCATCATGCAGCACATCGAAGAAGCGGGGATTCATTCCGGCGACAGTTCGTGCGTGCTCCCCGCGGTCGAAATCGCCGCCGAGCAGCGGCGGACGCTCCGCGATTACACCCTTCAGCTCGCGCACGAACTCAAAGTCGTCGGGCTGATGAACGTGCAATACGCGATTCAGAACGGGAAAGTGTACGTCCTGGAAGTGAATCCGCGCGCTTCCCGCACCGTCCCTTACGTCAGCAAGGCGACGGGCGTGCCGTTGGCCAAGGTGGCGGCGCGGCTGATGGTGGGCGGCAAGCTCGCCGATTTCGGCCTGCCGCCGGAGCTTCCCGTGCGCTACCACTTTGTGAAGTCGCCGGTATTTCCGTTCCGGAAATTCCCGGGCGTGGATACTATCCTTGGACCGGAGATGAAATCCACGGGCGAAGTGATGGGCATCGGAGAAAGCTTCGGGCTGGCGTTCTCCAAAGCGCAATTGTCGGCGATGCAGCCCGTCGCCGACTCCGGGCGAATATTCATTTCCGTCAACGACCACGACAAAGCTCACATGGTTCCGGTGGCGCGGGAATTGACGGCTCTGGGATTCGCGCTGGTCGCCACGCGTGGTACGGCCAAAGTGCTCCGCAGCCATGGCGTCGCGGCGGAGCGCGTGTTCAAGGTGAACGAAGGCAAGCCGAACGTGGTGGACATGATCAAGAACGGCGAAATCAGCCTGATCGTCAACACGCCGCTCGGGCGCTCCTCGCGCTTCGATGAGAAAGCCATTCGCCGGGCTGCCGTCCACCACGGCGTTACTTGCATTACCACGCTCGCGGCTGCGAAGGCCGCCGTCAACGGCATCCGCGCGAAGCGAAGTTCGGGCGTCCGCGTGATGAGCCTCCAGGAGTTGCATCAGATGAAACCGTCCATCGTCCTTGGTCCGTTGACCGCCGCCGAGAAGGTGACCTGAGCCGCGCGGCACTTCAACAATCCGTATCCGGGGGCTTTGCAAGGGACTAAGGACGAAGGACAAGGGACAGCTTACGACTGATCGCTGAAAGCCATTCATGAACCGTGAGCAAACCATCGCACGCCTGAAAGGAATTTTCCCTCCCGTCGTCACGCCTTTTGACCGGCACGGGGAACTGGACTTGGGCGCCTTTCGCTCGAACCTCGTTCGCCTCCTTGACGCGGGGCTGCCCGGTGTGTTGGTTTGCGGCTCGACGGGCGAAGCGCCGCTGCTCACTTGGCGCGAAAGGTTAAGGCTGGTTGAAGCGGCCAGACGTGTTGTGCGCCCGCCCCAACTGCTGCTTGTCGGGACGGGCTTGGAGAGCACGCCCGAGACGATTCGCCTGAGCCGCGAGGTGAGCCGGCGCGGCGCGGATGCTCTGCTCGTCGTGACGCCCGGCTACTACAAGCCCAAGATGGACGCCCCGGCGGTCCGGCAACACTACCTCCGGGTCGCCGACGCCGTCCACCGCCCGGTGCTCATCTATTCCATTCCGCAATTCACGGGAGTCCACATCGAGGTTGAAACCATCGTCGCGCTTTCCCGCCACCCGAACATTCGCGGGTTGAAAGAAAGTTCCGGGAACATCAAATTCGTCCGGAAAGTCCTGTCTCGAGTGCGGCCGGGGTTCAAGGTGCTGGTCGGCTCCGTGCTGATCCTCCTCGACGCGCTCAGAGCCGGAGCCGCGGGCGCCGTCCTCGGCCAAGCGGACTTCGCTCCGGACCTGTGCGCGGGCCTTTACCATGCGTTCGGTCAGCGGCGGATACGCGAGGCGAAAGAATTCCAGCGCCGCTTGCTGCCCCTCGGAGAAAAGATCAGCCTGCCGTTTGGCGTCGCCGGCGTCAAAGCCGCACTCGACCTGTGCGCATACTCGGGCGGCGACCCTCGTTCGCCGCTCATCCCACTCGATGCCGCCGAGCGGCGCCTCGTCGCCGCCGCGCTTCGCGAAGCTTACTCCGGACTGGAATACTAGGGCCACGTGGGCAAGGGCGCTTCAGGCCATAGGAAAGCACTCCGCGTACTCCCCAGCTTCAAGAGCAGATTCCTCTCGGAGTTTACCCTGAGCCCCTTCGCTACGCTCAGGGCCGTTCGCATTGGAATGGCGAACGGGCTCGGAATGACAGCATAAGGCGGCCAAGTGAAGGCCCAATTTGTCATCCTTCCAGCCCAAGGCGCAGGTTGTCATCCCGAGCGCAGCGAGGGATCTGCTTTTCCCTTGCTGGTCGCGCCCTGCGAATCGCCGCAAACGCATTTGGGCGGCGGCAGTTCATGATCGAAGCCTAAGGAGAGCAACCACGCTTTAATTTCACCGTGGTTGACGAAACGCAAGAGTCCCCGCTGCATCTGAACTAGGGTCGGTATCCAAGCGATGGCGAGAGCAGGAGGAAATGTCCGAAACCCACACCTCTCCAATTCCGGATGACCGAGGCGGGAGGCCCCGTCAGGTTGAGCCGCTCTGCTCGGACGTGTAGGATGGAATCTTGATGACAACGGTTCCCTACGCACGCGTGCCGCGGTCGAGTGCGCTGTTTCTCGACTTCCTGAACAATTTCGAGCGCGTAAACAGTTTCTACGACCGCCGCCCCTTCGAGCCCTCGGCATACATGGCCGCGGCCACTGAGCTGCGCGGAAAATTTGGAGACCGCCGCGCGCTTGTGGACATACTGGAAGCTCAAAACCGCACGTTCAGATGTTCGGAGAAAACGCTCGAGAATATTCGCCGCTTGATCTCCCCCGACACCTTCGCCGTGGTCACCGGCCAGCAAGTGGGCCTCGTCTCAGGTCCAGCCTTTACCCTCTACAAAGCTTTGACCGCTGTCCGCCTGGCCGAGCACTTGACCGAGAAAGGTCTTGCGTGCGTTCCGGTGTTCTGGCTCGCGACGGAGGACCACGATCTAGAAGAAGTGGCGGCGGCGAAGACGCTTGACGACGAATACAATCTGGTTCAACTAAAAGACCCCGGCCAGGCGCCTGCCCCGCGCGCGCCCGTGGGCCGAATCCGTCTGACGGCCACGATTACCGAGATCTTGAAACGGCTGGAAGACTTGACGCCGCCAGGCGAGCCGCGCGACCGCCTGATGGCGGATTTAGGCGCGAGCTACCAGCCGGGGGAGACCTGGGGCAACGCCTTCGCGCGGCTCATGGCGCAGCTGTTTGCGCCCTGGGGCGTGGTGTTGCTCGACCCGCTCGACGAGGCCGTTCACCGACTCGCCCGGCCGGTCTACGAACGGGCACTTCGCGAAGCCGAACCCGTGCGCCGGCGGCTTCTCGCGCGCTCGGAGGCTCTTGTCCGCGCGGGCTATCATGCGCAAGTCCACATTGCCGATGACTCGACAACCCTGTTCCTTTTCTGTGATGGCAGCCGCCAGCCGGTGACTTTTCGCGACGGCACGTTTTTTGTTGACGACGCGAAGCCCATCTCCGCCTCCCTGCTTCAGGAGCAGGTTCAATCGAACCCTTTCAATTTCACACCCAACGCGTTGCTCCGGCCGGTGGTTCAAGACACGCTCCTTCCAACCGTCGCCTATGTGGCGGGAGCGGCCGAGCTCGCTTATTTCGGCCAGGCGCTGGCCCTTTACGAGCCGCTGGGCAATCGGCCCCAGCCCGTAGTTTTTCCGCGCGCCGGCTTTACGCTCGTGGATCGGCGCATAGAACGGCTGATGGAAAAGTACGGAGCGACCGTGGAAGACGCCTGGAAAGGCGAGGAGCAGCTTTCGAACAAAGTGGCTTCGAATGGATTCTCGGCCGGTTGGGCGGAGCGATTGGAGCGGAGCGAAAAGGAACTCGGCGAAATGCTCGAGGGCTTGCAGAAAGAGGTGGCGGCGATTGACCCCACGTTGGTGGATTCGGTGGGCCACGCGCGCGACAAGATGCTTTACCAGGTCGGGCGGCTGAAGGGAAAGATCGCCCGCGCCACGCTCGAACGCTCCGAACTTCTGGCCCGTCACGAGCAGTCCCTGGCACGGTTTTTGGCGCCTGCGAAGTCGCTTCAGGAACGCGAAGTCTCCGGGATCTATTTCCTCGGCCGCGCCGGCTACGGGTTGCTCGAGCGGCTCCTCGAAGCCATCCGCACGGATTCCTGCGAACATCACGTGATGGTTTATTAGACGGGCCGAAAACTGTGAGTCGATCTACAAACTCCGCGGTTGTTCGGTCGCGAAAAGCCGCAGACTGGAAGGGCGGCTTGCCGGGGCCAGCGATGCTTGCACTGCAATGTACGAAGCCGTACAATGGGATCGAATTAGTTGGAGGCGCAAGACATGAAGACAGTCACATTCAGCGAATTTCGCAAGAATGCCTCTGGCGTCCTGGATCTGGTCGAAAAAGGAGAGAGCTTCCGCGTGCTTCGCCATGGCAAAGCCATTGCCAGGATCGGGCCTGCCCAACGGCGCGGGGCCAGGCTGGCATGGAAGCGCGCCGGCCTTCGCCTGGTGGTGGCGGGCGCTTCGCTCAGTCGGGCGGTCTTGAAAGAAAGGCGGTCGTCGCCTTGAACGTTTTTCTCGACTCGTCGGCGCTCGCCAAGCGCTACATGGAAGAGCCCGGGAGCGATCGCCTCGAGGAAATTTTGGCCTCGGCGTCGGCACTGGGCGTTTCGGTGGTCTGTGTCACGGAAGTTATTTCTGCTCTTGCAAGGCGCCGTCGCGAAAGAAAACTTTTGCCGCAGCAATACCTCAAGGCCAAGCAGGCGCTCTTTGAAGACATTGAGGAAGCCAGCGTCATCAACCTCACAGACCAAGTGGTTGCACGCGCCGTCGCCCTTCTGGAGCGCTGGCCACTGCGATCTTCGGATTCCCTCCACGTGGCCTCGGCCGCCGAATGGTCCGCGGATTTGCTTGTTTCCGCCGACGACCGCCAGTGCCGAGCAGCACGCGGTTATGGCCTTCGTGTGGAACAGCTCCCGGTCGGTTAAACGGCTTCGCGATGGGTTCGATATAATTCGGAAATCTCACGAGCTCCAGGGTGACGAACAGGCGGCTGAGAGGAGGCGGCCATGACTGTGGAAATTGGAAAAATCGTGCCGGCGGAGCGGCTGGCGCCTCACTCACACACGCTCCAGATTGAGACACGCTCGCGTGTGGAATTCCTCGACATAACCGCTCGCCTCCACAAACTCGTCGAACGGTCCGGCGTCCGAAGCGGCGTCTGCCACGTCTTTGTCCCGCACACCACGGCCGCGCTGCTCATCAACGAAAACGACGATCCGGCGCTTCAAAAAGATCTGGACAAGTTTCTGGAGGGCCTGGCGCCGGTCCGCAACGACTACCACCACAACGACGGCAACTGTGATGCGCACTTGAAGGCCTCGCTCATCGGCGCCTCGAAATCTTTGCTGATTGAAGATCGGCGTCTCGTGCTCGGCCGCTGGCAGGGGGTTTTCTTCTGCGAGTTCGACGGGCCGCGCCGCCGCGAGCTGCGGGTCAAGATCGTCAGCGATTGAGAAGCGCGCTTATATTCTGAAGAGTTGCGACCTCTGCGCCCGACCGCGTCCGCTGGATTTAGAAATCAGACGAGGGGGCCCTTTGGTTGTCATTCTGAGCGAAGCGAAGAATCCCTTGGCCGTTTTTTCGCCAACAGAATAGGGATGCTTCGCGAAGTTTACCCTGAGCCCCTTCGCTGCGCTCAGGGCCGTTCGCAGCGGAATGGCGAACGGGCTCAGCATGACATAACGCGATCTTCGCCATCTCGCCGGACAAGGGCATACATCCCCGACCGGGACGGCATGTTGCAACATGGAAACTGTCGGTATTTACATTCAGGTTCCCTTTTGCGCGTCGAAGTGCAGCTTCTGCAATTTCAGCTCGAGTGTGGAGCGGAGAGAGGCGATTGACCGCACGCTGTCGGCGCTCGTGGAAGAGATCCAACGTCTGCCGGGCTGGTACGCCGACGAGGGCATCAGCCCGCATCTGTTGGCTCTCCCCGGCGATTCGATTTATTTTGGCGGAGGAACACCGCCGCTTGCGGGCCCGACTCGCCTAGCGCGCGTTCTCGATGCGCTGGCGCGGCGCTTCCAGCGGGCCGATTCCGTCGAGTTCACGATGGAGGCGACGCCAGGCTCGGCCGACGAACCGTTTCTCGAGTGGGCGGCGCGCGCAGGAATCAACCGCCTAAGTATTGGCGCGCAGTCATTTGTTGATTTGGAGCTCGGCGCCGTGGGGCGCCTGCACTCGGCCGACCAGACACGGGAATTCGTCCGCCAAGCGCGCCTCGCCGGATTCAAGAACCTCAGCCTCGACCTCATCGCCGGCTTGCCTCATCAGACCTTGGCTTCGTGGCGCGACAGCTTGGCGAGCGCCGCCGCTCTCCAGCCCGAGCACGTTTCGGTTTACTTATTCGAAGTTGACGAAAAGAGCCGTTTAGGCAATGAGGTCTTACGGCACGGTACGCGCTACCAGGCTCTGGCCCTCCCGAGCGAGGATTTTATGGCCGACGCCTACGAAGAAGCTCGAGCGTTTCTCGCGCGCGAAGGGTACGCGCAGTACGAAATCTCGAATTTCTCGCTGCCCGGATTCGAGTCCCGCCACAATCGCAAATACTGGCGGCGCGAGCCGGTGGCGGGCGTGGGACCGGGCGCCCATTCTTTTGACGGGGAGCGCCGCTGGGAAAACGCCACTTCGGCGGCCGACTACCGAATGAAGATCGAGCGCGGCGACTCGCCCATCCAGAAACTCCGCCGGTTGACCGATATGGAGCAGTTGGAGGAATTTTTCTTCCTCGGCTTGCGCGAAAGCGCCGGAGTCGAGTTCCAGGCCGTCGGGCGACGCTGGGGCCGGGAGGCGGAGAAAACCGTGGAGCGTATCATCCGAGAGCTCACAGCCCGGCATTTGCTAACGCGCGAAAATGGACGAGTGCGCCTACGGGCCGAGGCGTACCTGGTCTCGAATGAAGTCTTCCAGGAGTTTCTGTTGAACGTATAATTGAGGGACGGAGCGAGAACCATGTCTGAATCAGTGGTGGATTTGCGCAGCGACACGGTGACCAAGCCCACGGCGGCCATGCGTCGCGCGATGGCGGAGGCGGAAGTCGGCGACGACGTCTATCGCGAAGACCCGACCGTTAACCGGCTGGAAGCCCGGGCTGCGGAAATCTTCGAGCGCGAGGCGGGACTGTTCGTCCCCTCCGGCACCATGGGCAACCAGACGGCCATCAAAGTCCATACGCAGCCGGGCCGGGAAGTGATTTGCGAGGAGCGCGCGCACATTGTCAACCACGAGATGGCGATGATGGCGGCGTTCTCGGGCGTGCTCGCGCGCACGATCCGCGCCGAGGACGGTATCCTCTCGTGGGGGCTCATCGCTCCGCAAGTGCGCGGCCGGAGCGATCATCGCGCGCGCACGGGCCTGGTCGAGATCGAGAACTCCTCCAACCTCGCCGGCGGCTCGGTTTATCCTCCGGCCGTCGCCGACGAGATTGTCGACCGCACGCACGCGGCGGGTTTGCCGGTGCACTTGGACGGCGCGCGCATCTTCAACGCAGGCGTGGCGCTCGGGCGAAGGCCCGCCGAGCTCACGCGCAAATTCGACTCGGTGATGTTTTGTCTCTCGAAGGGGCTAGGCGCGCCGGTGGGCTCAATGCTCGTGGGGTCGAAAGAGTTCATCGAAGAAGCGCGTCTGGTGCGCAAAATGCTTGGCGGCGGAATGCGACAGGCCGGAGTCCTCGCCGCAGCGGGTCGGGTGGCGCTGGAAGACAGCCCCAAGCGATTGCACTTTGACCACGATAACGCCCGCTTTCTGGCCGAGGGCTTGGCCGAAATCCCCGGGATCCAAATCGACCCCGCGAAAGTTGTGACGAACATTCTCTTCCTCGACGTTTCGGAAACCAGCCTTACCTCGTTCGAGATTTCAAAGCGCCTCGCCGCCAAGGGGGTGCTCGCCAACGGCGTCACGCCTACGACAATGCGAATGGTGACGCATTATGATGTGGACCGCGCCGGCTGCGAGCGCGCGCTGATGGTCCTTCGCGAGGTTCTTTCAGTGCCCGCCCGCGCGGTGGTGGTCTGAGAGCGGGTGAGCTTCCCGCCAGTCTGCCGAGACATGCCCTTCAGCAGCCGCGACGGCCCCTTCACGTCTCAGGGCGAATCATGCGTGCCCCTATTTCTTCTGCGATTTCTCTCCCTGCTTCGCGGCGACTTTGGTGAGAGCATCGAAGTAGTGCTGGCGGTAAGAGGGGTCGTCCGGCTCCAGGTGCGTCGCGGTGCGGTACTCGCTGAGCGCGTCGTCGAGGTCGCCCATCTTCTCGAGCGCGTAACCCAGGCCGTTGTGGGCGTCGGCGTCTGTGGGGTCGTGACGGATTGCCTCCAGCATTTCCACTCGGCCGCGCTTCCATTCTTTCCCGAGTAAAAATGTGATGCCTAGCTCACGATGCAAGTCGGAGTTTTCCGGATCGAGGTTCGCCACCTCGCGCAGGCGCGCGACGGCTTCCTCCAATCGCCCTTGCGCGCGCAACTGCACGGCTTCCTTGATCAGCGGCTCGAGCTTCAATCGCGCCTCTACAGCCTCTTCAGGAGTGAGCGTCGGACCCTTCGTCGGCCCCGCGTCCAAATCCAGCGCCTCGCCCGCGCGCGGCGCTACCAGGAAGGCTTGCTCTGCGCCTCCACGGCAATCCACGTGGATGTAGTGCTCGATCGGACCTATGTTCTGAATGAGGGCTTCACCCTGGGCGTCGGTCTTTCCGGCGGGCACGTTATCGAGGAAGAGAGCGCAACCTCCGCGCCGCGCGTGGACGCGAACCTGGGCCAGTTCGCTTCCGCCGCGTTGCTCGGAGCCAAACGCGGGAACCGGAATGGCCGCAAGAGCACCCAAGCCGAGCGCAGCAACCGCCGAACGCCATGGCTGTCGGAGGGACAAGATGGCTCCATTGTAACACGGTGGCGGGGCGGCTGCGGGAGAGCATGACCCACACGTCGTAGGGGCGGACCCACGTGTCCGCCCTGGGACAGACGCATTGGTCTGTCCCTACGTACCACCACTTCGCGGGGATTATCGGTCGGAGACAAATTGTTTGGCGAGTCGCTTCGGGGCCCTGTTCCGCCATGCCGCCTCAAGCGCAAGGTGGACTGTGTCTCGCTTGGCGGGCTTCAGGCGCACGTTCGTAGCGCCCTGACGGCCCCACGCCCCCTTTACCAATTCGAAGACCTTCGGTTCCGCCCCGATCAAAGCTCGCTGTTGCTCGCCCGTAAGCCGGACCATTGCCCAACGCTCGTCCGGGTAGCCGAGGGTCGCAAAAATCTTACCGCCCACTCGAAAGTCCGGATGGCCCATGTGGGCGGCCTCGCGCGCTTCGGGAAAACGGAGAGCCATGCGCCGGAAATCCTCAGCGGTCATGAACGCTTCTCCTCGGCTTCGACTGCGCCAATGACATCACAAACCGCTCCGCCGCGCAACACTGACGGCAGCATTCGCCGTAGAAATCCGCCGACTTTGGATATGCTATAGTTGAATCTCGAGGTGACGCCTGGACTTCGAGCTCACGGAAGAACAAAAGGGAATTCAAAAGTCCGTCCGGGAATTTGCGGAAAAGGAGATTCGCCCGCACGCCGCGGGATGGGACGAAGCGGAGCGATTCCCCCAAGAACTCCTTCCCAAATTCGCCGGGCTGGGGCTGATGGGCGTGGTCTTTCCCGCCGAGTACGGGGGCGCAGGGCTCGGATACCTGGAATTCGCGCTGATCCTCGAGGAGCTCGCGCGCGTGGACGCTTCGGTCGCCCTCATCGTCTCCGCGCACAACACGCTTTCGGCGGGGCACATTTTTCTCGCCGGAAATGAAGATCAAAAACGGAAATATCTCACCCCGCTGGCGCGCGGAGAAAAGCTCGGTTGCTGGAGCCTGACCGAACCCGGCGCGGGCAGCGACGCGAGCGCCGCGCGCACCGTGGCCGTGCTCGAGGGCGACACCTGGCGGCTTGATGGCGTCAAGTCCTTCGTCACCAACGGCCATTACGCCGACATCGCCGTGGTGATGGCCGTGACCGACAAGACCGCCGGCAAGCACTGCCTCTCGGCATTCATCGTCGAAAAAGGGGCGACGGGCTTCCGGGCCGGCAAGAAAGAACGAAAGCTCGGAATGCGCGCAAGCGACACCGCCGAATTGGTTCTCGAAAACTGCCGCGTGCCGAAGTCGAATACCCTGGGCCGGCCCGGCCAAGGGTTTAAGGATTGCCTGAAAATTCTCGACAAAGGGCGCATCGGCATCGCGGCGATTGCGGTGGGAATTGCCCAGGGCGCGTTTGAAGCCGCTTCCGCCTACGCCCGCGAGCGCAAACAGTTTGGCAGGCCCATTGGCTCGTTTCAGGCGATCCAATGGAAGATCGCGGACATGGCTACGGAAATTGACGCCGCGCGCCTGCTAACCTACCGCGCCGCGGCGCTCGCCGACCTCGGTGCGCGCGTGACGCTCGAAGCGTCGAAGGCCAAGCTCTTCGCTTCCGAAGCCGCCGTTCGCGCCGCTAGTGAGGCCGTCCAGATTTTCGGCGGCTACGGTTTCGTCCGCGACTACCCGGTCGAGAAGTTCTATCGCGACGTCAAACTGTGCGCGATCGGCGAAGGGACCAGCGAGATTCAGCGCATGGTCATTGCGCGGGAACTCCTGGGACGGCTGGATTGACCGTCGCCGACGCGCGTAGCGGCGGTCCCGCAAGCGTGGGATCGGCATCGTGCCCCGATGAATATGGGGCGCACCTTTCGAGATTTGTTTCATGCCGGATGCGCTCGACAGTTGGGCAGCGAAGGTTTTGGCGGGCGACCGGCTCGCCATGTCGCGCGCCATCTCCGCCGTCGAAGATAGGGAGCCGGAAGGGCGTGAGCTCGTCAAGCGCCTGTTCCCGAAAACCGGCCGGGCCTTCGTCGTCGGCGTCACCGGGGCGCCCGGCGCAGGGAAGAGCACTCTGGTGGAAAAGCTCGCGAAGGAATATCGCGCCGCGGGGCGCACCGTCGGCATCTGCGCGGTGGACCCGACCAGCCCCTTCACGGGGGGCGCGGTGCTCGGCGACCGAATCCGCATGCAGCAGCTTGCGACCGATGACGGCGTTTACATCCGCAGCATGGCTACGCGAGGGCACCTGGGCGGGCTGGCTGCCGCGGCTCACGACGTAGCCACCATCCTCGACGCCGCCGGTTTCGAAATCGTTCTCCTCGAGACCGTTGGCGTGGGACAAGACGAAGTGGAAATCGCCCGGCTCGCCGACGCCACCGTGCTCTTGCTCGTGCCCGGAATGGGCGACGACGTCCAGACGTTTAAGGCGGGGGTGATGGAGATTGCGGACATTTTCGTCGTCAACAAAGCCGACAGGCCTGGCGCCGACCGCGTGGTGCAGGAAGTCGCCGCCATGCTTTCCATCTCTGCCCGGCCGGACGGGCGGCAGACGCCCATCTTGAAGACCGTAGCAACCACCGGCGAAGGCGCGGCCGCGCTCCGCGACGAACTCGAGAAATTTCGCGCCTCCGCCGCCGCCGGGCCGCTTGGCCTGGGCCGGAAACGCGAGCAATGGCGCGCCCGCCTGATCGAGCTACTGCGCGAGCGCCTGTTTGAAAAAGTCGTCGGAGAGCGGCTGCGCGACGGCGAAATTGACGCCCGCCTGGAAGACATCCTGGCCCACCGCACCGACCCCTACACAATAGTAGAGGCGCTGATTGACGGACCCCTGTAGCGGCGGTGTCCTCACCGCCGACAGGGCGGATGACCAGGAGCGACGATGGGGACATCGCCGCTACAAAAGAGGCGAGATTTCGCGATGAAACTTGACCACGTTGGCATTGCCGTGGAGTCGCTCCGAACGGCGGTGCCGGTGTTCGAAAGGTTGCTTGGGCGGCGGGCGGATTTCGAGGACGTAGTCGAAGACCAGCAGGTTCGCGTGGCGGTCTTCGAGTTTGGGCGAAGCCGTATCGAGCTGCTCGAAGCGACCTCGCCAACCTCGCCCATCGCGCGTTTCCTCGCCAAGCGCGGGCCCGGAATGCATCATCTGACGCTCTCCGTGCCGAACCTTGCCGAAAGGCTCCGGGTGCTCGATGAGAGCGGCGTGCGACTGATTGACCCAAAGCCGCGCCGGGGGGCAGGGAATTCCCGCATCGCGTTCTTGCACCCTGCGAGCACGAGCGGGGTCTTAATCGAGCTCGTCGAGGAGAAGCGCCGCCGGTCACAAGGGCGCAGCAATCCCAAGGGGCGGGCACCGAGAGCATGAGACTCGGCCAATTTGAAATCCACGCGCTTTCCGACGGCACGTTCGCGCTCGACGGCGGGCAGATGTTTGGCGTGGTCCCGAAGGTTTTGTGGGAGAAGAAGGCGCCGCCTGACGAGCGCAACCGCATCCGGATGGGCTTGACGTGCCTGCTTGTCCACGCGCATGGAAAGAACATCGTCATCGAAACCGGCATCGGCGACAAGATGAACGCCAAGCAGACCGGCATCTACAAGATCGAGCACTCGACGGCGCTTCCCGCCGAGCTTCAGAAACTCGGAGTGGCCTTGAACGAAGTCGATCTGGTCATCAACACGCACTTGCACTTCGACCACTGCGGTTGGAACGTAAGCCGCGAGGCGGGAAAGCTCGTACCGGCGTTTCCCCGCGCGCGCTATTTCATCCAGCGCGGCGAGTGGGCGCACGCGCTCGCCCCCACACTGCGCGACCGCGCAAGCTACATCCCTGATTTTTTCACCGCGGCCGAAGCCCAGACGGAGTTCCTTGATGGCGACACGGAAATTTTGCCGGGCATCAAGATGGAAGTCGTGCCGGGGCACACCCGGCACATGCAGTGCGTGCGAATCGAATCGGAAAACCAGCGGGCGTATTTCATCTCTGACCTGGTTCCCATGTCGGCGCACCTTTCACCTGCGTGGATTATGAGTCTCGACCTGTATCCGCTCGAGACGCTCGCGAACAAGGGGCGTCTGCTTCCCGAGCTCGCCGCGGAGAAAGCGCTGGTGGTTTTTCCCCACGACCCGGCGACGCCGTGGGTGAAGCTCGCCGAGGTGGACGGCAAAATCGCCGCGCAGCCCGTCGCGGCAGCGGCATGAGCTACATTAGAGGCGAATTCCGAGCCCACGCATCTAATCAACGAATTCACGCAAGAACCGGGTTGCAGCAGGCAGAACGTTAAGCTAGCCTGCTGACGAAAGCAGCAGGTAGCAGGTAGCGCAGAGTTGTTTTATAACTCTGCGGCGCTTCCTCGGTATTCGTTCAAACCTTCGCGCTCTCATCGGCAGGCGCACCCTATGGATTCGGAGGATTGCGTCCCATCGCGGGACGCCACGAGCCTAAAAGCCGCAGAGTTAAGAGACAACTCTGTGCTACCCCCTCGCCTGCTCAGGAATAGCGGCACGCGGCGGTAAGAGCTTGCCGTGATAAACTGCAACTGCCGCATCGGCAAAGGAGCGGCCAAGAGCGTGGTGACAGCGCAAATCGGCATTATCGGCGGAAGTGGACTCTACAACATGCCCGGAATCGAGCGAGTGAAGGAAGTTCGTATCGCGACCCCTTTCGGCAGGTCTTCGGACGCCTACTTCGTCGGCGAGCTCGAAGGCCGCTCGGTGGCGTTCCTGGCGCGGCACGGGCGCGGGCACCGGCTGATGCCCTCGGAGCTGAACTTCCGGGCGAACATTTACGGCTTCAAGAAACTCGGCGTCGAGCGGATCATTTCTGTCAGCGCGGTGGGCTCGCTCAA
>QHZN01000014.1 GCA_003225365.1 Acidobacteriota bacterium
CCCGTAGAGTCGAAGTTCCACTCGGCGCAGCTTCAGGCCGAACCATGCCCCTGGTGCACACGCAAGCCCGAAGAGCAAATTTGTCTTCTACCCGCAAGGCTTTTGATTGGCTTGGGCAAGAACCGCAGCCTTAAAGAACAAGGCTGCGCTACCTTGCTGGTTTTCGCTGATCCGCTCTAAGCCGTAGGCGTACGTCCGCGTCGGGGACCCTGAGCGAAGCCGAAGGGTGACGGACCCATTGACCGTTTCATCCATCACCTGCGGCAAACCCGTCGGGTTCTCGGTGTCCACTAGAAATTTCGTGGTCGCGAGCCCGACCGATTCCGCTACCCGGTTGCCGTCCCCGTCATAGACCACGCCCGCCGTCCCACCGCCCGCGAGCCGGTCCTCGAAATAGTAGTTGTAGGAGACTCCCCCCGAGGATGGCGTGTTCCCGTTGTTGTCGTAACCGTCCGTGGTCAGGCGATCGTTCACGTCATAGGAATACGAGCCGCCCAGGACCGCTGCCTAAGCGTTCGTTGTTGGCGCCCTGCGGCGCTTTGAAGTTGATCCTCGCGGGATCACCCTCCCTTCATCGTCTTCAGTTATCCATGCGCCCGAGGTGGCATGGAAGAGTTCTAGCACCGCCCGCCATGCCTTGATCAATGCTTTCGCTTCTTTCGCATCGAACGCCGTGGCATACGCTACAAATTTACCGTCATGCACGAACCCGACAGCATGAGTGCCGTTCTTAAGTCTCTTGTAAACCATCTGCTCGCTCCAGTCTTTAGCACGACCTCGACCACCATCCCTCTGCCGCCCTAAGTCTACTCATTGCCAGCAGCGCTTTCGGGAACCCCAAACGCCCGCATCAGATTCCGAACTTCTCCGCAGCCCACTTCTTGAGTTTACTATAATCACTTCCTGGTCCTACGTCGTATTTACCCGGAGCGAACTCAGCGTCACATAGGCGTTTGGCGCAATCCCCCGCTGACTCGCCCCGTTGTATCGGGGCGCTACAACAGCCCCAATGAATAGCTTTCTTTCTGCCGATTCCACCGCCGAAACCGGCAAGCTGTGTTAATATCTTGCGCCCGCGCGCCGAATCGCAGGGCCGAATGGCGCGCCGAGCACCGAGAGGAGCAGGTCGCGTATGGAAAAGAGTGAGTCGCCCAAGCGCAAAGTGACCCCGAGCTCGATGACCATGATCGAGCCGAAATTCCGGAACATTTACAAGTCATTTTACAAGGAAAGTTATTTCTCTCCGACGGTGCTCGACTCGAAGACCAAGGAGCTGATCGCGATTGGCGTGTCGCTGGTGGCCAAATGCGAAGGGTGCCTGGAGGGGCACATCAAGAAGGCGCTGGAGCTCGGCTGCACCAAGCAGGAGATCAGCGATTCCATCGTGATCGCCATCGGCATCGCCGCCGCTGCCGTGGTGGATATGTCGGACAAGGCCGCGACCAACCTCGACCTGCATCATTTTGAAGAACACTCTCATGCGCCTGAAAAGGGATGAGCGAAGGCGCGCCGCGGACCCAGGTGCCGGGCGAAGCGAAGCGTCTTGACCTTGACTTAACAGGATGGAGCCTTCGCCCGGCAGCCAACGGGACCGGGACGACGGGTGGATTTCTCTGGGCGGCCAGGTGATTGTTTGCCGTCTCTTCCCCGACCCGACACCGGCGAGCCTCGCATGTCCGCGGATTATCTGGTCATCGCGAATCTGTTTCTGCTGCTCTTCCTGGGGCTAGCCGACAACCAGATGATTGCCGCCCTCCTGCCGGTGTTTGTCAAATCCTTCCACGTCAGCATCCAAGAGGCGGGCCTGATGGTGGTAGTTTATTCCGTGGGCGCGGCGCTGGCGTCGTTCGTCTCGGGGGCCCTATCGGACTATTGGGGCCGCCGAAGGTTTTTGCAGGGCGGGATGGCGCTTTTTGCCGCGGCGTCGGGCTTGGCCTGGCAGTCGGCGAGCTTTAAGGGTTTGATCGCGGCGCGGGCCTTGACGGGCCTTGCGGCCGGCACGCTCTCCACCTGCACGATTGCATTTGCAGGCGATTGGTTTGTCTATGAAGTTCGCGGTCGCGCCATCGGGCTGATCACCTCGGCTTATTTTGTCGCGCCTGTGGCCGGGGTTCCCGCTGCTGCTTTCATCGCCGACCGTTTCGGCTGGCGGCGGACGTTTTTTGCCGTTGCGGCCGCTGCGGTGGTGGCGGCTCTCGCTTCGTTGACGCTGCCGAGCGAGGTGCCGAAGGTTCCGACCGCAGTGCCGCGATGGCGCGCGACGCTCGGCACCTTCCGCGGCTTCTTCGCGCGGCGAGACACTTCCGCGGCGCTCGGCATCGCATTCATGGTCTCGGGCGGCTTGGTCGGGTTCATAACCTACATTGGGCAATGGCTGAACGCCGGGTTTGCGCTCTCGACGACCACGATCGGGCTCATCTTCGCCTATGGCGGGGCCATGGCGGTGACCGGCGCGCCGCTGGGCGGCATCCTTTCGGATCGGCATGGGAAGCGCTCGGTTTCCCTCGCCAGCAGCCTGATCATGGCGCTGGCTGTTTCGGCCTTGCCTTTCTTGGGCTGGGGGGTCGGACTGCTCGCCGCTTTCGGCGTGGTCAGCCTTGCCGCGGCGTTTCGACAGGGGCCGCTCACGGCACTCATGACCGAAATGGTTCCGACGGCCGAGCGGGGCACTTTTATCGCTTTGCGCAATATCTCTTCCCAACTCGGAATCGGCGCTACCGTTTTTGTCGGCGGCATCCTTTACGAGAAGTCCGGCTATGGCGCGGTCACTTGGCTTTGCGCTGCCATGACCGCACTCGTTGCCGTGCTCCTGTTTACTCACATCATGGAGCCGCAGCCGAGCCGTCAGTGAATGGAGATAATGCGGCATGGGCATCTCCGAATTCAGGGCCAGACGATGCGCATCGGGGCATCGGAGCCCTGAAATCGGGCCTGCCCATGGCGAGGCAGGGGCTCGAAACCCTAGTGCTACGGGAGGGACAAAGTGGCAGCAGGCAGAGGCCGTAAAGTTCTGAAATGGTCGGCGATTGTTATCGTCGTCATCGTGGTGGGCTTCTTCTATGGCTTTGTGCCCTGGTTTCTGGCCGGCATCGCGACTACGAGCCATTTTCATTTTCCCGACCCGAACGACGGCAAGACGCCCAAGACTTACGGCCTGGAGTTCCAGGCCATCGAATTCCGAGCTTCGGACGGCATTGGCTTAAAAGGCTGGTACGTTCCTGCCGCCGCCCCCGCCCGAGGGACCATCGTTTACGTCCACGGCCACAATCGAACCCGCGTTGAGATGCTCCCCGAAGCCGCGTTCGGCCACGGCCTGGGTTACAATGGTCTGCTTTTCGATTTGCGGCATCAGGGCGCGAGCGAGGGTAAGGTCACTTCGGTCGGGTATTGGGAGAGGCTGGACGTCGAGGCGGCGGTGAAGGACGCGCTAACCCGAGAGAGGGCGGCGCGCCCGGTGATCGTCTGGGGAATTTCGATGGGCGCGGCAGCGGGGCTGCTGGCGGCGGCGGATTCGCCGGATGTGGACGCCGTCATCTCCGACAGCGCCTTCCTGAATTTCTCCGAATTGATTCGTCATCACTATTATCTTTTCCGGGGATTCGCGCGGCGCCGCTGGTGGTGGTTCCCCACCTTGCCGGGATTTCCTATCGTTGACGAAGTCACTTATTGGTCGGCTTGGCGAGCGGGATTCCGGCCGTCGGATTTCGATTTGGAAAAGGCAGTGGACAAGATCAACCCTCGGCCCATCCTGTTTGTTGCCGTCGAGGGCGACCAGCGCATGCCGCCCTCTTACGCCCGCACCCTCGATGCCGACGCGACCAGCCCGCTGAAACAACTGGTCGTACTGCCCGGCACACGGCACGGCGAAGGGTTCAATTCCGCGACGGCGCAATACCAAGATGCGGTGAAGCGTTTCCTGGCCAATTTGGAAAGTTCGGCTCAAGGCGCGAGGGCCACAGGCTCACCGTGAGCAGTCGAAGAGCTTGCGGGTAAACTTTGCGCCGGGAGGAATTCGATGTCTGCGGAACCAACGGAAGCGGGTCGCCCCAACTACCGGGCATGGCTCGTCGGACCGATGGTCTTCATGGCTCTCGTGGTCGTGGTGCGTTTTGTGGTGGAGCTTGCGGGCGCGCCGGAAACTTCGTCACGCCTGCTTTCGAGTACCGCCGCCGTCCTGCTCGTGGCCATTTACCTTGGAGCGGTCGGACCACTTTACGGAGTCCGCCGGTCAATTCAATTGGTCCTTCCAGGGGTGGCATTGGCTGCCTGGCAACAGATTTGGGTAGGCTTGTTCACGCTAATCTCCGGCGCGTTTGAGCTTTCACGCAGCCATTTTGCGTCGCCGCAGGATTACGGCAATTGGGCGCACCTCGGCCGTCACCTCCTGGCTCACATGCTGGCCATCATCCCGTTTTCGGTGGTGGCGCTGCTGGTGATGGCTACGATGTTTTTGCTCTGGCGCTGGCCCGTGACGGTGGCGCCGGGCGCCGTGCTCGGCGCGCTGGTCATCGTGCGGTTTTTCACGGAAGCGCTGGGCATGGCAGAGACGACTTCGGCGGCGTGGAGCTCTTCGGTTGCGGTGCTGCTTTGCGCCGTCTATCTTGGCGGGGTTGCGCCGGGCTACGGCCTTACGAGCTACCGCCGATTACTGGTGCCGGCGCTGGTGATGGGTTTGACGTGGAGGTTTTGGGTCCTCCTCGCCGCCTTGATGTCCGCAGCCGCGCCCTTCTATAAGACCCATTTCTTCGACCCTTCTCAGGGCACCGACGCGGGACGGTTGTCCCTCTATTTTGCCGGCGAGTTTCTGGTTGCTGGTTTGGTGGCCGGGCTGTTGGTGTGGGGTGTCGCCATTTGGACGCTGCGCGCAGTCAGACCGCCCGAGAAGTGAGCGCAGCCAACTGAAGCAGCCGGGCAGTCTCGTCGAGTCGCGGCCACCCAGGCCGGCCCGATCGAAGAGTCCGGCGGCCTGTCATGGGGCGGGCTTTTGTGGCGTGACCGCGGGCGTCTTCAGCGAGTGTGCGACGGTCGCGCGCGTATTGGTGAGCATATCGGTCACCGTCTCGCGCGCCAAGTGCGCGATATAAGGTCGCGCCACCCAGCGCAGAAGAAACGGGATTTCGCGCGAAAGAGTAATGGACTCCCACTCGATGATGACCCCGCCCGTTTGCTGCTCGACGCTCCAAAAGGTGTTGATTCCCCACAAATATCCGTTGCCGTGGCCGATCGGGTCCTTGTGCTCATCCGGCCGACCGGCGTTTTCGATCTGCTGGATGCGAATCGCCCGCGTTTCGCTATAGGCGTGGCCCTCGTCCGCGCGGCGGTAGTGAACGTCGAAATCGCAGTCGTAGGTGGCGCTGACCCAGGAAGTTTTCTTCTGGAGCCGCATATAGACTTTCAGGTCTCCGTCACCGCGGCTGAGGAGGCGCGATTCCACAATCTCGGGCTTGTAGGTCTCCCGATAGCGCTCGTAATTGAACATGACATCCATGGTCTCGTCGAGCGTGGCGCGCGAAATGAAGGCCGTTCCCACCCAGTGGGTCACCAAGCCGTCAGGGATGTCCAAGGCTTTTCCGTTCGCGTCCCGGACATCCACGGGCGCGGCGTGAATTTCGCCGCGCTTGATCTCGGCAAGCACCCTTTCCCGCTCGGTTGCCGGAAGGTTTTCAATATAAAGGGGCCGGCCGGCGGCGCGGCGACGCGCGATTTGCGCTTCCGCCGCCTGGAGGTATTGCTCGTAGACGGTGACGGTCGCCGGTTTCAGATCCGCGGCGCGGAGCGGCGCCGCGGGTTCGGCAAGCGCCACAAGCAGGAGCAATGCGGGGCCGCGTGCCAGCCCGCGCGCGGACACGGGGGGGCCCGCCGCGAGATGCAATCGGCTAGTATCTTTCCAACTTAATAATCCGATACATGAACGTCGGCCCCTCGACTTCGCTCGTGGCGATGAGCTTGTCGAGCCACAACAACCTGAAAATCGGAACTGCGCGAGCTGAAATACTTGGCGCAAACCAGTTGGAACCGCACTAGTTGGCTTCGAGAATCCGCCGGTAGAGGTTCTCATAGAGAGGGATGATTTTCGTCGAACAGAACTCGCGGAGGGCCCGGTCGCGCGCCGCGCGCCCCATTTGTTCGCGGCGTTCGGCGCTGGTCAAGATGCCGAGCGCTCGGTCGGCCATCGTCCTCACGTCGCCGATCTCCACCAGGTACCCTTCCACTCCGTCCGTGATCACTTCCGGGATTCCGCCGATGCGCGAGGCGACAGCAGGGACGCCGCACGCCATGCCTTCGAGAGCCGCCAGGCCGAACGATTCCAGCTGGCTCGGTAACAAAAGGACATCGGCTGAGCTCAGAAGCGTCTGAACTTGGCTCTGTTTCCCCAAGAAATGCGCGTCGCGGCTCAGGCCCTTGCGGCGCACCATCCACTCCGCGCTCGCGCGGTCCGGGCCGTCGCCGATCATCAGGAGCTTGGCGGGAATCTTTTCGCGAACCAGCGCGAAGGTTTCGACGACGTCGGAAACGCGCTTGACGGGACGGAAATTGGAGAGGTGGACGAGGATCTTTTCGTCGTGCGGAGCGAACTCCGGGCGCCGCGAACCGTCTTCGGCCGGGAAGAAGATGTCACAATTCACGAAGTTCGGGATAAGCTCGACCGGGCGGCGAATATCAAATTCCTTAAGCGTCACCTGGCGCAGGTATTCGGAGATGGCCGTCACCGCGTCGCTCTGCTCGATGGAAAACCGCGTGATGGGGAGGTAGGACCGGTCCTGCCCGACCAGCGTGATGTCGGTGCCGTGGAGCGTGGTGACGAACGGCAGCTTCCGGCCGTTTTGCATGGCGCGCGCCAAGTAGGCCGACACGGAGTGAGGGAGGGCATAGTGAACGTGCAGCAAGTCCAAGTTCTCAGCCGCCGCCACGTTGTACATCATGGACGCCAGGGCCAGGGTGTAGGGCGGATGATCGAACAGCGGGTAGCTCATGACCTCCACTTCGTGGAAATGGATGCGCTCGCGCGCCTCGGTCATCCGCACCGGAACGGCGTAGCTGATGAAGTGCACATCGTGCCCCCGGGCCGCCAGTTCCAGGCCCAATTCGGTCGCAACCACGCCGCTGCCGCCGTAAGTGGGGTAACACGTGATGCCGATTTTCATCTTAGAGGTTTTGGATGCGCCACGCGTCAGGAGGATGTTACGAAGAAGGGTGAGACTTCTTGCCTTTTCCTTCGTTCTTGGGCGCCAGGATCACGATATTCTGCACCGAGCGTTGGTCGCCCTTCTGCTCGTAGTAAACGAGGACATCCGTCCCGGGTTGGAGGGCCGTAAGGGTCATCGCCCGGCCGTTCGCCGTCGCCACCTTGGTGTTCTTCTTGAGAGGAAAAATCTCGAAGCTTTCCCCCTCCACGGTATTGACGTTCAGGACGTGCCGCTTCGTGTCCAGGGACGCCACCCTGCCTGTGAACGCCTGGTGTGCTGGTCCGGGGGTAATGATCTTATCCGCAAGCGGGACTCTGGTGCGGCGCTGTTGGCCTGCCGCCGGGCCGGCGGCCATAAGGGCGGTAACGAAGATCGCCGCCCACCCCGCCATCAAAGGCGCGCAATGACCTGAAAAGGTTCCGACCGAAGTGCGCCGCGACCAGGGGCGTTCGCTCAAGGGCCTTGCCTCCCCGTCGAAGGAATCCACCTCAGCCGCCTGTCGCTGGGCCCGAGGCGCTTACTCGTTACCGGGCTCGCGCCCGGGGAGTTCGTCGCCGTTGTTCTTGTTCTCGCTCTGCTTGTACATGAAACGGACGGCGGACTTCATAATTAACAGGTTGGGCTCGTTGGCGCGATGCACCTTGATGCAATTCTTGTCGTACCACTCGATGACGCCGCGAATCTCGTCGCCGGTGTCGAGGACCACCACCATCGGCGTTCGCGCCTGCATCTGCTTGATGTAATAAAAATTTTCGGCGTTCGTCTGCTCCGGCGGAGCGGGCTTGCGACGCTGCATCCGAGTTCCCATCTGATCTTGGATTTCCGATAGGGTCGGACGGATCAGTTTTCGGTTTATCATTCCAGTCTCCTCGTTCCCCGCGCGGGTATTTGACCCTGGCATCCTGCCCCGCTCAAATCTCATATGAAATCTCCTTCTACCTAGATGTCAGCCGGGGCGTCTCGGTTACTTGCAGGAAGAATCCTGTTGCGAAAAAAGGCCGGCTGAAAAGATAACTTACTCAGATAAATTTCAACCTACCATACGCGCGCGGAGGGCGCAACTCAATTCTTCGGGTTAGCCGCGCGGCGAGGACTCCACCGCTTCCACCGCCAACGCGTCCAGTCCCATTTGCGGATTGACGTTTCGAATTTGCAGCCGGTAAGCCTCGTCGAGCCCTTCTTTCAGCCGCGCGATGGTTCGGAACCCCAAACGGCTCGACCACGCCTTGAGCCGGGGTAGGAGGTCGAGGTTCGAGACGCCCTCCACCCTGCCCGTGAGCGCTCCGGTAAGGTCGCGCAGGAGGGTGTAACCGATGTGAAGCGCCTCTTCAAATTCTCCGCGCTCGCGCCCGAGCGTTCGCGTGGCGTCGAAGAGCCGGCTCCAGTCGGGCGTGCGCGTTTCGGGCCCCACGGCGAGCGACTCGAGGTAGTCGACCCACGCCTGGCGGCGCCGCCGGTAGTCTTCGAGGTCGAGCGAATTGGCTCGCGCAATGCTCCCCTCCGCCAGGCGCACCGCGAGCTCCATCTCGTCCCGCCCGGCGCGCTTTCCCTCGAGAAGCAGCCGGGCAATGATCGCGTCTTCGACGGCAAGGAATCGCACCCGTTGGCAACGCGAACGTAAGGTGGCTCTCAGCTCGCCCGCGTTCGGGCAAATCAGGATGAAGACGGCCGTCGCGGGCGGCTCTTCCAGCACCTTGAGCAGAAGGTCCACAGCTTGCCAATGGATGGCTTGTGCGGGGTCAATCACAAAAACATTTCGCGGGAGCTCAAAGGGGCGCGATGCCGCCGTTACACGCAAGTGGCGGATTTGCTCGACGAGGATGTATCGCGTGATGGGCTCGATGAGTTGGACGTCAAAATAGATCAGACCTTCCACCCGGCGCGCCGCCTCCTTGATCTGGCGCCGCCGCCCCAAATCTTCGCGCGCGCCTCGGGCCATTTCGTCCACTTTGCGGCAATGGGCGCACTCGCCGCAGAAATCGTCCGATTTCCGCCGTTCGCAATTCAAAGCCTTCGCGAACATCAGCGCCAAGGTCTTCTTCCCCACGCCTTCGGGGCCGGAAAAAATCAGCGCTCCCGGCACGCGCTCCTTTGCGAGCATCTGGCGCAGGGTTTGAACGGCCTGCGGATTGCCAAGAAACGATTCGAATCCCATGCTCAGCTTTCTCGGGCCGCGCGTCTTGGCGCGGGGTGGCGGTTCAGAAAATTTTCGACGGCTCTTCGTATTTGCGCCTCCACTTCAGGAGGCTCCAGGGCAGCGTTCACGACCTTGATCCTCGCGGGATGCGCCTCTGCCAGTTTCACGTACCCGCGCCGAACGCGCGCGAGAAATCGCAAACCTTCTCGCTCAAACCTACCTGGCCGGCCGGCAGGCCGGCCTGGGCGGCGAAGCCGCGAACTCGAATGGCGAGTCAGGCGGGAATCGGCCCGCGCCAGAGCTGCTCGCGGGTCGAGGTCCAGGACCACGGTCAAGTCCGGCTGGAGGGGCCCGCAAACCGCGCGGTCGAAGGTTCGGACGACATCTCCCCCCAGCCCCCGCCCGTAGCCCTGATAGGCATAACTCGCGGCGCTGAACCGGTCGCTGAGCACCAGTTCTCCGCGCGCCAGAGCGGGCCGAATAACTTCCTCGATGTGCTCGGCCCGTGCCGCGACCATGAGCGCGAGTTCTGCCAGCGGGGCGATGCGCAGTTCTTCCCCCTCCACGAGCAGCCGGCGGATTGCTTCCCCAAGCTTCGTCCCTCCGGGCTCGCGCGTCGCCCTCACGCGATAGCCCTGCCTCTTCAGGCGCCGCGCCAATTTCCTCAGGTGGGTGCTTTTTCCCGCGCCGTCAATGCCGTCGAGTGTGATGAAAAAACCGCGCATGAGGCTCGCCAGTTGGTCGCTCCGGGCAGCGCGCAGTTTATCCGATGCCGCACGGCGGAACAACCGCCCCTATGCGGCCTCGTGGAACTTGGCATAGCGCCCGTGCGTTGGCATTGCCAAGACGGCCAGGCGACGGGGCGCGGCAGAGCGCGGCGTTGAAGGAGCCCCGGCGATCAGGGAACGAAATACATCAGCCAGCCGAGGACGATGGCGGTGCCGAGGAACGCTGCAAAAACTTTGGCGGCGTAGATGAGCCGGTCGCGCGGCGTGTCCTTGCTGAGCACGCCGAAAACCACGGAGGTCAGGAACGAATAAATCACCAAAGCGGGGAAGTGTGTGACGGCCATAGCAAATTATATGGTGAATTATGAAATCGAGCGATTTAGCGATTGTACGATTTGAAGTCGAAGAGGTACTTCATTCTCCCGATCACACAATCGCTCAATCACCCAATCTATCAATGTTTCCGCCCCTTGGCGATGTCGAAGACATCGAAAACCGTGAGCACATTCAACATGCCAGCGGAGATCAGAAACGCGGTGCCGTAATCGGCGCTTGGGAAAAACGGGTCGCCGCCCGAGTAACTGAAGAACGAGGCGAACCAGCGCGGCAAGCCTGCCCCCCAAATGCCAACGTAGCCAAGCGTTTCGAGATACGAGCCCGAGCCCAGTGTGAAAAACTCACCCTGCATCGCCAGCCCGAACAAAAACATGGCGACGATGGCGAGAAACAAAATCAGCCCCCGCCACTTCTTGCCCAAAACAAAGTGCCCAAGGCCCGGGACCAGCCACGCCGCCACACAAGCGCCCAACAAGCGTTCCGTGGTCGCGCGCGCCATGTCGCCGGTTTCAAGCTCTCCCGCTTGCGCCGCCTTTTTGTTCATGGAGTCTTGGCCCGCCTGTGTTTCGCCGCGAACTTTCGATGACCCTGACACTGTGAAATTAGCACAGGTCAGAAGGGAGCGGCAAGGATGGGGACGAGGCGTTGCTGGATTTCGCCCGTGACGCGAGCATCGCGTTCCTCGACGTAAACGTTCACCTCGCTGCGCACGCCAAACTCGGGAAGATAAATTCCAGGTTCGATCGAGAAGCAGGTGCCGGAGATGATTTTGCGGTCGTCGTGGGTCTCGAAGTTGTCCATGTTGGCGCCGTTGCCGTGCACGTCTTCGCCGATGGAGTGCCCCGTGCGATGGATGAAGTAGTCGCCGTAGCCGCGGCCCCGAATGACGCCGCGCGCCGCGTCGTCCACCTCGTAGCCGCGCAGCTCGCGGCCCTGCTGCCGCGCTTCGCGGACGAGGGCGACGGCGGCGTCGCGGGCTTCGCGAACGATGTCGAACACGTCCGCGAATTTCTTCGGCGCAGTCTCGCCCACATATCCCGTCCAGGTGATGTCGAAATAGACGGCGCCCGCGGCCTTGCGCTTGGCGAAAATGTCGAGCAGAACGAAGTCCCCGGCGCGGATGGGGGCCGAGGTGTTCGAGGTGGGCGAGTAATGCGGGTCCGAACAATGGGCGTTCGCGGCGACAAGCGGCGGCTCGTCGGCCTCCAGGCCCTTGGCATCAAGGAGCCCGGCGATTTCCTGCTGCACTTCGTATTCCCCGATGCTCTTTCCCGACTTCACCGCCTCGCGAATCATCTGGAACCCGTGCCGCACCGATTCATGAACGACTTTCCCGGCTTCCAGGTGCAGCGCCAAGGCTTCCACCGACCAGCGGGCTTCGAACAACTGAACTAAATCCGCCGACGAGACCACTTCCACGCCGAAGCGGCGCACCAGCTCCACAGTTCCCGCGTCCACCAATCCGACGTAAGGGATGTCGTTGAGTGCCGAATACTCCATGGCGACGCGGCGCTTGCCTTCGAGCATTTGCTTGAGGCCCTCACGCTGTTCCTGCCAGGTCGAATAGACACGGCGGTCGCCCGGCAGTCCGTCGAGGTTTCTCATTTCGATGCGATGCACAAGTTTCGCCGGCTCCCCGACGGCCGGAATCAGGTAGTACCAGCGGCGCGTACACATCGCAGGCCGGACCTTGAGCACCCGATAAGCAATGGCGTCGCGAAAGTGATGGTCGTAGAAAAGCCAGCCGTCGAGCCGCTCTTCGCCGAGCGCGGCTTGAATCGCGTGTAAGTCAAAGCTCATGGGTTGCTCCTCGGTCGTTAGTCGAAGGGCACGACTTTGCCCTAAGGCTCAAGATCAAACTGCGGTTTTCGTTCCACTCACTGCACCGACGGGCTTAACGATTTTGTCGTACACAACCATCAGAACCGTGCCCCCGATTCCGACGCCGCTCACAACCCACCACATTTGTTGGGGCCGGTGGAGGACTTCACCGAAGTAATGGAGCAGGTAGCCGCCGAGTGGCCCGGCGACAAAATACCCCAAAGCGATGGGGAGAAAGGCGTAGCCCATATAGCGCCCCTGCTGCCCCGGCGGCGCGAGCCGCGAAACATATTCGTAGTATCGCGCCGATTGGGTGATTTCGCCGAGAGCCAGTGTGATTAGCGAGAGAGCCATTCCCCAAATCGTTGGGTGGATGGCAAGGATCAACCAGCTTAGGCTTGAGATGAGGAGCCCGAGCGTC
>QHZN01000324.1 GCA_003225365.1 Acidobacteriota bacterium
TGTGGCCGCTGTAGCCGTGGCGAAGGGCGAGGATTTCCTGATTCCCCGTGTACATGCGCGCCGTGATGACGGCGACTTCGTTCGCCTCGGATCCGCTGTTCGTGAAATAACATTTCTTGAGGCGCCCGGGCGCAATCGCCGCCATCTTTTCCGCGAGCGCCACCATTGCTTCCGTCAGGTGCGCGGTCGAAGTGTGCTGGACCTTGTCCATCTGCTTCTTGATATTCTCCGCCACCTTCGGATTCGCGTGTCCGACGCTGACGGTCACGATCCCTCCGAAAAAGTCGAGGTACTGGCGCCCTTCGAGGTCGCAAACATACTGGCCCTTGGCGTGGTCCACCACCAGCGGGTCTTTGTAGTACGTGGTGACGCAGTCGAATATGAATTCTTTCTTCTTGCGGATGATTTCTGCTTTGGTCACGGGAGCTGCCTTTCTGAGGAGCTCATGAATTTAAATGCGACTAGCGCCGGCCATCGAAGGCTTTCTCATGCTTCCCTCACGAAGCATGCAGCAGGGCGCGCTCGACTGGTTTCGACAGTCTCACCGGAGCGAAGAAATTCTCCGGATAAAGATAGTCTTCGCCCGACTCGTCCACAACGCGCAAAAGGTGGTGCTCTTGGGAGCGCAGGTCGCGGAGGACACGGTAAATCTTTCGCAATTCAAGCGAGCCCTCATACCCGGGGTTTTGGATGCAGACTACAAAGCGGAGGCCCTGATGATTCTTCTTCATTTGTTTACTCAAGAAGGCGTTTCACGCGCAATTCTCTCTTGCCGATGCCGTGGGCTTCGTACCAGTGAAGCTCGGCTTTACATATCGTACCATCGGCCAGGCGAATTGTGGCGATGCCTTTGCGCTTTCTCCAGCGTGCCATGCCATACCTCTTTCTGAGCCGCCCTAACTCCCGGATAGCACCTGCCGCCACTATGGTCTCAATTTCGTTGATTGAGCTCAGGAGCTCGAACCACATTGAAGGCTCAGTTTAGGTTTGGCCGACGCGCTCGGCCCACGACAATCTGGTAGAGTGAGCTTGCGCTAGGTTGCATCCTTCATGCAGGGATTGGTGCCCTTATCCCAGCCGATTCCGCGAGTGCCACCAGCCGCCCTCACCCTGTCAGCGACACAATCCCCTCGCCGGGTTCCTGGATGGGCTCGAGGTAGAGGTGGGACCAGGTGATGCGGTTATCTTTGACCCCGTAGATGGCCACGCCCCATAAGTCGAGTTTCTTGTTGTCGGCGCGCGTGCCGTGCATGTGCCACTCGGCCCAAACGGTATCTTCGTGGACAGCGCAGCGGAGGAGTTCGGCCTTGAGGTTCGGGACCCGCCGAAAGGCTTCGGCCCACTCCTCGACCACGCGTTCGCGCCCGCGGAAACTGCGGTCGGGATGGACCGGCTGCTCTGAGAGGTAGAATGGGCTGAAGCATTCTTCCATGGCCTGGATGTCGTGGTCGTTGAGCGCTTTTTCCGCCCTCTCAATCACCAGCCGCGGATTTAGAACGATTTTGGTCGTCATGGCGGGCCTCCTGAAAAGCGCGGTTCTTCCTCTTGAGGAATGAACCACATTCTACCTAAGACGGGGCTCGCGGGCGAGCCAGACGCCGCTTATTGCCGTTCCAACTATTTCTGGATCCTTCTGCTCCAAGCGGTCGGCAGCGTCGGATGTTCCTCCCCGTGGTGGCGCATTGGCACATCGAGTTGGAACGGCACTAGCTCCAGAGCCGGTCCCACGAGCGCTCCTGGTCCCACTGGGCGGTTGGCTCGAAAAAGCCTGAGCCGGGTTGCAAGTGTGCTTTCACCGCGCCCTCATTCAAGGTGATGCCGAGCCCGGGCCGGTCGGGCACGTTAATCCAGCCCTTGTTAATGATTGGCTTCTCGATTCCTTCGACCAAGTCCTGCCACCATGGGACGTCTAGCGAGTGGTTTTCGAGCGCCAGGAAGTTTTCGGTGGCCGCGGCGCAGTGCACGCTCGCCATGCAGCTGACTGGCGTGCCGGCGAAATGCATTGCCATTGGCAAACCGTATTCCATTGCCATGTCGCCGATCTTTTTCGTTTCGAGGATTCCGCCCGCCGTTGCGAGGTCGGGATGAACCTTACTCACGGCGTGCGCGGCGCAGAGCTTTTCGAAATCTTCCTTGAGGTAAATATCCTCGCCCGTCAGCGTCGGCGTCGGAATGGAGTCCGTAATATGTTTCCAGAGGTCGGTGTATTGCCACGGGATGAGGTCTTCCATCCAGGCGAGGTTGTACTTTTCAAACGCGCGCCCGAGCTTGATGCAGGAGGTGATGCCGATGTGGCCGAGGTGGTCCATCGAGAGTGGAATCTCCATGCCGACGGCGTCCCGCACCGCCGCCACGTATTCCGCCATCTTGTCAATGCCTTTCTCAGTGACTTCCGTGGTCACGAAGGGGTGCGGCAGAAACGTTTGCTCCTCTTGAGTCAGCGACGCGGGACGGGTCACTGTCCCGGGAATGTGTTCGACCACGTCAATTCCCAAGTCCATCTTGAGCCACGTCAGGCCCATTTCCTCCTTGCGGACTCTCATGCGCTCGGCATAGACCTTAGGGTCTCTCGACTCCGTCGTGTCGGCGTAAATTCGAATTTTGTCGCGGAACTTCCCGCCGAGCATCTGAAAGACCGGCACGTTGTAGGCTTTGCCGGCCAGGTCCCACAGCGCCATCTCGATGCCGGAGACTCCGCCGCCTTGCCGCGCCGGCCCGCCAAATTGCTTGATCTTGCGGAACAGCCGGTCCACGTTGCAAGGGTTTTCGTTGAGGAGACGGCTCTTGAGGAAGAGCGCATAGGTGGGGCTGGCGCCATCGCGCACTTCGCCCAAACCGTAAATGTCTTGGTTCGTGTCCAGGCGCAAGATGGGCCGTTGCCCCTCGACCACCGCCACGCGCAGGTCGGCGATTTTCAGCTCCGACGGCCGCGATTCGGTCCGCACGTTAGCGAGGGTTTCTTCGTAGGAACCCTCGGCCAGCAACGCTCCGCCGAGCATTGCTGCCGAGCCCTTCAGAACGCCGCGCCGGTTCACTTGGGATTTCGATGCGTTGTTCATGGCTCCCTCGTCTAGTCCTTCAGCCGCAGCTTCGAGTGTTTTTCCTGCTCCACCCAGCGGTTGAATTCTTCCTTCATGGCGGGTGTCCATGCGCGGTCAATCTGGCCGGGCGTGTACTTGCCCTCGCGCAACATCTTGTGTCCCCACTCGTCAATCAAGTGCGTGAGCTCGGCGCTATCAGCCACCTTTTCGCATAGCTCGGGGGGAATGAACGTGATGCCCTCGGGGTCGCTGACGGCGATGTCGCCCGGAAGCACCGTGGCGTGACCGATGCGGATAGGGACGTTCAGCCCCACCAATGTCACGCCCGCCAAGGCGGAGGGATCCACGTCGCGCACATAGACCTGGAAACCCTGAATCTCGCTCAGGCCAGTAACGTCGCGCACCGCGCCGTCCACGACCAGCGCGTTGTGGCTCTTGGCGAAAATGGCTGTACCCAGGTTGTCGCCCGCGAAAGTGCCGTCGTGGATTTTGCCGAACAGGTCCACCACCAGCACGTCGCCCGGAACGAGGGTGTCAATCACCCAGGAATTCTGGCCGCCCACCCGCCCCTCGGCTTTGCCTTGCGCGCGGATGTAGGAGTCGAGATCCGGGCGCAAGGGCATGAAGACGGCCGTCACCACGCGCCCCGCCAGGCGCGGGCCTGGGTTGATGACTTTCCATCCCCCCTCGAATTGGTTGAAGTAGCGCTCCTGGCGCAGCGTCCCCCAGGCCTCCTCGGCATCCACTGCCTTCAGCCGCTCGAGCAGGGCGTCGGGGACCTTGGGGCGGCCGTCTGGGAAGCGCTCGCCCGTCCAGTCGTGGGTCACGGCAACGAGTTGATCTTTCGAAAACATCCCGAGCTGCGCATTCGCAGGGAGCGCCATGGCCGCGGCAAGCCCGACCGTAGAAAAAAGCGTGAAGACTCTTCTCATGGGCAAACTCCGAATTAAGCCGTCCGACCTCACGGTTTCAAATACTCGTTGAGCCAGCCGAGCACGGTATTGTACCAAAGCTGGCTGTTCTGAGGTTTATTCACCCAATGCCCCTCGTCGGGAAAGTAGAGCAGCTTCGAGGGCACGCCGCGCCGCTGGAGCGCGGTGAAAAGCTGGAACGCCTGGCCGTTCGGGACGCGGAAGTCAAGCTCACCCTCGACCAGCAGCATAGGGGTTTGAATGTTCTGAACGAAATTCGCCGGCGACCATTTTTCGTAGAGCGAGCCTTTCTCCCACGGCAGCCCTTTGAATTCCCACTGTGGAAACCAAAGTTCTTCCGTTTCGCCGTACATCGAGCGCTGGTCGTAAACGCCGTCGTGCGACACCAGCGCTTTGAACCGCGTCGTGTGCCCGGCGATCCAGTTGATCATGAAGCCGCCGAAGCTCGCGCCTGCTGCGCCGACGCGTTCCTTGTCCACGTATGGCAGGCGTTCGAGGTAGTCCGCAGCGGCCATCAAGTCCTGGTAACAAGCGCCACCCCAATCGCCCGAAATTTCCTCCAAGAATTTCTGGCCGTAGCCCGTCGAGCCGTGCGGGTTCGTCATCAAAACAACATATCCGCGCGAGGCGAACAGCTGGGCGTTCCAACGATACCCCCAGTCATCTTCCCAAGCGCCTTGAGGGCCGCCGTGGATTAAGAAGATAGCTGGATATTTTCTGTTCGGATCGAAGCCCGGGGGTTTGACGAGCAGGCTTTGGACTTGAGCGCCTAAGGCGCCCGGTGTGGTCGCTGATTCGCCCGGGTTCATCTCGAGCTCTGAAAGCAAAGAGACGTTCGCGTGGGTCAGTTCCGTCAAGGAGCCGTCGGCGAGCGAGGCGCGATAGATTTCCGTCGGCGCGACAAGGCTGGTGCGCGAGGTCGCCAGTGACTTTCCGTCCGGAGCGACCTGAACTTCGGCGTTGTAGCCGTCGAGCACCTTTTCAACTTTCGGGTGGCTGACCGAGGTCTTGAAGACCGGAGTCTCCGTGTGATCGGGAGCGAGAAAATAGATCGCATCGCTGTCGGGCGCCCAGGCGAATGCCTCAACCCACTGGTCAAACCCCTCGGTCAAGTCTTTCACCCGGCCGGTTTCGCGGTCGTACACGCTCAGCCGGAACAGATCGGATTCGTAACCATTGCGCGCCTGGGACATGTAAGCGATGTAGCGGCCGTTCGGGGAATACTGGGGGGATGCATCGGAGCCAGGGTTGTCGGCGGTGATGTCTTTCGCTTCGCCGCCATTGGAAGAGACCAAGTAAAGATCGTTGTTGGTCGTCCATGCGGGGGCGCTCGGAGGCTCGGAACGGTTCGAAGTGAAGCAGACTTCCGAGCCGTCGGGCGAGATGGCATAGCCGTCCGGGGCGCCGAGGAAAAAGGTTGGCGAATCGTAGCGACCCGGAGTCAAGTCGCGTGCCGGGCCGCCCGCAGCCGAAACGGAAAATACGTGAGTGTACTTTCCGTCGCGCCAATCGGTCCAATGTCGGAAGAGCAACTCTGTAATCAGTCGGGCCTTAACCTTGCTGTGTTCGGCCTGTTCCAAGCCCGCGCGATTGCAGGCGTCATCGGGACAATCGGGATAGACCTGGGAAGTAAAAACCAGCGTCTCGCCCTTGGCGGCCCACGTGACCCCGTCGGCCTCTGTCGAAATCGTGGTGACGGCGTGCGCCTCGCCTCCACTTACGGGAAGTATCCAGACTTGAGACTTTCCGCCGCGCGTGGAGATTAACG
>QHZN01000015.1 GCA_003225365.1 Acidobacteriota bacterium
TGCGGTGAAGGTTCACGCGCGCGAGCAGGATTGCGAAAGGCGCACGGTAGTCCTCGCTGGTTTTCTCGGGCGTCCGCATCAACTGCTTTTCATCGGGGACGTAAAGCTCGGTGGTCTCGCCGTCGGCGATGAAGAGTTTCGGTTCGGGGCTCGTGTAGTCCCACCGCATCCTGCCGCCGCGCGCCAGGACCACCGTGCCGGTCTCACGCCGCTCTCGATCCCCCGCGCGATAGACTTGAACGAAGTCCGCTTTCCAGCTCTTCACCGCGCGATAACTGGATTCGACTTGGCGGAGATAGGAGTCGAGGGGCTGGTCCGCGCCGAAGAAAACCGCCGCGCTTGCGACCAGGCACGCCGTGACCACAAAAAGTGAAGGTCTCCGTGTGGGTCTCTTAAGAGGGTCCCGGAATGCTAGGTTTGTCAACCTGAGCGAAGCGAAGGATCCCTCCGACCTATTTTCAACGCAAAAAAGGGATTCTTCGCGAAGTTTACCCTGAGCGCGGAATAAAAGGGATTCTTCCCCTTCGCTGCGCTCAGGGTCAGAATGACAGCCAGCGAAGAGCTTGCCCTGAGCGAAGCGAATGGGGCTCGGAATGACAAGCGAAGGTTCAGACTGGCATCCAAAAGAGCTTTTTCGCAACGTATTAAGGGGCATGGTCTCCTGACTGGGACTTAAGCTGCTTGAGGGCGGCGAGCGCCTCGGGGTTGAGCGGATCGGTCACCAGCCCCGCTTGGTATTCCCGACCGGCCTCCGCCATGCGTCCCGCCGCCCGATAGAGCGCGCCCAAGCGGAAATGGGCGTGGCTGTCGTAGTTGTCAATCGCTACGGACCGCTCGAAGGCAAGCTCGGCGTGCGCGGTGTCCTCCCGCTTGAGGAAAATATCGCCGAGGGCGTCCCAGGCCTCGATATTCTCCGCGCTCTCCAGCGAACGCCGGAACTGCTCCTCCGCCTCCCCGGTTCGCCCCTCCGCGAGATAAAGCTCGCCGAGATAGTTCCTGGCGCGGACGTTGAGCGGCGAAATGTTTACGGCCGCCCGGAATTCTTTCTCCGCAAGATCAATCTTCCCCATGTCCTGATAACACGCGCCGAGAAACATGTGGGCGTCGGTGAAGTTGGGCTTGGCTTTGAGCGCCTTCTCGAAATACTCAACGGCCTGAGCATAACGCCTCTGGCGTGTATAGAGCAGGCCCATATCGTTCAGCGCGATGGGGTGCTCCGGGGCCAGGCGCAAGGCCTGTTTCCACTCGCGTTCGGCGCCCGCCACATCGCCCCCGGCCCAGTAAACCGCGCCCAGATTTATTCGAATCAGATAAGCGTCGGGCTGTTGTCCGAGAGTCTTGGTGTAAAGAATTTGGTCGCTTCGCCAGTCGCTGTTGCGAAGGACGATGCGGGCCAAACCTGCCACGAAGACGCAACCCGCAAGCGCCGCCGTGGCCGTGCGGCGTATCCCGCCCCGGCATTCGGCCCAGGCCCAAGCCTCGACAGCTCCTGAAGCCAGAAGCCACGAGAAACCGACCGAGGGCAAGTAGAGGTAGCGTTCCGCGAAGACATTCGCGGCCATCCAGTGCGCGTTGAGCACCGGCGCGAGCGTCAGCAGTAGCCATATCAGTCCGAAGGATGCTGGCCCGCGCCGCCGCCACAGCGCGACGAAGAGCGCGAGAAAGATCAGCGAGGCCGTCGCCCCCGCTAGCACCGCGGGATCCCGCCAGGTCCCGCTCTTGTGGAACACGTAGAACATGCAAAGCCGCGCGGGCCATATCAGTTTCCAGAAATACTGCCCGACCAGTGCGAAGGCGGAGAGCGCCGTCTCAACCAGGGTGACTCCGGGGCGCTGCGCGACCGGGGCAAGCGCTCCGAAGAATTCCCTGCGAAACAGCAAGTACCCGCCCCCGATTACCCACAGCACCGCATAGCGCGAAAGCTTCCGCGCCGCCGACGTCTGCCGGCGATCGGGGCGATAAAAGTGTTCGTAAATTGTGGCGAGCAGCGGCAACGCCATCGCCGGCTCTTTCGACAGCAGCGCCAGGATGAAGCTCGCCCCCATTCCCGCGCCGGCGCCTACGGCCTTTCGCCCGCTGGCCCGGCCGAGGCCCAGGAAAAACCAGAGTGTCAGGAGGATGAAAAAAGTTACTTCCAGGTCCGTCACGCCCGACACCCAGTCCACCGACTCGGTGTGAATGGGGTGGAGCGCGAAGGCGACTGCGGCCACGAAAGCCGGCCAGCGGTCTTCGAACATCCGTTTGCTCGCGGCATAGACGAGCAACACCACCGCCGTGTGGACCAGGAGGTTCGCCAGGTGGAACCCGTACGGCAAAGGGCCGAAGAGCTGGTAGCAGAGCAAAAAGCCCACGGTCATCAGCGGCCGGTAATAATTCGTGATTCCATAGGAGCCCTCGAAGGACCAGACGTTGGTGGAAAAGATTTCCTTCAAGTGCCGGAAGTTCTGGAGGTAGGGGTTGAATTCGATCTGGTTGTGGTCATCGAAGACGAAAGCGTTGACGAGCGTATTGATGTACGGCAGGGTACCGCACAGAATCAGCAGGACGATGAGCGTGAGCTCATTGGCGCGAGCGAGCGGACGAGCCGATTCGCTGCCGGGCGCGGACGTGACAGGCCCGCTCATTGGCCGCCACCGGGGCGCCTGGGCTGATTCGGCGACGCCTCGCCGCGCGCGCCGCCGGCCAAGGGCCCGAGCGGGACGGCAACCGTCACTTCCCCGAAGCGCTTGAACATCCAGTTCGAAAACACGAAGCAGAGCGGGGCGAGGAAGAATCCTGCCAGCACGTCCACCAAGTAATGAAAACGGAGGTAGACGGTCGAGAACCAAAGGCTCAAGACGAGGGGAGCGAGAATCCAAAACAGCCGCTTCGAATTCCGCCACGCATAGATCCACACTACGAAAGAGAGGCCGACGTGGAGGCTGGGAAAACAGTCGCGCTGGATGCGGGCGAAATCCATGAACGCCGTCTCACGGCTGAAGACTTCGTAAGGCTGGCTCAACGGAACCGTGAACTGGACGGCAAGCGTGTACATCGGCCCGATGGCCGGCACGAGCACGTAGCCGACCAGGCCGGCGAACGTCACAACCACCGCGCCGCACATCATTTCCCTGAAACGCAGCCTCGGCCGGCGAAGATAAATAAAGCAGGCGACGATGGGGATATTCAGGATGTGAAAAAAGTAGGCGAATTCCATCCACGCCGTCAGGCCCGGCGTGACGATCCGCTGGAGCGCCACGGACGGCTGGCAGCCGAAAAGTCTCTGGTCCCAGGCGATGAGCATGGCATCGCGGTCCCGAGTCACCAGCAGGTGCGTGGCGTTTCCCCACAGCGAGTAATACATAAGTAAGATCACAAAGAACGGCGACCAATCACGCAGGATCTCCCAATACGGCCGGATGAACCCTCCGAGGTCCGTCGGCGCTCCGGGCGCCGAGCTCTTTCCGGAAGCAAGCGAGTGCACGATCTCTTTTCCGAACAGCAGCAAGATCGCGGGCGCGATCACCTCGACGTCGGCGGGATTCAGAACCTCCGCCCGAGCCTGGCGAAAAATCAGGAGCACCACGAGGTAAACCAGAAAAAAGACCAGAGCGATTGCGTCTTCCAGGCGGAGCGAAAGCGCGACTTTATTGGGCATAAAGCCTTTTCAGCTCCTCGATGCGCCGGCGAGCCGCGGGCGGGAACGAATACTGTTCCGTTTGGCGAAGGACCTCCTCCGCTCGCACCCTGTTGCCGGAGAGGTAGTAGGCGTGCGCCAGTCCTTCGACCGCCTGTGGATCGTCCGGAAACATCTGGAGAACCGCCAGGAAGGTTTTTTCCGCCTGATCGAAGTCTTTCTCGGCGATGCGCACCATGCCCTTGAGAACATAGGGGGCGGCGAAGTAAGGGTTCTTATGAATCAGCGCCTCGGTCCCGGCCAGCGCCCGGTCATAGTCGCCGACGTCGTAATGGCACCAAGCGTAGAGAAGCGCGTCGGCTTCGTCCAGCTCGCCGCCGCTCGCTGCCGTCAAGGCAGACTCGTCTCTGAGCGCGGAGGCAAATTGGCGCAAGGTGATTTTGCTGCGCTCGAGATTCTCCCAGTGAGCGACTACACCGGGGCGCAATTCGACTGCGCGGAGGGCATTCGTGTAGGCGCGGCCCGGCTCTTGTCGGCTCAGAGCGGCGGCGGCAGCGAAATTGTGAACGCCCGCAGACACCTCGATGCCCAGGCCGCGTGCGCACCAGATGGCGAGCGCGGCCGTCAAGGCGTAGCCCGCGGTCCGAATCAAACGGTAACGCGCCGCCCGGCCCGACGCTCGCGGCATCGCCTCGAGAGCCTTGGTCGCGAACAACGCGAGAAACAGCAGCGCGAGCGCCTTCAAGGATTCGGCGAGCGTGAATTGCAATTCATTCATGGCTGCCGCGGGACTCGCGGGCGCGTCCGGGCTTCCCTTTCACTCGACCAGGTACAGCAGCACTTTGCTCCTGGGGCCGAGGGCGACTTTGCCGTCCCCGCCGATCCGATAGGGGGCGCCGCTCGGGTCCACCGGGATGCCCCGAAGCAAGCCCGCGGCGACGAGTTCCTCGAAACTCTTCGCGGGATGGCCGGCGGCTTCTTGATAGCGGGCCAACAGATCGTTGAGTTGCTTCATTCCGATTGTCGCCCGGATGGCCGTCAGGTGTATCTCGGCGTTTCGGCGCAGTTGCTCATTTTCCGCCTGGCGGTAAAGCTGCATCCAGAGCTCGTATGATGTCGCGGGATCTCCGCCTTGCGCCAGGATCTTCGCCGCCATCGCCTTCATGAAGAACAACGCGCCCGGTTGGCGGCTGCCTAGCAAGTAGGCTTGGGCGGCCCGCCGGTAATCCTTCAGGTTCCAGTAGTAGATGAATCCCAGGTCCTGCCAGAGGCGCCAGTAGGCGGGATTATTGACGATGCCGTGGCGGATGAGATCGAGCGCAGCCTCCGGCTGTCCGGCGCCCTCCGGAGGCTTCTCGGTAAGGAAAATCGCGCCAAAGCGGTAGGCAATAAGCAGGTGCGGATCCAGTTCCGTGGTGATGCGGAGAAGAGGCGCAAGCAGCTCAAACCGCGCCTGCTTGGCTAGCGAGCGGCTTCCGAAGTATTGCACTGCGCGCGTCCAGTAGATGGCTGCAAGCAGGCCTTCGTTGCCGAGGCTCAGCCGGCCCAGAAGCCCCCCCGAAGGCATGTAGAGAACATCGGCAATGGGGCCGTAGATGCCGTTCTCGGCGTCAATTCGGTTCTGGACCGGCACCAGAGCCGCAAGACCCGCCACCACCAGCACACCCGAGACGAGACGGGTGAGGCGCTTCAACTCTCTCGCCGCCGGCATCAGCGAAACTCCTTTTCCTCGAAGACCAGGACGGCGGCCGATATCAACACCGTGACGTACAAAAGCGCGTAAAGGGAATTGGCGGTGAAAAGCACGCCGGAGATTTTCTCGCCGTGCGCCGTGCGCGTAATGACGTCAAAGTCCGCGAAATTCGGCAGAAGGTAATAAAGGAGCGTGGTGACACCTGAAACCAGCCGGCTGTGAGTCTCTTGGCCAAAGAAGCGCAGATCGCCCAGGAAATGCCCGGCCACGTAGATCGAAAACGTGAAAACCGCGGAAAGGACAGGCGTCGAGAGGCAGGAGAAGAACAGAGCCCACGCCACAACCAACGCGAACTGGAGCAGGATGAAATAAATCGCGCCGAGCGGCAGCAGGTCTTCGGGGCCGAGGCTGCGCTTCTGATAGAAGAGCGCCACGTAAAACCCCGCGGCCATCACGCCGGTGTTGACGAAGAGCGTCAGCAGGAGTCCGAAGTACTTCCCGAGGATGAACTCGAACCGATGCACCGGCTTCGAGAGCACGTTAAAAATCGTCCGGCGCTCAATCTCTTTCGACACCAAGCCGATCCCGATCAGAATCGCCATGAGCACGCCAAAAACGGCGATCGAGCTGAGGCCCAGATCCACCAGGATGATGCCTTCGATCCCCACCGAGATTTGGCCAAAGAGAATCGAAGCGCCGATCATCAGCAGCGCGAACACGATCAGGTTGTACAGCACGCGGTCGCGCGCGGCTTCTTTAAAGGTGTGCCAGGTGATGCTCCAAATGCGGGCCATGACGGTCGGATTAGCCTTTGCGCGAGAGCGCTTGCCGGTCGAACTTTTCGCGCACCGGCTTGCCCTTCTCCACTTTCTCCATGAAGTAGTCTTCGAGCGTCAGTCTTACGGGAGTTATCGAAACCACTTTCACTTTCTCTCGGACGGCGATTTCAAGAACCCGTTCCACTTCCGCTTCGTCCTGCACGCTCAGACGGACGCGCTCGCCGGTACGCACGGCCGAAACGCCCATTGAGGCGAGGGAGTCCTGGACGCCCGGCGAGGGCGCTTCCAGAACTATCTCGGTCGAGGCAACGCCCATGGCCAGGATCTCTCCGATCTCGCCCAAACCCTGAAGCCGGCCGCGATGGAGGATAGCAACGCGGTCGCAAAGCGTTTCGGCGTCCGAAAGAATGTGCGTCGAAAAAAGCACAGTCCTCTTCTGTGCCTTGAGGTCCAGAATCAGGTCACGGACTTCGCGCCGCCCGAGCGGATCGAGGCCCGACATGGGCTCATCGAGAATCACCAGTTCCGGGTCGTTGATGAGCGCTTGGGCGAGGCCGAGCCGTTGCACCATGCCCTTCGAATAGCGGCGCACGGGGATGTCGCCGACTTCCGCGAGGCCCACCTGCTCGAGCAGCTTCGCGGCCCTGCGCCGCCGTTCGCCCGCGGCGAGCCCGAAGAGCGATCCGGCGTAGTTCAGGAATTCCTCCGCCGACAAATTGTCGTAGAAGCTCGGATTTTCGGGCAGGAATCCGATGCGGGCGCGCAGAGAGACGTCCCTCCAGTCCGAGCCGAAAATCCGCACCGCCCCAGAGGTGGGGAAAATCAGACCGAGAATCAGCTTCAGGGTAGTGCTCTTGCCTGCGCCGTTCGGCCCCAGCAGGCCGAAGACCTCTCCCGATGCCACTTCGAGGTTCAAGTCTTCGAGAACCCTCTTGGGCCGTTTACGCCAAAACCCAACGGCGTAGTCTTTCGTCAGCTCAGTGGTTTCGATGGCCGGCATGGAAATGATTCACGCTCTCCATTCGCGCGATACGCTTCAGAACACTAGTCGGCTTCCTCGACCCGGTATTTGCAAATCTGTGCCCGCAAAACAAAAAGGGAGCTTTTGGCTCCCTTCGATGCGGCCCAGTCTTCGAAATGCGCAACCTCCAGAATCAGCCTCCAATGGGCGCGTCAGTCGGTCCCGCGAAGTTTGTCGTGCTGCCCCGAACCACGCCCGAGCTGTCGGCGTAGTAGCAGAGGCCGTAACCGGTCCCGCAGCCTCCGGTCGAGTTGGCTGAGATCTGATAGGCATATACCTGCACGGCGCACGTGCCGTTTGTCATCGAACCGTTGTTCGGCCCCGGAGCCGTAGGGCAGGAAACGTAATAAAAGAAGTAGCCACTCTTCTCCCCGCTCCCCAGTACGCTGTCAATGACCTCGGCGTTGTTGATACTGGAAACCACGGTTGCAGGGCCGTCCAGTTGCGCGAGAGTAGTGCTATAGCCGGTGCCGTAAGTCGCGGCGTAGGTGTTTTCGCCAGTGATGATCGTCCGGATTGAGCCGACAGCCGAGGCCTGGTTGGCGGCAATGCGCGACCTTAACATATCTGGAATGGCAATACCGGCGATAATCAAAATGATCGCAACGACGATAAGAAGCTCAACCAACGAAAAGCCCCGCTCCGCCATTTGTCGGCGCCCGCCGAAACACTCGCGCGGGCCGCAACTCTGTGCTCTGCATCTCCTCATGCCAGAACTGTGATCAATCATGTCGCCCCCCTCCAAACCTCAACTCTCACCCGTTCCACCAGTTTGAAAGGGAGCATTCGAACTGCCATTCCCACGGACAGCCTATTTGTACCTTTTTCGGCCGGCAAACGCAATCCTCGTCAAAAATAGTAAGGGGAGCCCTGTGGCTCCCCTGAAGCTTCCGAAAGATCTCTTGCTCAGCTCGAATCCAACCCTCAGCCGGCCAGCGGTGAGTCGGCCGACGTGGCCGCCGCCCCGGTGTTGAACCGAATAACCGCAGAGTTGTCCGAGTAGTAGCTGTTTCCGTTCCCTGTCCCAACCCCTTGCACCGGATTCGCCTGTACCGAATACGTATCACAGCGGAGTGGCGACGTGCTGGTCGTGACCGGCGAGTAGATGAACGTGTACTGGCTCTTCACGCCGCTGCCTAGAACGCTGTCAATCAAGCTCGATGTCGCCGCCGAGTTTCCGCCCGCTGGACCATCAAGCGCGGTTAGGTCCCAACTGTACCCGGAGGTGTAGGTCGAAGAATACGTCACCTCCGAAGTGTTAATGGTGCGCAGCGAGCCGACCGCAGAAGCCTGGTTGGCCGCAACGCGCGACTTGAGCAAGTCTGGGATGGCAATCGCCGCGATAATCAGAATGATCGCCACCACGATCAGCAACTCGATCAACGAAAAACCTCTGGAGTCTTTTCTCACGAAATCCCTCCTCATTTTGGGATAATAGGCTGAATCTTGAACTCACAACCCAATACAGGGGTGTAATGAGCAACCGCGATTCCAAATTCTGTATCCGATCACCCGTTTTTTTTAATCCGTTATAAGTGGCAACTGCTCAATAACTTAACGGAGACAACGACTAATCATTGGGATTCCGTCGAGCGACGGGCGTACTTTTAGACCTTTTTCGTCGTCGGGAAAGGGCAGCCGGTGACAAATCCCGTCACCGATGAGCTAGGCTCGTTGAAAAACTATTTCGTTAGGCCAAAACAAAGGAGAGCCTTGCGGCTCCCCCATAGCAACCCAAATAGCTTTTGTGCTGCTCGATGCAAACCCTCAGCCAGCCAGGGGTGAGTCGGCCGACGTGGCCGCCGCCGCGGTGTTGAACCGAATAACCGCAGAGTTGTCCGAGTAGTAGCTGTTTCCGTTCCCTGTCGCAACCCCTTGAACCGGATTTGCCTGAATCGAATACGTATCGCAGCGGAGCGGCGACGTGCTGGTCGTGACCGGCGTGTACAAGAACGTGTATTGGCTCTTCACGCCGCTGCCAAGAACGCTGTCAATCAAGCTCGATGTTGCCGCCGAGTTTCCGCCTGCCGGACCGTCGAGCGCAGCTAGGGTCCAACTGTACCCGGAGGTGTAGGTCGAAGAATACGTCACCTCCGAAGTGTTAATGGTGCGCAGCGAGCCGACCGCAGAAGCCTGGTTGGCCGCAACGCGCGACTTGAGCAAGTCTGGGATGGCAATCGCCGCGATAATCAGAATGATCGCCACCACGATCAGCAACTCAATCAACGAAAAACCCCTCGAGTTTTTTCTCATTAAATGCCTCCTCAATTTTGGCTAATGACCGAAATCTTGAACTCACAACCCCATACTGGGGATTTAATTAGCATCTCCGGTTCCGAATTCTAAACCCGACCCACATTTTTTTACCACTTTATAAGTGGCCACAGCACTATAACTTACCGGCGACAACGGCAACGTGCGAGGATTTGGTGCAGCCATAGGCCCTCTTCAAGCGTTCTTGGATGACGATAAAGGTCCATGGTGGACAATTCACGTCACTCCAAAGCCGAGCCTGAACACGCCGCTTCGGTGCCCCCGATTCGCCTTCGAACACGCTCGGCAGCATGTTTCCCGCCTACCGCGCTGCCGGCGTCAACTTGGAATTGACCTCCGAGATTTGCTTCTTGGCATCTTCTTGCTCCGGTTCATTTGCCAGTTCCGCGCGGAATTCTTCCAGGCTCCGCGCGAATTCCCCTTTCGATTTGTAAATTATTCCCAAGGCAAGGTGGTATCGAAGCCCGCGGGGTTGGATTTGGATGGCGCGACGAATGAGAGCGGCGGCAGCGTCTGGCTGGCCCATTCGGAATCGAGTGAGGCCCAGCACGAAATACGGATCGGGCTCAGCGTCGTTTAGTTCCAGAGAGCGAGAGAGACACCGGTCAGCTTCGACAAACCTGCCCAACTTGTAGTAGCTGTAACCGAGATCGTACCATGTAAACCAAATGTTGGGCTTTTCCCGCAGCGATTCCCGAAAGAGCCGAATGGCTGCGTCGGTCATTCCTTGTTCCAAGGCTGCAGCGGCCAGGTTGTCTTTGGCGACGGCCTTGTTTGGAGCAACGGCCACCGCGCGCGAGTACAAAACGAGCTCGTTCGCCCAATAGACGCTCTGAAAAGCAGTTGCGGAAGCCAAGACAATGGTCAATAGCAATACCGAGGCAATCGGCAACACAGGCTGTCCCCGCAGGCGCGGGCGGCGGGGGATAAACTTCCGCCAGGCGAGGGATATGAGAATCGCAAACCCGATTGAGGAAAAATACAAATACCGGTCATGGACGGTCTCCCCCGCCGGAAACAGTTGCATGTCGAGTACGGGCAGAATCGGCAGAACCAGCCACGCGGCCCCAAAGGTCACCGCCTTGGCTTCTCCCCCCTGTCGCGACCACACTCCGAGAAGCAGGGCCGCGCCGGCAAGGCCCATCGAGGGTAGAAGAAAATCCAAAACCCTCGGCTGCTCGACATACCAAGTCTCATAATAAATGCTCAATGGATACGGCCAAATCAATAATTTCAAGTAAGCCCAAAGCACGGACGGGAGCGTTAGGAACATGACCGCGATCGGGACGGGAGTCATGATGTGGGCGAGCCCCTTCACCACGGCCATCCGCACGGCCACATAAGCCGCCGTCGCTGCCAGGAAGAGCAAGGTTGGTTCGAGCGAGGACCGCAGGCGTTCGAAGGGCCGAGCAGCCACGCCCGCCACACCCGGATTCCACAGCCACTCGTAAATGAAAACCAGCACCCGCGGGCGCACCGCCGGTCACGCGCCGAGCAAGAAGATAAACCATCCAGGTGATTAACAGATGCAGGGCCAGTGTGCTCAAATGCCAGCCGGCCGGGTTTAGCCCGAAGAGAGCATGATTCAATCGCAGCCACAAGAGAAAGACGGGGCGGTAGTAATTGATGACGGCCCCCGGGTGCTCCGGAGCGAGAACGGTCGAAGTAAAGAATCGCGGAACAAAGCGCCAGGAGCGGATGAAGGGGTTCGACACAATAAAGTGGGTGTCGTCGAAAACAAACCCAAACCGAGGAGTGGCGCTGTAGGCGAGGCTCGTCAGGAGGATTACGGAAAAGAGCAGGAAGAGATTTAGTGCGGATTTTCGGGGCTTGCCAACCCCCTCTTCGCTTTCAAACTCGTTCGGGCCACTGCTTTCCGTCCTGGGGTCTCGTACACCAGCGGGTTGCCTTTCTGGGCCGCCAACGATCAGGCGAAAAGGTCGCTTCCGTTCCAATCCCGGCTCCTTTCGTGGCACCGACGGTGACGATGATTGAGAAAACCTAGGCTTGGGGCTTCGACTCGGGTGCGCGCCGACGGGCCAATCGCGTGCCCGCCGCCTCAAGCAGGATGCTCAAAAACGCTACCACGGTGTCATTCTGAGGAGCCCCGATTTATTCCATCGGGACGACGAAGAATCTGCTCTGTTATCGAATTGTCTCAGAGCAGATCCTTCGCTTCGCACTGTCCGTCGGCTGACGGACAGGGCTTCGCTCAGGATGACAGCGTCACAAGGGGTTTTCATCAGCCCGCTAGCCGCCAATCGGCGAGTCCGTCGAGGAAGCCACGCCCGAAGTGTTAAAGCGAATCACGCCCGTCGTATCGGTGAAATAGCAATTTCCGTTTCCTGTCCCGCAGCCGACGGTCGGCTGGGCAGTCACGATGTAGGACACGTATTGGGGCGGAGTGCTCGAGATTGAGGTTGGCGCGTAAGCGAATGTGTAAGCGCTCTTGACACCGGTCCCCAAAATGCTGTCTATCAAGCCGGCAGATGTGGCCGAACTCGCGCCCGAGGGACCGTCCAATGACGCCAAGTCGGGGCTATACCCCGTCCCGTAAGTGGTGGCGTAATTCGTTTCGGCCGTGCTGATGGTGTGCAACGACCCCACGGCCGAAGCCTGGTTCGCCGAAACCCGCGACCTGAGAAGATCCGGAATCGCAATCGCCGCAATGACGAGGATGATCCCGACAACGATGAGGAGCTCGATCACGGAAAAACCCCAAGTGCTCTTCCTCATGCACGTCCTCCTTGAGCAACTAAAGTATAGCGGGGGAAAACGGCACGGCGAAAGTAAATCCAGTTCCAGTCGTTTGAATGTTGAGCCCTCAAAAAACCAAAGCCCTTTCCTGCCTTTTCGTCAGTATATACTCCACTCGTGAACATGCAAGCGCCTTCGAGCCCTCTACGCCGGCTGGTCGTTGATCTGAGGGCAATAAATTGGCGCAATCCCCCTAGTCCCTCTTGCCGCCCGAAGGCTTTCCGCGCGGCTCTTCCGGCTTGGAGAGTATTTGCAGTCGCACTATTTCCTGTCGCGCTTCGTCCATTTCCGGATGCTCGCTGAATTCGGCTCTGAATTCTTCGAGGGCACCTTGAAGGTCACCCGATCTCTCCAAGACTCGGCCCAGGGCCAGGTGATAGCCCATCGCTTCGGGTTGGAGTTCCAGTGCGCGTCGAAACAGGCTGGCGGCGTCCTCCAGGCGCCCTTCTCGGTACCTGACCAACCCCAGAGAGTAGAATGCCGCCGGGTCGCTTCCGTCGAGCTCGATGGCGCGGGTGAGATGGCGGTCGGCCTCCTCCATGCGGCCGAGCTCGAGCTCCGTCACTCCGAGGTCGTAAAAGGCCAGTGGGAAGTTCGGAGCCCTTTCAATCACCTGAGCGTAAAGCTTGAGCCCCGCGTCGTAAAGGCCACGATCGCAGGCGGCATTGGCCAAATCCAGGCGCGCGCGAAAATTATTTGGCGCAAGGTTTGTCCCCCGCGAATAAAGCGACAGGTTGTCCGACCAGTACGCGGTGTCTGCCACTGTGAGCCCGCCCAGAAGGACCGCGACAGCAGAAGCGATGGCGAGCGGGAGAGCCAGGCCTCTCGGCCCTTCGACTGCGCTCAGGATCTTCGACGCGGCCATTCCACGCGCGCTAAGCCGCTTCCAGCACGCCGCCGCGATCCACGACACGCCGATTGATGGAAGGTAGAGATAGCGGTCGTGAGCGATATCGCCAGAACCGAAAATGGAGAGGTTCAACAGCGGGACGATGGGCAAACACAGCCACAGCGACGCGAACGCGAGCGCGCCGGACTCACCCTGCCAATAGGAAGGGTTTCCTGCCTTTTCGCCGCGGCGCGCCCAAAGGCCCAGCAGCGCCGCTATCAACGCCAACCCCGCCAGCGGAAGGAAAAACTCTCGAAGGCCGGGCCCCGTGACGTATGGAAAGTCGTAGAAAGGGCTAAGCGCCGCGGGCCACACGAGCTTCTTCGCGTAGAACCAGACGAGCGATGGCCAAGTGTAGACCGACGTCGCAACCGGCACAGGCGTCAGCACGTGGCTGAAGCCGCCGAGCGCACGGATGCGAATCGGCAGGTACGCCCCCGTCAGCACGAGGTACGGAGCCGCTTGAAGGATGGACGCGCCCAATCTCTCGAATGGCTCCCGCCGGCGCATCGGTTCGGCTAGGCTCACCGTCCCCGAAGGCTCCCACTGGAAAAATGTGGCGCCCCGCTCGCGCGCCCCAATCCACGCGTAAGCAAAGACCAGCATCGGGAAGATGAGCGCGGTTTCCTTGCTGAGCATGGCGAGCGCGTAAAGGGCCAGGGAGGCCGACCACCAAAGCCACTGTTTCCGTCCGCGAGCGCGAAGGTAGGCGAGAAACGACGCCAGCATGAGCGCCGCCACCAACGGTTCGGTGACCCCGGAAACCCAGGCCACCGCTTCGACGTGAATGGGATGAAGGCCAAAGAGCGCCGAGGCCACGGCCGCCGAGATCCGGTCTTCGAGCAGGCGAACACCGAGCCAGTAAACCTCCAAAGTCACCACGAGGTGCGCGAGGACCGACGTCAGGTGCCAGCCCGCCGGTTCCAGTCCAAACAGGGCGTGGTTCGCGCGCAGCCAAATGAGGAACAGCGGCCGGTAGTAGTTGGCGACGTCGCCGGGGTAAAGATAACTCCAGACATGGGAAGTAAAGTAGCGAGGGATGTAATGCCAGGACTGAATGAAAAGGTTCCGAACGATCTGACCCTGGTCGTCATAGACGAACCCAAATCCTAGCGTCCCTGCGTAAACCAAAAAAGTCGCGATGAGAACTATCGCGAGAGGAAAATACTGCGCGCTCGACAGACGATTGATCCTGCCCGGTCCGCCAACGATGTCCTTGTCTGTCATGCTGAGCCCATTCTCCCGCGTCCGCGGGATCAGGGTAAACTGCGCGAAGCATCCCTTGAGGCTTCTCAGAACCATGGCGAGTGATTCTTCGCGGAGTTTACCCTGAGCGAGCTGCCGAGATCCTTCGCGGAGTTTACCCTGAGCGAACTGCCGAGATCCTTCGCTCCGCTTAGGATGACAGGCGAAGGGCTCAGAATGACAACCGAAAGGACTCTTGCCTCAACCTGCTAGACTCCATGTTTCTTGGCGTAATGGCGGAATGAGCGGTAGGTGATATGGAGGAGTTCGGCGGCGCGGGTTCGGACGCCTTGAGCGGCTTTTAAGGCCCTCAGCAGGTAGGCTTTCTCGACCTCCGCCATGCGCCGTTCGAAATCCAGGCCGTCTTCCGAAAGGGATTCGGTCTTGGTCGCCACAATCGAGGGCGCGGTGACGGCTTCCGGGAGACTTTCGAGCCGCACCAGAGGCTCCTGCTCGCCGCTCACCGCGACGGCGCGCTCGATGGAGTTTTCGAGCTCGCGCACGTTGCCGGGCCAGGAATACGCGAGAATGGCGGAAAGCGCCTGCGGCTCAAAATCGCGCAGCCCCTTTCCCATTTGCAAGGCGAACTTGCGGAGAAAATGCCGGGCCAGCGGCTCGAGGTCGGCTGCCCGTTCGCGGAGCGGCGGGACATGCACCGGGATGACGCTGATTCGGTAATAAAAATCATCACGGAATTCTTTGGCCTCGACCATCTTCCTCAGATCGCGGTTGGTCGAAGCGATCAGGCGCACGTCCACCGCCACGTCCACGTTCCCGCCGAGCGGCCGCACCATGCGCTCCTGAAGGACGCGCAGCAGCTTCACCTGCATGCTGAGGCTGGTCTCGCCGATCTCGTCGAGGAATAGGGTCCCGGTGTTCGCGGACTCGATGATGCCCTTCTTGTTGGAGTCGGCTCCGGTGAAGGCGCCTTTGAAGTAGCCGAACAGCTCGCTTTCGAGCAGGGTCTCCGGGAAGGCGCCGCAGTTGATGGAGACGAAAGCTTTGTCCCGCCGGCCGCTGGCTTCGTGGATGGCGCGGGCGATCAATTCCTTCCCCGTCCCGCTCTCGCCCGTAATCATCACGGTGCTGGTGGTCGGAGCGATGGTGCGGACCATCTCCAGAATGGAAGTCATGGGCTTGCTTTGGCCGATGATGTTGTGAGCGGCGAAAACGCGCAGCAGCTCGCGGCGCAAGCGGGCGTTTTCCTCGCGCAGCGCCAGGTCTTCCAGAGCGCGCCCAACCTCGAACTTCAGTTCTTCCACCAACTTGTCGGTCTTGATGACGTAACGGTACGCGCCGAGGTTCAGGGCCTCGATGGCCGTGGACATAGTCGGGACGGCGGTGATGAGAATGAAGGCGGCGGGCTGGCCGATTTTTTTCGCGTATTCCAGCAATTCGATCCCGGTTAAATCCGGCATGCGGATATCGGAGACGACGACGTCGTAGTGCTGCGAATTCATTTTCCTCTGCGCCAGCGCCCCGCTCGAAACCGTCTCCACGGAAAAGCCTCCCTTGCGGAAGGCGATTTCTAGCATCTGGCAAAGCGACTTTTCATCGTCCACGATCAGCAGTCGAGGCATATGGATTCTTCCCCCGCCATTCGAGGGGCTCATGGCCCCTCTTCGGTTGCCTCCTTTTTGGCCCTGACGCTTCACTGCTTCAGGGTCAGTCTGAAGAAGTGAAGACTGAGCGGAGTCGAGGGGCGATCGGACTCGTGCACAGGCCCACGGGGCGGCTGTCAAGAGGCCGCGGTCGCCGGCGCTTGCCGGCGCGGCAACTCGATTACAAAGCGCGAGCCCCGGCCGGGCCGCGATTCGACACGAACCCGCCCGTGATGGGCTTCCACAATCTGATAAACAATCGCCAACCCCAGACCCGTGCCGTTCGAAAACCCGGGCTGAAAGGGCTCAAACAGCTTTTCGAGCTGCGCTTCGTTAAAGCCCACGCCAGTGTCGGCCAGCAAGATCCGAGCCATGCGGTCCGCCGACTGGATCTCCGCCGTCAGGCATCCGCCGCGCGGCATCGCCTTGAGCGAGTTGTCACAGATGTTCCAAAAGATCTGGCGGACCTTATCGGTGTCCACCCAAGCCGTCACCGGGTGGCGGGGGAATCTCCGCTCCAGACGGTAATTGGGGCCGAACAGCGGGTGGTGCTCGACCAGCAACAATGTCTCTTCGAGTAAGTTGACCAGGTCCGCCTCTCGAAATTCGAAGCGCTGGTCGCGCGAATAGATGAGGAAATCCGACACTAGCTTGTTCAGGCGCTCAGATTCGCGGCTGACGATGCCAATAAGCTTCGCCTGGTCTTCGTCGAGCTCGGCCAGGTTTTGAAGCAGCTTGACGGAGCCCGCGATCGAAGCCAGCGGGTTTCGAATCTCGTGCGCGATGCCCGCCGAAAGCCGCCCGAGCGACGCCATGCGGTCCTTCGCGCGGTACTCCCCTTCTCGCCGCTTTTCCTCCGTTAAATCCTGGAAGTTCAAGACAAAGCCTACTGCCCCGACTTCGGCGACCACCAGCGGCGATACCGACACCCCGAGCACGCGCGGACTGCCGTCGGAATGGGCGTAGGATATCTCCAAGCGCGACGAGCCGGCCCGATGTGCGAGGTCAAGGGATGGGAGGAGCGACCCCACCGGCTGGCCGCGCAGGCCGTCCACATCGCGACCAAGGATTTCCGCACCCGCCGGATTCGCCTCGCGGATTTTCCCCTCGAGGTCCGTCGTGATGATCCCCTCGCGCATGCTCTGAAAGATGTTTTCTGTGATCGCCTGGAGACTCGCCACTTGGCCACGCTGATCGCGCAACTCCTCCCCGGTCTTGCGCAGCCTTTCGGCGAGGTAGCTCGAAAGATAGGCCACCAGGAAGAATCCAAAAAGGCTCACAAAAATCCTTACTTGGAGCGTCCGAGGTTCAACTAAAACCTGGGAACCGGTGGCGAGGAAACCGAATGGCGAATACTTTATGACCAATTCTGGATATAGGATCGGCAGGTAGGCCAGTTCCAAAAGCGACCCCATGAAGACAAAACTGACCGCCGCAATCAGGAAAACAGTGGCGCGCGGCAACAACACGCTCGCGAGCATAATGGCGATCAGATAGAGTGAGAAATAGTAGCTCTCGAGATCCCCGGTCACGTGCACGATCGCCGTGATAATAACAATATCCGTGAAAAGTTGTAGATGGGCCTGGAGCAAGTAGTCGCGGCTGAGATGGTTGTAAAAGAGGAAGAACAGGCCCAGGATGTACCACAAAACCACGATGACCGCCAAGTATTTGACGGAAAAGGTGTTCGATGGGCTCGGGACGAGCGTCCGGATGGCGTAATCAATGGCGAAGACGAGGGTGATGATGACGAACCGGGTCTTGATGACCCACGGTAGCCAGTTTTTCAGCTCGTCGCTAGATTTCATCACGCGCCGTTACTGGGATTATAGGAAGTCTCGGCGGCCAAAACAAGCACCGAAAAGGCGTCCCGGGGCCCGCGAGCCTGCCGAAGGGCGGCAATGACGCGCGTGGGGAAGTCGGAATGACAACCGGCGGAAGGGGGCTGGGCCTGAACAAGCCGGCCTTGGGAGGATGGGCCGGCGCCGGAGGTTCGCCGGAAAGTTCTCCGGAGCGAATAATCGTCAGCCAGTCGTACAGAAGCAACGGGGGCATTGGGCCCGCATGCCAGCTTCGGCCAATTTGTGTGTCGCGCCAATCCCAAATGCGCCGCGGGTCGTTCACAATCGGGACGGGTTGCCAATCCCACTGGCCATTCGGGTAATAGAACACTCCCACGACCTCAACCCACACCGAAACCACAGCCGCCAGAACGAAAAGCCCGCGGAGGACCTTCCGAGCGCTCAAATCAGGCCATACGGGCACCAGGAAGAAGACCAAGAACGGCACAATGTCCGTCAGGTACCGCGGCCCGAAGCACACGCCACCCCACCATTCGCCGTATTCCGCATGAACGAGATAAACGCCCAAGGCGCTCGGTACTAAATACGCTTCCCAGCCAAGCGTGTTTCTCTTCAATGCGCGCGCTGCTCCCCAGATCGAAAAAACCGTCCACGGGATGAAGATGAGGAGGCCCCGGTTAGGGCTCGCGAGAAGCCCCACGGCTCCGCCCCACCAGGGTAGATGGACTTCCGGCCCTCGGCCAAAACGGTGCACTTGGGACTCCGGCACTGCGCTCGGGTAGGGCCCCAGGAGGTGATGGAAGAAATGCCAGTTGTAAACTATCGTCGCGATGCCCAATACGACGAGTGGCAGACAATAGCCCAACAAGTTGCGGCGCTCGGAGCGCGCAAAGTAAACCAGGAAGATCAGCGCCGGGATGGCGTAAATTACATTGTTTGAGGCGGCGAGAGCCAACGCCAGCCCCACCCAAAACCCGTAATCACGCGACGCCGCCGGGCGCACCAGCGCCCACAACGCGCCCGCCAAGGCAAGTTCGGAAAGCCCCTGCCGCCACAGCGATTGACTCGAAATCACCCACGTGGTGCTTCCAAAGGCGTAGAGCCCCGCCAGGATCAGGCTGGCGCGAACGGAGACGATGCGCAGTAAGGCGAGATAAAGAATCCCCACCGAAAGCGCCGCCACCAAGGCCGCGCTGAGCTTCTCCATGGTGTTGATGATTACAAAGCCGGCGAGGCCCTCCATGGGGATAGGCGGCTTGTGACGCGCCAGCCACCACGCGGGCGCTACGTAAAGCGGCGTGATGAGCAAAGGGAGAGGGAGCGGATATAAGGACATCTCGTGCCCGCGCGATTCGGCGAGGTAATAGACCGGGGCGCCGTTGGGATTCAAGTAGGGCTTCACCCAGCCGTCCAGATAAAGCGTGTGGTCCCGGAGCAGCGCGAATGGGAGGAGGCGCGCCGGCACGCTGTCCCCGGTGTGGATCACCCTGAAGTTCGCGTTGTAAATTACGAAAGCCACCAGGACTACGAAGAGTGCGGATGGCGCCCGTCTCGATAGGCTCGCTTCCCCGGCCCCGCCTCGCTCCGGGTTCGAGCGGGCTCGTGGGCTCGCTGCGGTCAGGTCCAGCGCCGGTGGGTTCGGGGCCTGCCCCGATAGGGTCGGGGCCCGCGTTGGCCCTCCCTTCGTCTGTGGTGTCGGCGGCCGCGCCGGTCGGTTCCAAGCGCGCGGCGGTTTTTCGTGGAGGGATTCGGGCATCGGAGGCGGCGGCGAGTGTGCTGTGCCGCGTAATTCTTTGCAGCAACCACCCCCTGACCCCCTCCTTCGAAAGGAGGGGAACCAGCTTAACTCCCCTCCTCTTTGAGGAGGGGTAGGGGGTGGTGAGAATCCCTTGTCAATAAACAATTGGACAGCGCACTAGACGCGCAGGCGCTCGGCCTGCGCGCCTAACTTTCCCCGCAACGTCCGGGCCATTTTAGGGAGAGGGTTCCACCAAATCAAGCGCCGAAGATTCCGGGTGGTGGTCGAATTCCGAGGGACCTTCCCCGCTCGGGGTGATAGGTATTCCTGAGACATCTGCCCCGCTATAGGCCCTCAATTTACCGACGGTCGCCGCGAAACCTCACCACTCAGGCGTCGGGTTCGGCGCCCGCTTTCATCCGACTTTCGAGTTTAGAATCCCACATTCGCCGCGCAGTGCGGTCTTGTTATAATCCACCCGTGCCGCTTTCCTGGAACGAAATCCGCTATCGCGCGATCGCCTTTTCCAAAGAATGGACCGGCGTCAAAAGGGAACAGGCGGAGAAGCAGACCTTCTGGAACGAGTTCTTCAACGTGTTCGGGCTCCGCCGTCGGGTTGTAGCCAGCTTCGAGGAGCCGGTCAAAAATATTTCTGGCGACCACAGCTACATTGATTTGTTTTGGCCCGGCATCGTGCTGGTCGAGCACAAGAGTTTCGGGAAAGACCTCGGAAAGGCGGAGTCGCAGGCCTTCCACTACATCCAAGACCTCGCGCGCGAAGGGCGCACCAATGAAATTCCCCGCTACGTCATCGTTTCCGACTTTGCGCGCATCGCCCTGCACGATCTCGAACCCGAACAGCAGCGCAACCTGCCGCTCTTCCAAAATCGTCCCGTCGCAACCATCGAATTCCCGCTGGCCGACCTTCACAAATGGATCCACGCCTTCGCATTCATCGCGGGCTACAAGCAGCACAAATTCGAGGAGCAGGACCCGATCAACATTCGGGCGGTCGAAATCATGGGCCGCCTCCACGACACGCTTGAAGCGGGCGGCTATTCCGGGCATCAACTCGAACGCTTTCTGGTTCGCATACTGTTCTGTCTCTTCGCCGAGGACACTGGCATCTTCGAACCCGAATCGTTCAAGCTCTACCTGGTCAACCGGACAGCCGGAGACGGCTCGGACCTGGGGATGCACCTCGCCGGTCTCTTCGACGTGCTGAATACGCCGCTCGAAAAGCGTCAGAAAAACCTCGACGAAACCCTCGCTGCTTTCCCCTGGGTCAACGGCGAGCTCTTTGCCGAAAATCTGCGTCTCGCCGACTTCAACCGCGACATGCGTAACGCGCTCTTGGCGTGCGCGGAATTCGACTGGTCGCGCATCTCACCGGCGATTTTCGGTTCGCTCTTTCAAGCTGTCATGGAAGCGAAGGAGCGGCGGCAAATCGGCGGGCATTACACCAGCGAACGCGATATTCTCAAAGTCATCCGCTCGCTTTTCCTCGATGACCTGCACGCGGAATTCGAACGCGCCAAGAATAGCAAACCCGAGCTAAGGCGATTCCATGAAAAAATCGCGGGACTTCGCTTTCTTGACCCGGCGTGCGGGTGCGGCAACTTTCTCGTAATCACTTACCGCGAGCTGCGCTTGCTTGAAATAGAAATTCTAAAGGCGCTCTTTCCGGGCGACCAACCGAACTTGAACATTCAGAACCTGTCGCTGGTGGATGTGGACGCCTTCTACGGGATCGAAATCAGCGAATGGCCGGTGCGCATCGCCGAGGTTGCGATGTGGCTGATGGACCATCAAATGAACATTCAGCTCTCGCAGGCATTCGGCCAATACTTCGTTCGCCTGCCACTGAAGAAATCTCCGACCATCGTTTGCGGCAACGCGCTCCGGCTTGACTGGAGGAAAATCCTTCTGCCCGAGCTTTGCAGCTACGTCCTCGGGAACCCACCGTTTGGCGGAAAACAATTCGCCGACGCCGAACACAATGCCGACATGGAAATTATTTGGGGCAAGGTCAAAGGCGGCGGGGTGCTGGACTATGTGACGGGTTGGTATTTCAAGGCCGGCGATTATGTTCAGAACACCCGGATTGAAGTCGGCTTCGTTTCTACCAACTCTATCACCCAGGGCGAGCAAGTCGGCATTCTTTGGAATGAATTGTTCAAGCGCTACCACTTGAGGATTCACTTCGCCCATCGCACTTTCGCGTGGGTGAGCGAGGCGCGAGGCAAAGCCCATGTCCACGTGGTCATCATCGGCTTTGGAGCATTCGAGGCGAGCGGTAAACGAATCTACGATTATGATTCCGAGAGCGGAAAAGTGACCGTCTCTCCCGCGAAGAACATCAGTCCTTACCTCATCGAAGGCGGCGACATTATTGTCGTCCCGCGCTCCTCTCCAGTCTCAAAAGCTCCTGAGATAATCTTCGGCAACATGCCAAACGACGGCGGTCAACTCATTCTCACGGACAAGGAGAAAACAGCATTGCTTGAGAACGACCCTGCCGCGAAGAAATTCATTCGTCCATTTCTAGGCGCGGAAGAATTTATTCATGGCAGATATCGTTGGTGTCTCTGGCTCAAGGACGCATCTCCGGCCGAACTCCGCGCCTTACCAGAAGTCATGGAACGAGTCCAAGGCGTGCGAAAACATCGCGAGGCAAGCCCGCGCGAGACGACACGCGAGTTGGCGAAGACGCCGACATTGTTCGGTGAGATTCGCCAGCCTGAGAACGATTACCTTCTGATTCCTTCCGTTTCGTCAGAAACTCGGCGATACATTCCGATTGGATTCATGCCGAAAACCGTCATCGGCAGCAACCTTGTGCTCTTTGTTCCCGACGCCACGCTCTACCACTTCGGTGTGCTCTCCTCTTTAATGCATATGGCGTGGATGAAACAGATCTGCGGACGTTTGGAGTCGCGGTACCGTTACTCGAACAGACTCGTTTACAACAACTACCCATGGCCCGAGGCGCCGAGCGTCAAACAACGTAGTGCTGTAGAGGCCGGGGCGCAAGCGGTGCTAGACGGCCGCAAGGAATTTCCCGCTGCTACACTGGCCGACCTTTACGACCCGCTCGCGATGCCGCCCGCGCTGGTCAAAGCGCACGCCGACCTCGACCGCGCTGTTGACCTCTGCTACCGCCCGCAGCCTTTCCAGAACGACCGCCAACGCGTCGAGCACCTCTTCGCCCTCTACGAACAACTCACGACGCCTCTCATTCCCCCCGCCAAGAAAGCGCGACGAAAAACTTAACAGCACCGCGGCCTTCACATCCTCGAACTAGGACGCTACCCACCGCGTGTTTCCATCGCGCCCGTGGGAAGGCAAAGGCCTCCGCAGATTCCTAGATTCCGGCTCGCGCCCCGCTTTCGTCCAGCGACCTTCACTCAGCCTTCACTTCTTCCCTTCGACTTCGCTCAGGGCCGTGAGCCTGTCGAACGGCAGACTGACCCTCAAGTAGTAAAGGGTCAGGACCCTCCATTCGACTCCGCTCACCCCTCGACTTTCGCTCGGGGTCCCTGAGCATGTCGAAGGGAGGGACAGTGAGCGAAGTCGAACTGTGAGCCTGTCGAAGGGCGGGGGTAACACCACGCCGTCATTCCGATCCCCGCCATTCCGATTGGCGGGGAGAGGAATCTGCTTTTCGGCGTCGCACAAGCAGATTCCT
>QHZN01000325.1 GCA_003225365.1 Acidobacteriota bacterium
GGAGGCGTCCTCGGCAGCGGGGCAGCCCTGATCACGCATACCCTGTACCGGATGATGTTCAACGCGCCCATTCCGGAGGCAAACGACAGCTTCCTCGAGAACCAGGACGCGCTGGTCAAGCTGATCGGCGACAAGTCGGTCGATGTCGTCGTCGTCGCCGCGGGGCAGCCGGCCCCGCTGATCTCGAACATGAAGCCCGAGGCGCAGAAGTTCATCAAGCTGCTCAAGTTCGATCCCACCCATCCCTCGAGCAAGCTCCCGCTGACGGTCTATTCCTACTCTACCGTCCTCGCGAGCAGCTATCCCAACCTGCTGAAGGAAGACTTCACGACGGTCGCGGTGGGAGCATTCCTGGTCACTTACGACTACAACCTTCAGTTCACCGTGGGTCACCTGATGCGGTTTGCGCGATCCTTGTGCCAGAATTTCCCCACCCTGCAGGCGCAGGGCCATCCCAAATGGCGCGAAGTCAACCTGAGCTTGCCCGCTCTCGGTCCCGGCTGGATCTATTATCCGCCCACGACGAGAGAGATCCGCGCCTGTCTCGCCAAGACCAAGCAAAAAACGCCTACGAGGAAATGCTCGGCGGAGGAGCGAATCCTGGGGTTCTGCAACTGATTTTAGCCGCCCTCTCCTGCACATCGCGAAAGCTGAGGGATAAGCAGAAATACAATCTACGCGCAGTGACTGATGATCTCGGCAGGAAAACGATGGCGGTAATAAGCGGGTGTGGATGGGTTCATCCACTCAGTAAATCACCCGCCCATCAACTTGACAATACCGTCCCGAGGCCGCCGCGGAATAGAACAACTTTCCTCCGCGTCACCTTCCGTGAACAGGCTTCTTCATGGGCCGCACCATGACGTCGGTCACCTCGGCAGTCCGCGAAAGAGTCAACGCGCCGACGATCAGTTCGGCGACGTCGCCCGCCTGCACGAGTTCCGCCGCTTCATAGCTCCGCCCCTCGAACCGGTGGACCGCCTCCTGCATTGCCGTGGCGGTCCGTCCCGGAAATACGCTGACAACCCGGATCCCGTACGGATTTACGTGGTCGCGGATGCTGCCGGCGATCGAGCGCAGCGCGTGCTTGCTCGCCGCGTAGAGGCCGTTGTCGGCGCCCGCGGTGAGTCCTGCCGTCGAATTGACGAACACCACCTGGCCGCGCGTTTCCTTGAGCATGGGCAGGAAGGCCTTGGTCAGGAGGAAGGGCGCGCGCAGGTTCACCCGGTACTGTTCGTCAAGGTCGTCCCAGCCGACGGACTCGACATCGCCAAGGCGCATCCTGCAACCGGCCGACGTCGCGACCGGTCAGGCAGACGCTCATGCCTTCGGCGGCGAGCGCGCAGGCCGTCGCCCGCCCGATGCCGCCCGATGCGCCAGTAACGACGGCAACACCGGCGAGCGCCGAGGTCACGGACTTGCCCTCGCAGGTCTGTCCGTCGCCCGCAGGAGGCCGGCCGTCTCGAGGGCCCGCGCCGCGGCGCGCACCGCGGGAAACGCCAGCTCTGACCGTTCGGCGATTTCTAGGAGGGAGTGGTCCCCGTCCGAGAGGTTCAGGACCCAGAGCATGGCAAGCTCGGCTTCCTCGCTTTCAACATTACCGCCCATCGTTCGATAAAGTCCCCTCTTGCCGAGCTGGGGCTCGCATTTTGGATTTTGGTTCAAGTAGTAGTTGTTATTTTCAAGTATGTCGAACACAGAAAAGTACGTCTTGCATGAATCGGCGAGATATCTCGGTTGCACCAGACTCAGGTCGTCCGCGGACGTATGATATTCGGGATAGCGGCCCCACGGGGTTCTCGTCAAGGATCCCATCGCAAGATCAAAACCGGGGGAGCAGAACTGTCGCTCGTCGTAGCCGTAGGGTGAAAAATCGGTGATTTCGTAAGGGCTGCCGGAGTGCTTGAGCACATGTTCGACGGCTCTGTCGATTTCGGCGTTTCCACGCCGGCTTTTCTTGTAATGCAATTTTCCAGAATCCCCGACGTTGGCTACCACGAGCCCATGCTTTATCCGGTCGGTGGCGTTTTCGTTCAATGCTAGCCAGGTAATTGCGCCGATCGTTCCCGGAATAAAGATGAATCTGTATGAATACCGGAGCCCGGCGTCCTGCAGGGACCTCGCAAGGAAAGTGCTTAGAGCGATCCCGGAGAGATTGTCGTTGCAAAGCGATGGATGACAGATGTGACAGGAGATGAGCACCTCATCGGAACGTTCCCCGGGAATGAAGCACTCTGCATAGGTCAAGTTCCCCGTTTCAAGAGAAGAATCGATAACCACTTCATACAAGCCCTCCTTGAGATCATCGAGTTGATTCTGGCTGAGACAGAATCCCCAGCGTTCCTGATAATACGATGTCTTGTACGGAATCCAGTCGGGGTGATCTGGCAGGGTATACAGGTGCTCGCGCAATTCCGCCAGCGACATCCGTTTGCGGATGGGAGTGCTGTAGTTCAGAACATGCAAATTTGATTTCTTGAAATCGATGACTTTGATTCTGTCGGAATTCTTGACGTAGGCATCTCTGATATTCCATTCCTTCGGTACTGTCCAGTCGAACACCCGCGTGCCGGTAGGAACTTCATGGATCTTCAAGGGAATATGTTCGCTGACGCGGCGCAAGGTTTCCCGAACGCCGTTGCCGGTAATGCTGCGGCAAATCGGATACAGTTCCCGCACAAGCTCGTACATTGGTTCGCCCACTCCGGTGGGATCGATACCCGCCTTGACATCGGATACGGCAATCGCGGTCATGTTCGCACGCGAAAGTCGGGATAGTCCTTGTCTCGCTCGGAGATGACAGCCACTTCAAGCCCATCCGGTCGTTCGATATGGCTGCCAACTGTACGACCGCATCGATCAGCGTCGCTTACGGATAGGACTGCCGAAGCCGCTGAAGGACGGAAGGGCCGACGTATCCGGTGTTACCGGTAATCAATATCTTCATATCAGCAATGCACCATCACAATCATTCTTCTCATCTCGATTTTTCTCATCGTGATTTTACCTTGGGCGCAAGCGTACCGCTTCCCACCCAGGAAATCAGTTGGCTTTTGGATAGACTGTGACTTCGGGAATCGGCACGACAAACTTGCCTCCCCATGCTCGTATGCCGGACATCTGGGCCATGATCTCATCCTTGAAATTCCAGGGCAAGATCATCAGATAGTCGGGTTTGGTTTCCTTGATCCTGTCGGGGTGAAAGATGGGAATATGCGTTCCCGGCAGAAACTTGCCCTGCTTGTAGGGATTGCGGTCCACCGTGTAATCGATGAAATCTGTGCGGATGCCGCAGTAATTCAGCAGCGTGTTACCTTTGCCCGGCGCCCCGTATCCGACGACTGACTTGCCTTCTCGCCTGACCCCAATCAAGAATTCCAGAAGCTTCCGCTTGGTCTCCTTTACCTGCTCTCCAAAATTACGATATGTTTCGATTCGTCCAAACCCGGCCTCAAGTTCTCTTTGCCGCATTTCGACAACGCGATCGCCGATCGGCCTCGCGTTGTCCTCGTCGTGTCGCCCGTAGATTCTCAGAGACCCGCCGTGCGTTGACAGCTCCTCGACGTCGAACAGGGTGAGGCCATGGCGGGCAAAGATTTTCTCGGTGGCGATAAATGAAAAATACGAGAAATGCTCGTGATAAATCGTATCGAACTGATTTTCGTTCATGAGCCGCATGAGGTGCGGGAACTCCATCGTGACCACGCCGTTCGGCTTGAGCATGGCTTTCATGCCCCCGACAAAATCATTGAGGTCAGGAACCTGTGCCAACACATTGTTACCAATCAAGAGATCAACCTGTCTATATTGCGCAGCAAGCTCCTTGGCCGTCTTGCGACCAAAGAACTTGACGACTGTCGGGACCCCATTTTTCTCCGCGACCGCCGCAACGTTGGCTGCGGGCTCAACACCTATGGCCTTGATCTTTTTCTGGACGAAATACTGAAGAAGATAACCGTCGTTGCTCCCCAGTTCCATGACCGTGCTCCGATGGTCTAGATCCAACCGGCTGACGATCATGTCAGTGTACCGTTTTGCATGCTCCAACCAGCTATCGGAGTAGGACGAAAAATAGGCGTACTCGCCGAAGATCTCCTCGGGACTAACGTATTGCTCCAACTGAGCGAGAAAACAATTGTCACAAACGTACACATGGAGGGGATAGAACGCCTCCATCTGATTCGCTTTTTCGGGACTTACGTAGTTCTCGCAAAGCGGTGACATGCCGAGATCCACGAGCAAATGCTGCAGCTTAGCTCCGCAGAACCGACACCCTGCTTGCGCAAGGACAGAATCCTGTCTTTGCATAAAATGGCCTTCGCGGCCTGGGATCTTCCCCCGATTTAGTTGACACCGGGCTGGTTTCTCATACTCCCCCAAAGGTTTTCGTGAATGCTTTCAACCGCCTTACTGGAGGTTTACATTTGGCTTACTAAAATCGGTGTGGATTCGCCGCCCACAGGAGCACAGTTCCTGATCTGACCGATTCTTGTACCAAGCCCGACATTGAGTCACTCCGGCTTGATATTCGCCCGTTGCACCACCTGGGTCCACTGCCTGATTTCCTTCTTGACCAGAGCATCCAGGGTCTCGGGTGTGCCACCGGCGAGCGTTACGTCGATCTTGGCCGCCGCCGCCTTCACGTCCTGAAGCGCCAGCACTTTGTTGACCTCGCCATTGAACTTGCTGATCACAGCCGGCGGCGTTTTGGCGGGAACCATCACGCCGGTCCAGGCTTCGACGATCATGTTGGGGAAACCCGATTCGACAATTGTGGGTACGTCCGGCAACACCTGTGTTCGTTGCGGGCTCATCACGGCAAGCATGCGTACCCTGCCACT
>QHZN01000078.1 GCA_003225365.1 Acidobacteriota bacterium
ATATGTTGGACCTGCCGATACTTGGTCAGGGTGAACAACGCAACCCTGGATACTTCATGACGCTGGTCCCCGGGGTCACGGGCCGCGGCGTTTCATACAGTGGGTCCCCCCGGATGCTGAATACAACCGTCAACGGCAGCCAGAGCGCTAGCAACGAGTTTCAACTCGACGGTTCGCTGATTGGAAGCGCGGCCGAATATGCCGGTGACTTCCGGAACATTCCTTTTCCCCAGGATGCGGTCGGTGAATTCAAGGTGATCACCTTGCTTCCGCCCGCTGAATACGGAAGGACCGGCCAGGGAATCACAAGCTTCACGCTCAAATCAGGGACCAATCAATTGCACGGGTCGGTTTATGAATACTTGCGGAATGAGAAACTGGACGCGATTCCTTTCTTTGTTAACTCAAACCCTCCGGGTTGCAACGCCGAGGGGAAAAAGGTCGCACCATTTGTCAAATCTTGCCGGAATATCAACAAGCAGAACGAATTTGGCGCCACAATCGGAGGCCCGGTCAAGATACCCGGCCTTTATGATGGCCGCGAAAAGACGTTCTTTTTCGGTTGGTATCAGGGATTCCAGCTACGCAAACAACCGACTCAAGGCCTTGACACGCTTCCCACCCCGGCCATGCGGGGCGGAGACCTAAGCAACATTCTTGGCCCGCAAATCAATATCGCCGCCTGCGGCGGTCCATGCACGGACGCTCTCGGACGACCGATATATGAGGGAGAAATTTACGATCCTGCGACACAGCGGAGCGTCGCCGCCGGGGCAGTAGATCCGGTTACAGGTTTGACCAACACGACTGGCTCCGCGGCGCTCATTCGCGACGCTTTCGGGTTCGACAACGTCACGGGACTGGCGATTCCGGGTTCAGCGAATATCATTCCATCCGGCCGAATCGATCCCGTGGCCGCGAAGATTTTTTCGTATTTCCCCGATCCGGTTCTCCCCGGCCAACGGTTCGGCTACACCAACAATTGGCTAACTGCCCGTTTGTCTCAGCAAGGCACGAACCAATGGGGGGCCAAGATTGACCACTCCATTTCTGAAAAGGACCGAATTAGTGGCGAATTTATCTGGTCACTGAACCACAACCCATCGGGCGGGATCTGGCCTGGAGCCATCGGCGATGGAGGGATTTCGACAACCCAGCAGGATGTTGCTCGTTTCAGCCAGGATACGGTAATGGCGGCCAAGGTTATGACGATACCAATGTTTATACCTTTGACGAAAGCCTGAGTTGGACGAAGGGGCGCCACACCGTTAAGACTGGATTCGGGTACGTCAAGATGCAGCAAAACGACGGTGGATTTGGCCGACAATCCGGCTATCTGACATTTACTTCGGGGGAAACTTCCCTGGCCGGCCCGTGGTACCAGGATGGATGCAACGCCGGGAGTGAATGCCCGGGATTCGGCGCGGCAAGCTTCCTGCTTGGGCTCGGTAGTTACGGTGAAGCGGACGTATATGCGGCTCGAAACGCCGACCGGATGGGACAATATTCAGCGTACGTTCAGGACGATTACAAGGTGACGCCGAAACTGACTGTGAACATTGGCCTTCGGTACGACCTCTTGCTTCCCGTCGTGAACAAGTACAATCAGTTCTCGTGGATGGATCCCACCGTCATGAACACGACTTATGGCGTGCTGGGCGCAATGGTCTTTGCATCTCCCTCCCGCCGTACCGGAGCAACCACTTTCACCAAAGGGTTTGGACCCCGGATCGGATTGGCATACTCATTGAACCCCAAGACAGTGATACGCGCGGGCTATGGATTTCTTTACACAACGGGCGGAGCGGAGCGATCCAACCGAGGCTGCTGCAGCCAGGGCGGGTTTAACTCCACGAACAATCTAGGTGAGGATACCAGCACCGGATTCACAGGATTGCTGCCGGCCTTCACCTTAGCTGCCGGCTGGCCCGCATCAAACTTCCCTGCGCCGCCTTTCATCAATGAGAACTATGCAATCAAGGGAGCTCCTCACCCGATCTTTCCGGGAGATGGGCGACCTCCTGACATTCAGAACTGGACCTTTGGCATCCAACGGCAATTGCCGGGCCAGGTTCTGCTCGACGTTGCATACGTGGGAACGGCGGGACGTCACTTGGTCAGCCGGTTGAGGCCGACGAATCAACTGAACAGCAAGTATATCTTCGATCCGACCATCGCGGGGGCATCACAAGGATCCAGCCCGTTGTTCAAACCAATTGCGGATCCGACAGTTCAGGCCTTGACCGTGGTTCAGGCAATGCCCGTGGACGCCGGTACTGGACATCAGTCGCCATTCACAGGGTTCGAGACGCTCATTCTCAGGTTTTACTCAGGACGCTTACAACAGCAGGGCGGAAAGGGCGCTCAGCATCAACGACTACCCGAGTAACCTCGTGATTTCTTATGAGTACGCGTTGCCATTCGGCTACGGCAAACGCTTTGCCAGTGCCAGCGGCCCTGTTGACAAAGTGGTCGGCGGATGGAGCGTGGCGGGCATCAATCAATACCAGAGCGGGCGTCCCCACATGGTTTATGCTGGAAACAACCAGTATTCACCTTACGTCGGAGAAAATGGGTTTCTGATGCGCCCCAATGTTGTGCCGGGTGTAAGCCAAAAATCTCCGGCAGTGCTCAACAGCACGTTCAATCCGAATGGTGGAGTACTTCACAATGACGGATCGGCATGTTCCAGCGCCAATCCCTGCGACCCCTCAAATTCTATTGACCACGGGTCCCTATTGAACTTTAATGCCTGGAGTTTCCCGGGGTGGGGAAGCCTGGGCAATGCCCCCCGATCCAATGGCGGAATCCGGCTGCCGGCATACCTGAATGAGGATGCGTCCTTCATCAAGAGGACCCGAATCAATGAACACGTGAATGTCGAGTTCAGAGCGGACTTCCTGAACGTCTTCAATCGCACGGTTCTCGGGCCTGACCAGGGCGGCGATCAGTACGACTCCATCTTGCAAAGCGACGCCGTCGCCTGGGGATATGGCGGGTTTGGCCACCTCACCAGTCAGGGCAATTACCCGAGGGAGATTCAATTCGGGCTGAAGATTAACTACTAACCACTCAGAATTGGACTTTACAAAGGGTGAGGATCGCCACGAGGCGGTTCTCACCCTTTGTTTATGCGTGGAAAATGTTGACAGGAATCAAGGAAGGGAAAAGTCTCTTGGGGTCGTATGTCGTGGAGCGGTTGTAGCGCCGGTGTGCTCACCGGCGAAGTCGGCGGAGATGAGGTCCGATTTTTGGACTCCGATGGTCCCATCCGAATCGGACCGTCTATCGGAGACATCGTCGAAGCCGCCGTTCAATTCGTCGGCGTTAATTTTGGTTCTCCGCCTCTTTCCGTTTTTGGAGAGACTCGTTCAGTAATTTCTTATCCCTATTCTGGCCCTCTTTGACAAGTTTTTCGAAGATTCTGAGCTGCTTCTCGCTCTTTGCTTTTTCACCGATCCGCGCATACAGACCATAAAGCTGGTAATGGGCTTCCTTATAATCCGGATCCAGTTCTATCACCTTGTTGAATGCCTCAAGCGCCTGCTTTGAGTCGCCCGTGCCCGCGTAACATTTCCCGAGCAGGAAGTAGGCCTGTTTCAGATTGGGATACACAGGAATTGTGATTCTCAGGTGATTGATGGCCAGCTGGTATTCCTTTTGATCGGTCAGCATGTCCGCCATGTAGTAATTGGCGAGAGGCTGGTTCGGATCTTCCTGGAGGGCCAATTGGAGCTCGGCCATGGCGTTGCGCGTGTCCTTCTTACGCCAATAAACCTGTCCCACGGCAAAATGAATGCCGGGGAAGGAGGGATCTTTCCGCGAGACTTCTTTGAATTCCCGAATCGCATCATCGAATCGATCACTGTCGGTGAAGACTTCAGCGTTCAGGGCATGCAGGAACGCCGAATCCGGAAAGCGCGCTGCCAGTTTCTCGCCGGCCTTCTGCGCAGCCGCCCGGTAGTCCACAACCAGTTGATATAGGACCGACGCGTCATCGGGATAATCGGCCATCAAACTCTCCAGTTGCTGGATCCCTTCGTAAAGGCGGCCCGATGAGCTGTACGCAAGGGCAAGGTAGTGCCGCGCCTGCGGGTCTTTGGGATTCGCGGACAATTCCTTCTCCATGGCCTTGATCGTCTTGTCAAAATCATTCAGTGAGTAGTACGAGACGCCCATCAGTCCATTGACACCCGGATAGAGCGGCGCGCGATTCAGTATCTTTTGGAAGATATCAATCGATTCTTGGAACTTGCCCTCTTGCTGGTCTAATGTTCCGAGAGCTTTCAATAACTCCGGGTCGTCGGGCGATTCCAACAAGGCCTGGCGGTAGAGTTTCTCGGCTCCTTCATAGTCCTTCGCTCTTATCAACTCGGCCGCCCGCGTGAAAACCGAGTCCGAGGTCTGAGGGACGGGCAGGGGAAAGGCAGGGCGCACGGTCGTGAACGGGATCAAAATCCCGCCCAGCAACAGGCTTTGAATCCAACTCGAATGAGGTGATGTTCGCAGGGATATTCGTGAAACCATGGCCTGAGGATTGGCGCCAGATGTCGATCAATCCTTGGTGTCGCCAGCGCCTTTGTGAGTCTCTTCCACTCGCTTGCCTTTGTTCTCCCTCTCCTGGGCATATAACTTCTCGAACAAATCCATTTGCTGTCGGGATTTTTCGGGCTGCTTTATTCTCATGTAGATTTGTCCAAGCTGGTAATGGACGTTCTTGTCTTTCGGGTCCAATTCGGCGGCTTTTTCCAGAAGCTTCACGGCGTCATCCAGCCTGCCCTGTGCCGCATAACACTTGCCCAGCAAATAGTACCCCTTCATATAGTTCGGCTCGGCAGCGACGACGATTTCAAGCAGAGGGACCGCCTCGTTGACTCTCGAGCTCTTCAGGAGAATGTCCCCCAGGTAGTAGTTGGCCTTGGGGAGATTGGGATCTTCAGCCAATGCCAGCCGCAGCTCCTTCTCGGCCTTCGGATAGTTCACATTCAGATAATAGGCCTCGCCCAGGCCAAAATGGACGCCGGGGAAATCCGGCTCCTTGGCGATAACCTCCTTGTATTCGTAAATGGCTTCCGGATATTTTTCCTGGTCGGTGTGGCTTTCGGCCCTCAGCTCAAGAATATAGACCGAATTCTGATCCAAATTGCTCAAGTGATCGATGGCCTGTAGCGTAGCGGACTTCAGAAACCGGACGAGCTGATAGAGCGCTCTTTCGTCGTTGGGGTCCTGTGCCAGGAGGATTTCGTATTGTCGAAGGGCGTCGGAGTTTCGATTCAGAGAGCGATACGCCTGAGCTTCAAAGTATCGAGCGCGACGGTATTGCGGGTTGGCTTCCAATTCCCGGTCGAAGGAGGAGAGGGCCTTCTCGAATTGGTTTATTCCAAAGTAAGAAAGCCCCAAATAGAAATTAACTTCGGGGTATTGGGGCGCTCCGTCCAGCACCTTCTGGAAAGTTTCGATGGATTCAGGAAACTTCAATTCCGTTTGGTAAATGATACCCAATCTTTTGAAAATCTCAGGTTGGTTGGGGTAAGCTTTCGCCGCTTCGAGGTAAATCTTTTCCGCTCCGGCATAATCATTCCGCTTTTCAGCCTCGGCAGCTTGCCGCAGGTATTCCTCGGGGCTTTGGGTCTGGGCCATAAGAGGGCTGCAAAAAGCGGAAAGCGCAATGAAGGCAACGAGCGTGTAGATGATTCTTGGCGACGGATTGTTCGACGCCCGACTCAGCATGGCCGGCAATTATACTACCGCTCCGGTGTCGTCAGGAATGTTCCGTTCGGCGGGGTAGCGTCGCAATTTCGATGTAGAACCGGGCTTGAGGCCGGTATGTGCCGCTCTAAGGGGCGGCGCCACCTCAAACACCGAAACCCCTCAGGGTAACCGCCCCTCAGAATTACTTTGGATCCTTTCTCTTAAATAGCGCTGACCAGCCCGGAGGTTGGGTGCCGCCTTCTTTATTGCTCTCCAAAGTGATTTCTCTGAGCGACTCGAGATCAAACAGTTTCAGGAAGTCGAACCGAATTTCCTCCTCCGATACTCCCGAATTGGCAGTATTCGCCTCAATTTCGGCTGAGCGCGAGGCGAGAAGCAGGAACCGAGTTTCTGGATGCGAAAGCAGGCGGAGGGTTTCGAGGTAAGCAGCCAGATTTTGGTTTCTAACCACGTGATAGCAGCCGCGATCGTAGATGAAATCAAATGGTTCGAGATTCGGAGGCGCCAGGACGTCGGCGTAAAGCCAATGAACATGGACTCCGGCGGCCGCAGCCTTCCGCCGGGCTTGACTCAGTGCCGTCGGCGCAATATCGATGCCTGTGACATCGAATCCTTTGTTTGCCAGGAAAATCGCGTCGGTCCCGGAGCCACAACACAGATCGATTACGCGGCAGCGGGGAATCGCCCCCTCATTGACAAGTTTCATCAATTCATTGGCTGGCCTTCCAATATCCCACAAGGGCGGCTTGGAGCCACGATAATCGGAATCCCAAAGGTCCAGCAAGTGGGCTCCCTCCGGCCCATGCGGCAGAATCCCTGAGGCCAGGGGACGATCCTCCAAGACGGATTTTCCGCCTTTTGAAGGAATTGCAATCGTACCCGCGCCCACGTCGGGAGGAGGGAGGGCGAGGCGGAAGGTCTTACCTTCATTCATTAAGGTCAGCAGGATCTGGTCTTTCGCTTCGTTCAAAATAATCCGCGTGGAAGGGACGTGTGAGCCGCGATCCTGGAAACTAAGGACGTGGATGAAACGAATGCCGTCCGGAACCTTCTCGGTTGCTGTTTCAATGGCTTGATATGTTGAGCCCAAGGGCTTGTCGGGTATAACTGCAACCCGCGCGACAAATTTTCGCGGCATTACAGTTTGCCAATAAACCTCACTTTGATCGGAGCCAACTCGTCCTCCGCGCATGGAGATTTTTGGCGCTTCAAGGGAGCTCAGGCACCAGTCAACCGGCTTGTTCGACGTCACATCCCGAACCTCGTCATCAACAATAAATGTCGACGGCTTCAAAATAATGATTCGACGAATCAGACGGGCATGGGATTCCTGTTCGTTGCTCCCTGTTGGGCTTCCCGCGGGTGGCGTGATGCTCCCAACCGCATAGACAAATGATTGGTTCTCCTCGAATGCAGTCAGTCTCACTCCTGCACTCGCGGACTCTTCCACAAGAAGACTGGACACAACACCAAATGAGTCCCCCAAGGGGAGAGACTTTGCCGCTTCAATAACTTTTCCAACCTCAAGGCAAGGTTGCGATGAAGTCTCCTCCAAGCCCTTCGCGTGCGCAACCCTGCCGGGAATTGTCACTGTCAAAATCGCCAACAGAACTAGCAGGCAAGTTTTGAACAGGCATCTTGAGGGCATTTTATTTAAGGTGCGGGCCGCAATGTCGGTAGCCAGCGCTCGTATAGAAAAAGCATTGACAAGGAAAAAGCAGCACACTATAAACCCAAGTCGGTGGTATGTAAATACTCTTTGCAGCCTATCAGACAAGCCCGGCGCTCTCAGCGTCTTCAGCGCTGCACCTCTACTGCACCAGACAAAGGTTCTTCAGGCTTCATTATAAGTATTAGAGCTTCCGAAGCCAGACCACACACGCCATGAATATCAAAATTCCACCTGGAAGAGAAATCATGCCAAAGCGATTTGCGAGAATTTTCGTGGTAGTAAGCGTCTCCCTGCTCATTCTGTCCCGTGCTCCATTGCTCTCGGCCCAATCGGGCCTAGATGTGTTCAACGTCAAAAATTATGGTGCCACGGGAAAGAAAGGCGACAACGCGAAACCTGCCATTCAGAAGGCGATCAACGCATGCGCGAAGGCAGGAGGCGGCATGGTCTACCTGCCTCCGGGCGAATACACTTCGGGCACAATCCACCTGCGCAGCCACGTCAGATTCTATATTGAAGCGGGCGCCACGCTGTACGCGGCCGAAGAAGACCGGGCGTATGACACCGACGGGTTGCTTTTCGGGGAAGATCTGGAAAACGTTACCATCGAAGGGCGCGGCACAATCAACGGTCAATCGAAATACGATTGGCGCATGAATGTCATTGACGACGGCTACATTCGCGACAACCAGAAGTCTGCCGAGGCGGCCGGAGTGCCCTTGATGAGGTCTTTCCCGAAGGGCATGGGAGTACGGAAGATCTACCCCCATATGATCAAGCTGCTTCGATCGAAGGACATCCGCATCCAGGGGATTTCCATAATTGACTCACCCAGTTGGACGATCTATCCATATGACTGCGAGCGGCTCCGGATCGACGGCATATACATTCACACCGACCAGCGGCTGGGCGTCTGGGCCGACGGCATTGACCCGGACGGCTGCCGGGATGTGATCATCGCCAATTGCGTCATCGAAACCGGCGACGATGCCATTGTCTTTTATTCCTCAGCCGCTTCAGGGGGGCCGCCGAAAGCCTGCGAGAGAATCACCGTGACCAATTGCCGCCTCTCCTCGTCGTCAAGTGCGATCAAGTTCTGCGATGGCAACTCCGTTGCCGTCCGCAATGTGACCATCGACAACTGCGTCATCACTCACTCGAATCGCGGGATAGCCTTCATGGTTTACGATGGGGGCGTGGTGGAGAATGTGGTGATCACGAATATCACGATCAATACGGACCGTTTTGATTGGTTCTGGTGGGGCAATGGCGATCCGATCTACTTCACGGTCCAGAGGCGGAGCGAGAGCCTGGGCCTTCCCTTGAAGCCGGATGAGCCGCCGGCGGGCGTCATCCGCAACGTTCTTGTCCGCAATATCATCGCGCATGGAAAGGGGACTTGCCTGATCAACGGGCATCCCGACAGTTGGCTCGATCAGGTGAATTTGGAGAACATCAAGTTGTATCTGTCAACGGACCCAACGGTTGCATACGACCGAACCGTCAACGCCATGCAATTTCATTTTGCGAAGAATTTGACTCTGCGGGACGTTGAGGTGATATGGGACAAGCCCGAATACCGCCAATGGCAAAGTGCGCTCGCCTTCGAGGACGTGAAGGGGCTGAAGATAAACGGCTTTACAGGCGGGCCCGCCAAAGCCGACACGGAGAGCCCCGCCATCTTGTTCAACCGGGTTGAAGGGGCGACCATATCGAATTCAACCGCGCGACCTGGCACACGGTTATTCCTGTGCGTGAAGGGCGAAAAATCGCGCGAGATTTATCTGGATGGCAATGAACTTCACCAGGCCCGATCGCCCTTTGAGATTTCCGATGGGGCGAAGGAGGGAGCGGTCAAGGCTGGTACCAATTTTTGATATTGCTCAACCATTAAAACGCAACCCGAATGAGTCAATGATTAAATAGAGCTTAGTTACCTGCCGCCGAGGCAGACGGAATTTATTCATCTCATTCTCAGGAGGTTCCCCAATGATTGACCGGAGGGGATTTCTGAACAGTATCCTGGCTCCAGCGCTGGCAGAGGGAGCGACACGGGCGACCTCGATGTCGCCGCCTCTGGCTTCACCCGCGATGCCCGCATGGCCTGAAGACGACGACCCGGATTTCTGGGACCGGATCCGAGATCAATTTTATATTCCTCGCACGGAATCATTTTTCAACACCGGAACCATCGGCGCCGTGCCACGCCCCGTCCTCGAGCGCGTGATCGAAGATATGCGTACATTGGAAGCAACGGTGGCGCGATGGGATTATTCGGAAAACACTCCGAATTGGATCAGCGGCTATTCTCCGGAATTGCCTTTGCGCGAGAAGCTTGGGAAATTGGTGAATGTTGAAGGGCCGGACATCGCCTTGACCCAGAATGCTACGTTCGGCTCCAGTTTTGTCGCCCATGGCCTCAGTTTGAAATCCGGTGATGAAGTCATTTTGACCGACCGCGAGCATCCCGGCGCCATCTCCGCCTGGCAGGAACGTGCGAAGTTGGACGGTATAGTTCTCAAGCTTGTGCCGATTCCGACGCCCGCAAACGATCCCGACAAGTTAGTGGACCTGTTCGGCCAGGCCATCACCTCTCGCACCCGCGTGCTGGCCTTTCCGCACATTATTTCCTCGAGTGCCGTGGTCCTTCCGGCCAAACGGTTGACTGAACTCGCCCATCAGCACGGGTGTCTTTCCCTGGCGGACGGGGCGCAGGCTTTAGGGCAGATTCCGGTTGATCTCAAAGACATCGGTTGCGACGCTTACTTTGCTAGCCCTCACAAATGGCTCCTCGCGCCACCGGGCAACGGAATGTTCTATATTCGCCGCGACCAGCGGGACAAGTTTCAGACGACGCTTTGCAGTTTTGCCTGGGATGACCAGAGCGATGGAATGTACAGGTTCATGCAGTATGGCACGGGCAATCGTTCTCTTCTCACCGGTTTGGATGCAGCGCTTGATTTCCATTTTCGCATCGGCCCGGATCGCGTGTACAAGCGCATTCGATCCCTCGCCGATCGTCTGCGTGCCGGGCTGCAGCAGATTCCGCGCGCCAAGATAGGTTCGCCTGTTCACCCGGAGCTCGCTGGCGCGACCGTGTGCCATCGGGTTGACGGACTGCCGGCGGCGAAACTGGAATCCGAACTATGGACGAAAAAATGGGTCAGAGTGCGTTCACAGGGCGATCTTGTCGGCGTCCGACAATCGTGCCAAATCTACAATAACGAGGCGGAGATCGACGCCACTTTGGAAATTGTGCGCAATCTCGCCGCGCATGCCTGAGGCCGGGTGGCTCCGAGAGGGCAGTGAATTCGAGCCCCGTTAGGGGCGGAACATCCTAGCCCAGGGCGCGAGCCTTGGGTTAGAAAACCATCAGCCCCTTCGCCCCCCGTCTCCCCGTCAGCTGACGGACTCACGTCCCTCCCTTCGACTCCGCTCACCCCTCGACTTTCGCTCGGGGTCCCTGAGTCCGGCAGCCGCCGGATCGAAGGGAGGGACAGTGAGCGAAGTCGAACTGTGAGCCTGCCTAAGGGCGGGGACGACGGAATCGCCGGGACACCGCCACCACCGCGAGCGCGCTGTAGTCCCGGCCGCTCCCGGGGAACCTGCATTAACCAGAATTATACATAAACGTTAATGGATTTCTGAGCCTTTCGTCAACCTAACGGGCCGGTGGCAGGGATGCGCCTGTCAGGCAGAGTCGCCTCCAGCGCCGATCCTGGGTTTGGGAACGCTATTTGGTAATAATGCTTTTATTATCAAGACGATATGAAGGCTCGGAGGCGAATCTTGGCCTTTCCTCTCTGTGTGCGCTGCATGTCAACATCTTGACAGCATTTGTTGAAAACAAGCAGCTTATTGGCTTCGTTCTGCACTTTTTGTTATTCGGCGGCGAACTTCCTCCAAGCCAAAAAGGTCTCTCTTTTTCATTTCTGCGCGCTAGCGTCTATACCACAACTAGTAAACAAAGTCAAGCAGATTTTAGGCGGTTTTCGTTCGCCTGGAAGTAGCGCAATTTCCGTCCTTTGAAGTTGCGGCCCTTCCAACGGTCATTGAAAAGCCGCAAGGTTTGAGAAGCGAACCTTGCGCTACCAACGGCGGCCCTCATCTCCCGACCGGTCGGTGCCATGAATCCGCAGTCGGTAGGTTTTCTAACATCGCTGGCCAAGATACAAGCCACGGTTAATTCGCCGTTTCAAGTAACCGTGGGCCCGTCCTCAATCATAGCCCACAGTCAGAAAGCATGTGACCGTGGCGCTTCTAGGATGCGCGGTGGTCGGCGTCACATATGCTCAGCCAAGCGACGCTTCAGGTCATCGAGGGCGGGGCTCTTTCCGAATCTCGTTACGCCGCAAGAGGTTCGCGCGTATGCCTTTCCGATCCTTCGTGGAAGATCAGCAACGGGAACATAAACCGTCACTCCCTCTCTTGGATCCAACCTTCTAGGGAATCCTTTCCCGTCAAGGACGACCGGGGCCGTAAGGGTTACCTGTCTCCGCCTCGGGAGCGTGTACCCAACCTCAGCGATGGTTACTGGAAAGGAGCTTAGGTTTATGACCTCGATGCCGGCATCGGCCCCTGTCATGTGTCTGGTACTGTCGCTCCATACGCCGTCACGGGCCCGAACCGCTGACTGTGGGCGCACGCGAAGTCTGACACGTCGCGTGTTCAATAGAACGAGCGTGTTAATGAAGCCCAGCACCGTGCCGACAGTTGCGAGAATTACAGTGACCGAATCCCTCAAGGTCCCCCCAACTAAAAGAGCCCCTCCTGCTTGCTTTTCGTTTTCCGTTCCGCTTTGGCGAAGGTTTTGACGCGGTGCGCGGGATACTCGAGCTTCTTGCCGCCTAGTAATTCCGCGACAGTCAGGATTTGTAGGCGCGGATAGCAGCCGGGAAATTCCTTCGGCTCGTAAAAGCCGGCGGACGCGGCCTCGGTGAGCATGGGCTTGGTCGGCTCGCGCAAGGTGATAAGCGCGCCGATGGGGGCCTTCTCCTGGTCACGGCCACCCCTGTTTCCCCTCCTTGGTAAGGAGGGGACTAAGGGGTGGTCGCGGACGTGGTTCACGCCGATGTAGCCGCTCTTCACCTGCACGATCACCTGCTTGGCCTGGCCGCTCTTGTCGTCGAAAAAGTTGATGTAGCCGTCTATGCCGGTGTCTGCGCCCTTCTTGTAGTCCTTGGCGGGCCGCGTGCTCACTATGATTCTCTAATGTCCGGTTTTGCCAGTCCCAGAATTGGTTTCCCCGATCTGGCCGGGCTCGCGTCGGGCCCGAATTTGTTTGGATTTCTCTTCAAGGATCTTCAGGCTTGCAAGGTATTCCTCGCGCGCTGTTTTCTCATGCCGTAATTGAACAAACAGGTACTCGAACGCGCTTCGAGCTTTATCAAATGCATCGATGCATTCTTCCTCCGACTTTCTGTGGATCGCGTCGCTCGTTATGTCGTAGATATAAGACAGTGGGTTGCAGCCGCCCGCCTTCAGCCGCTCGGGGAGAAGTGTGTTAGCAATCTCCAACCTGTCTTCAGCCCGCGGACTGGTCTTGGCTTCCCGGATTCTTGTCAGTGCATCTTCGCCGCTGCTCTCATGTTGAGCTACCTCAGCTAACAGATCGAGCAAGTCGTTTATCCTCTTTTCTACAATTCGGCGAAGGTATGTCACTGCCCCGAGTCCATAGTTGAAATTGCGGCAGTCGAGCGCCTTTGTGTAATAGTCGGCGTCCTGCTCATCCATGGCTTTGGCCAGTTCCTTGGGCGGTTCGTGCCTGAGGGGCGGCAATTGTCCCACCTTAAATAAAATACCGCCCTCGGTAGTTTCAAACCATTGGAAGAAATATGTGTTCCGCCACCCCCGCAGTTCCGGCACGTATACTTTCTTTCGCGGATGTCGCGGCTGCCAAGGGAGACCTGGCACTCGTCCGTTTCCCAACGCGTGACGTGGCCGCATTCGGAGCAGTGCAGTGAAAGCGTTTTAGGAAGCATCCCGTAGTTGCTTATAGTTTCGCCCGTCATGCCTGTTCGTCTTGTCGCATGACCCCCTTTGCCTTTGTAACGGAAAACCCTGTAGAGGGGCCAGGACGTGAGGACCTTCCCCACTTCTTCCGCCAACTGCTCTGCCGTTAGCTGCTCGGGTTGGCCTTCAGCCATAAATTACCGGTAAGTGCGATGTGAGGTTGGTAGCGCGGAGTTCGTCTCTAGCTCCGCGGCCTCCTTGAGGGCTTCTAGGGGAAGAGCGAGTAAGCGCGGCCCACTAAGCCTTCGAGAGTCCTTAAGACATGCCCGCAAAACGTAACAATGTCTTCCTGGGGCCAATCGGCAAAGTAGTATTTAATGGCGACTCTGGTGGACCCAAGTGTGGTCTCCACTTCAGGCGGTGCAAAAACATGTTCGTGGGCCACCAACCTCCCGGTAACAGCGTCGCGAACCTCTCTTTGAAACGAACCCGCCATCGTCACTTTATCAAATGCTTCGACGCAGATGTCCCCCCTGTCAGGCTGCACATTGCAGTCGTGCGTTGAAATCCGTCGCAAGGTGATAAAACGCTCGAATCTGCCTTCCAACTGCTGGACCTTTCGAATTTCCTGTTCTGTCCAGGGTTTTAGCCCTGCAGCGTGCCCAGATTCCTTCGGCAAGAATTCCGGCACAGTGCGCGCAGCCCTTAGAAAATCGTTGAGGCAATTGACGAAGTATTCCTCTTGACCCGGGTCGACAATTTCCTCGAGTCTTTGGAGCAAAGTCCTTGCGTGTCCGAGACTCTTCGCGGCCTCGCTTTTCGGCGTTGGTTGTCGCTTCCTGCTGAGTCTTGTCATTGGGTCCTATTATATCAAACGACTTCATTCCCATCGACGGGCGGTGCGGACGAGGCGTATTGGGCTAACGCCTACTCAACCTGGCGAAGGGCCAGCACCAGGCTGGCCATCATGTCGTTGCGGCCGAGAAAGGCCCGCAGGGCCTGGACGAGGTCGGCGAGCTTGCGCGGGCCGCTGGTGACGATTTCCTTGTAGACCGCTTCAACTTCGATGCTCCACTGTCCGTCAGCTTACGGTTGTCCTCGAAGGCGGTAATTTGCGCGGCGGATTCCTCCCCGCTCTTTTCCTTGAAGAGAACGTTGTAGCTGGCGTTGGAGTTGAACGGCGGGTCGAGGTAGATCAGGTCCACGCTGGCGTCCGGGACGTACTCGCGCAGGATTTTGAGGTTGTCGCCGAAATAGAGCTTGTTCTTTTCGGTCATCTCTGGGAAAGGATAACACAGTGCGACAACCGGAATGCAACCGGCGCAAAGGCGCGTAGTGGGTCAATTTGAGTTCCTGTAGCGGCGGTCTATGACCGCCGGTGTTGATTCCACGGCATATTCGGCGCTCATAGAGCGCCGCTACAGCAAACCGACCCACTACCCAAATGCGCGCGGGGCGGCGAGAGGCGGGCGGCTTCGGGCAAGCGGACGAGTTCGGAGGCGGGGATTAACTGAATATTTTCGCGCTCGAGTTCAGGAATGCACTCCGCCAATGCCTGGATTGTGGTCGGGTGAGGATGGCCGGGAGTGAGTGAGGGGCTCTCGACCAATACTGTGAAATTCGGTTGGTCTCGCGGGCATGCGCCGACGGCTGTGCCAATAATTGTGGTTCATTTGGTTGCGCGATTATGTCTGAAACAATCGCATACTTCGGCGTGGTCTGCTAGTCAGGCCATCAGATAAAAGACCTTGAAGGCAGGTTTCCGACAATGCTATGCTAACGCTCGGGCTTTCAGCACACTAAGACGATGCTTACCCGAACGACCATCAAAGAAATAATTGTTACCGTAGCAGTTTGGGGCTGTGGTTTAGGTTTTCACATGCTCCAGCCTTTGGCTCAATCACAGGCCGTTTCTGGCGAACAAACCAAAGTTGAATCGCGAATTGATTTTGCCAAAGACATTCAGCCGATCTTGCAGGCAAACTGTTACAAGTGTCACGGGCCCAATGCACAGTTGAGCGGCCTTCGGCTCGACTCAAAACAAGCGGCGATCGCCGGTGGCAGCCTGGGTAAGGACATCGTTCCCGGCAAAGCCTTCGCAAGTCCATTATATGGACGCGTCGCGGGGCTTGGCGGAGTGACGCGAATGCCCATGGGCGAGAAGCCGCTTCCCGACGCCCAAGTTGAACTGATCCGGCTATGGATTGACCAGGGCGCGGAATGGCCGGACGAGCCAAATTACAAACCAGTGGGGGTCAAGAAATTCTGGGCCTTTATTCCTCCCGAACTGCCCCGAGTTCCAGAGGTCAAGAATTCCAAATGGCCGCACAACTCGATCGACCACTTCATCCTGGCCAGGCTCGAAAAGGAAGGGCTTGCCCCTTCGAGGCCGGCGGACCGCGTGACTTTGCTGCGGCGGCTAAGCCTTGATTTGATCGGACTTCCGCCAACTCCCGACGAAGTGGATGCATTCGTTGCCGACCAGAGCAAGAACGCATACGAAAAACAAGTTGAACGGCTTTTGCGCTCACCGCATTACGGAGAGCGATGGGGCCGCCTGTGGCTCGACGCGGCACGATATGCGGATTCCGACGGATTCGAGAAAGATAAACAGCGGCAGGTCTGGTTTTTTCGGGACTGGGTAATTAGCGCGCTGAATCGCGACCTTCCATACAACGAGTTTGTCATCGAGCAAATCGCGGGCGACATCCTGCCCCACCCTACGCAGGATCAAATCGTTGCCACCGGCTTCTTGCGCAATTCGATGATCAACGAAGAAGGCGGCGTCGATCCCGAACAGTTTCGCATGGAAGCCATGTTTGATCGCATGGACGCTATCGGTAAGGGGATTCTCGGAATCACCATTCAGTGCGCCCAGTGCCACAACCACAAGTTCGACCCCCTGACGCAGGAAGAGTACTACCGAATGTTTTCCTTCCTCAACGACACGCATGAAGCCAACATGGCTGCCTATACGCCCGCGGAGCAAATGAAGCGCGCCGAGATTTTCCGGAAGATCCGCGAAATCGAAGGGACGCTTCAACATCGTAATCCGGATTGGCAAAAGCGAATGTCGCGCTGGGAAGCGCAGATGAAGGAAGGACAGCCGGCGTGGACGGTACTTCGGCTTACTCCGGAGGCCATTTCGACAGGCGGACAAAAATATCAGGCTCAAGAAGATGGCTCGTTTCTTATTCAGGGGTACGCTCCGACCAAGCATCGTGTCAAGCTGGTTGCGAAAACTGAAATCGGTCAGATCACGGCCATCCGACTCGAGCTCATGAACGATTCGAATCTTCCCCTGGGCGGACCAGGACGATCCATCAAAGGAACTTGTGCGTTGACCGAGTTTGAGGTTGAAGCCGCGCCAGCCAACAATCCGGAGAAAGTAACCAAAATCAAAATCTTGAAAGCCACCGCCGATGTGAACCCATCAGAAAGGGAGCTCGATCCAATCTTTGACGATAAAACCGGCAAGCGCCGGGTGACTGGGCCAATTGAATTTGCCATCGACGGCAAGGATGAGACAGCATGGGGAATCGATGCGGGCCCGGGACTGCGCAATCAGCCACGGAAAGCCGTGTTCCTTGCCGAACAACCGATCTCGAATCCCGGCGGCACATTGCTCGCGATCTACCTTACTGAGGATCATGGCGGCTGGAACAGCGATGACAACCAAAACAACAATCTCGGAAGGTTCCGGCTGTCGATTACCGATACGCCGGGGGCAACGGCGGATCCGTTACCTCAAAACGTTCGCGACATCCTGAGCATCCCCCCCGACAAGAGAACACCGGAGGAAGTCCAAGCCGTCTTCAGCTTTTGGCGCACCACGGTTCCGGAATGGAAGGAGGAAGACGACAAAATTGCCAAGCTTTGGGCTGAGCACCCCGAAGGCTCATCCCAGCTCGTGCTCAGGCAACGCGAGGAGTCGCGCGAGACTCACCTGTTGACCCGCGGAGATTTTCTCAAGCCGGCGCAGGCGGTCATGCCTGGAGTCCCGGCCTTTCTGCATCCGCTGCCGCATGATTCCTCCTGGAAGAATGGCCAACCGACTCGTCTGACCTTTGCCGAGTGGCTTGCGGATCGAAATTCGCCGACCACGGCGCGGTCGATTGTGAACCACATTTGGCAAGCTTACTTCGGCATCGGCATCGTGGCCACGTCGGAAAATCTGGGAACACAGTCTGAACCGCCGTCGCATCCCGAACTGCTCGATTGGCTCGCCGTTGAATTCATGGATCACCAATGGAGCCTGAAGAATTTGCAACGGATGATCGTGACGTCGGCAACCTACCGGCAGACCTCCAAAGTGACGCCCGAGCTTTACGAACGCGACCCATACAATCGCCTGCTGGCGCGGGGGCCAAGATTCCGTGTAGACGCCGAAGTCGTGAGAGACATTGATCTCACCGTCAGCGGTCTGTTGAATCCCAAGATTGGCGGCCCCAGCGTCTTCCCCCGAGCGCCGGACTTTTTGTTTGTTCCACCGGTAAGTTACGGGACGAAGCCCTGGAAGGAATCCATCGGTGCAGAACGGTACCGGAGAGCCATTTACACTTTTCGATACCGTTCGGTTCCTTATCCCATGCTGCAGGTATTCGACAGCCCTAACGGAGATTCATCGTGCGTGCGCCGCGCGCGTTCAAACACGCCTCTTCAGGCGCTGACGCTTTTGAACGAACCAATTTCGGTTGAGGCAGCAACGGGACTGGCTGAAAAAGCGCTATTGAGTGGCGCGCGCACCGACGAACAAAGGCTGAGGATTGCTTTCCGGCGCTGCCTGGGCCGGAAGCCCACGCCTGAAGAAACCTCTGAACTGCTCGCGTACCTGCATAAAGAGGCTCAGCGGTTTTCGGATGGAAGCCTGAATTCCTGGGACTTGCTGGGCGCAAATCCATCCCTTGCTGGGCTGCTGCCCAAGGGAATTACTGCAGCTCAACTTGCGGGATGGACTTCGCTCTCCCGTGTTTTGCTGAATTTGGATGAAACGATGACCAAGGAATAGAAGGTCCGAAGGAGCAGCCATGAATTGCCAGGATTATCTTTACGAAGGCCTGGAACCCAAGGATGTGGCGAGGCGATGGTTCTTGGAGCGTTGTGCCGTTGGGCTGGGTGGGATTGCCTTGAGTCAATTGCTTGGCGAGGCGGGATTGGCCTTCGCCGAACCTTTAACAGTCGTCGATCCTTTAGCCCCCAGGAAACCACCACTGGTTCCAAAGGCCAAGCGAGTCATTTTTCTTTTCATGGCCGGTGCTCCCAGCCACCTGGAATTGTTTGATAATAAGCCCCAGCTGGCCAAGTTCGACGGAACACTTCCTCCTCCTGAGCTGCTGAAGGGATACCGCGCGGCATTTATCAATCCAAACTCCAAACTGCTCGGACCGAAGTTCAAATTCGCCAAATACGGTCAGAGCGGCGCTGAGCTTTCTGAGCTGCTCCCTCACTTGGCTAAGGTCTCTGACGACATCGCCATCGTCAAGTCGATGGTAACGGATGCCTTTAACCACGCCCCAGGGCAGCTCCTGATGAACACCGGCACGATGCAATTTGGCCGTCCCAGCATGGGCGCATGGGTCACCTATGGTCTCGGCACGGAGTCGAAAGACCTCCCTGCGTTCGTGGTGTTCAGCTCAGGGAAGAAGGGGCCGAGCGGCGGGAATTCTTGCTGGGGAAGCGGCTTCTTGCCTACGCTGTATCAGGGCGTGCAATTTCGGAGCAGCGGCGACCCTGTGCTCTACCTCTCCAATCCGCCCGGAGTGGACGCCGCTCTCCAGCGTGACACCATGGATTCCATCAAACGGATGGACCAGTTGCACATGGACTTGATGGGGGATCCCGAAATCGCGACCCGAATCAATTCCTATGAGATGGCTTTCCGGATGCAAACGAGCGCGCCGGAACTGATGGAATTGTCCCACGAAACGAAAGAGACCCTGGAGATGTACGGCGCGGAGTTGGGAAAGCCTTCTTTCGCGAACAACTGTCTGTTGGCGAGGCGGCTGGTGGAACGCGGAGTCCGCTTTGTTCAGCTGTACCACGAAGCTTGGGACCAGCACGACCATCTTGTCGAGGATATCAAGGAAAATTGCAGGGACACGGACCAGGCATGCGCGGCGCTAATCAAGGACTTGAAGCAACGCGGCCTGCTCGAGGACACACTGGTGATCTGGGGCGGGGAGTTCGGACGCACTCCCATGGTGCAGGGCGGCAACAACGGCCGTGACCATCACCCCAACGCGTTCACGATGTGGCTGGCGGGCGGGGGCATCAAGCCCGGCATTACGCTCGGCGAAAGCGATGACTTGGGTTTCAACGTCACCAAAGACAAGGTTCACGTGCATGACCTTCATGCCACCATCCTGCAACTGCTTGGATTTGACCACAAGAAGCTCACTTACAAGTTTCAAGGTCGCGATTTTCGTCTAACAGACGTGCATGGAAACGTCGCGACCCAACTCTTGGGGTGAGACCAGCTGCGGCGACCCCACGATCGAAAAAACGGGGCTCGCATCGCCAAGTTGGAAAAACTCAACATGGAGCAGAACCCGCGGCTGAAATTGATCGCGGAACGAGTGCTGGCCGGGAAGAAGTTATCCGAAGCGCTGGCGGATGTGCCGCCAGGCTCGGTGCTCGATTTCAAGTTCTTCATCGCCCGTGTCGAACCGATTCTGTCCGCTCCGGGGCCCGATGGCAAAGCCTGTGTCTTTCGCCATGCCAATCTCGTGATTTTCAAATTAAAGCCGCCTAATTCCGAGGGAGTCTTTTCAGAACGGAACAGCGGCGAGAACTACAAGTACGCCATGCGAGTGGTGGACATCAATAATCCGACCCTTAGCCTGATCCTGATCAAACCCACCCGGCCCACGGACTCGGGCGCGGATGTATCCGATTGTCTCGCTATGCACAACGGAGGGCAGCGCTGGCCGGGCAATGAATCCAGCCCGTAATACAAGACAATTTTGGATTGGATTCGGGGCGCTACTCTCGAGACCGTGCAGCAGAAAACGGCGTCCAAGTAGGGTTGCGAATTCCGGCTTCTATCCCGCACCACCGCGTGAGATCACGGTGATCGCGATGAGCAACACGGCAATGCCCGACCACCAGTAGGTGCGGGAGGCCCGGCTTGCCTGCGTCCACTCTCCCGTCACCGCTCCCCAGATATTGGCCGTGATCACCGTCATGGTCATCAGCAATGGCCAGCCGACTACGCCCCCGAGAGCCCCCAAGTCCGCGGCACCTGCGCCATAAACAACGATGGCGCCAAACCAAAGCAGGGCCATTACGGATATGCCAGAGGCGTAGGAAAGGGTCTTTCCTCTTAAGAATCCGGTCCATGAATGGTTTTTGTTGAGGAGAAATACACAATACCCTGCGTTGGCGAGAAACCCCGCGCTAAGGGCCAGCGCCCAGACGGGATTCGCGCCCATGGTGGTTCCGGCTCCAGGCACTGAACGATCGACCAGTTCCTTGCCGAACACGAAACTGAAGTTGAGCATTGCGGAAAAAATTCCCGAAAGGACGCAAATGACCATTCCGACCGCGAAGCCGGACCTTGCCGTCTCTGTTGCGGGGGATTGGGTTTCCTTTTCCCGCTTTCGTCCGGCAATGGCCAGAGAAGCCAGCCCAAGGACAACGAGGATCGTTCCCGCCATCATGGCATAGCCTTGTCCGGTTAATAGCCGATCGGGATGAAGTACGGCCAATGGAAGAAGAGAACCGAGTGAGGCGGTAATTCCCAGCACGGTTGCATAGCCCAGGGCCATGCCAATTCTCGAAACCCCCAATCCAAAGAACACCGAACCCACGCCCCAACCAAAGCCGAACCCCATGATTTTGATGAGAGCGCCCCACGAGCATTGCTCGATCAATACTCCGAGATTCGGGACCGTGGCAAAAGCCAGGGCCCACGGCAACACGACCATCGCGACCACCGAATACGCCAGCCAGATATTCTCCCAGCTCCAAGCCTTCATCCGCTTCATGGGCAGGATAAATGTTCCATTCAGGATGCCTCCCAAAAGCACACAGGACAGACCCGCAATGTGCAGGGAGCTCATCAGGGTTAGTCCTCACGGTCGGCAGAGCACAAGAAGTCCCGGAACAAAATCGTTTCGCTAATGTTATCGACCTCATTACAACCCATCCAGTCTACCCAAACGTACTCCAGGACAAACCAACCCGGATAGTTCAGCCGCTTCATGGCCCGCAAAACCTGCCGGTAGTCGATGGTGTTTTCTTTGAAGGATGCTTGGATCTTACCCTTGCAGGCGCCTCGTACATGAAAATGCGAGGTGTGGGCGAGCAGCGGCTCGATTTCGTTGTCCGGAATGCCCTGATAGACAAAATGGGTGTAGTCGAGCGACAGCGTCAATCCCGGCGCCATGCCGATGAGTTGCTTCACCTGGGCGGGCGTGGGAGTGATGCAGCCGATGTGAGCCTCCACTCCTAATGTAATCCCCAGTGTAGCGGCGGCTTCGGTCCGCCAGGAAAGCTCGTCAACGCAGCGCTTCAATGAATCTTCGTAAGTTTCGCCGGGAAAATGGACTCCGGGGAGAAGCGTCACATGTTTTGCATTGCATCGGAGCGCGAACTCCAGTATTCGATGGAAAAACTCGGCAGCGTTTCGGCGTACTGAGGCCTCCGGGTGATTGACGGCGTATTCTTCAAACACTGTCCCCGGCTGGAGGAAGACGTCGGCGATGGCCAGGCCATTCGCCCGAAGCGCATCAGACACTCGGGTAGCGGACCGTGGGACATTGGAAAAAATCTCGTCCGGTCTCAGATGGGAACGTCCTGCAAAAATCCCGAGGTCCATTGCCTGCATGTTGATATCGCGAGCGAGCCGCAACGTCTGTTCCCATTCCAGCTTCGGGAAGCTATAGTCCGCCGTGGCGAGTCTTAGGGTCATAGGTCTCCCGACTTTTGATATTCAATTTCCGAGGGTCGTGGGGGCGAATCGGAACTGTGAATCTAGCACAATCAAGGCGCCTTTTCCGCTGCGAAAGTTGGGCCAGTGTAGTACCTCTACAAGAATCTCCCACAGTATATTTGTGCGTTGGTATAATCATTGTTATCAATAAATGTATGTCTTCCTTTGGCCGGGCGATGCCTTGTCCTTGTATCTCCGACCGACTGAACACGCTTGGCTTGCTCGTTAGCGAGCGCTGCCGGCTGAGATCAAAATTGTCGAAATCTGTTCTAGCATTAAGCCCTGTGGCTGAAGTATTCTGCGGGCAATCAGAAGTGGTTTCAGAGACTTGGCTCATGCCGAGTCGCCGTTTGGCCGTCGCGTCGTTGGCGCTGGAGGAAGAGGATTGGCCCCTGCGCGCTCACTATGAATAGACGCCGCTTCCTCGATCTTCTCGGGGTGACAGGTTCGATTGCCTGTGCTTCCTCAATCCAGTCCGCAAGGAACGTGGGACTCTCGGGCATGCCTTCGGCGCGCGCAATGACACCAGCGGCGAAGGATCGGAATCCCATTGCGATTCATCCTGAAAATCCCAAGTACTTTCTATTCCGTGGCAGGCCGCTTGTCCTGGTGGCCGCCACGGAACATAACGGCTCCGTGATCAACCGGCGATTCGATTTCACCCGCTATCTCGAGGAAGCCGCCCGCGTGCGGCAGACTGTCAGCCGGTTATTCCTGCTTTATCGTGAGCTTCAGTCGCCGCGCAATCCGTATTCTCCACTTAAACCCGAGTCACCAGATTTTGTTTCTCCTTATCCCCGGCAAGGGCCGGGGAAGGCCCTGGACGGGGAACCGACGTACAACCTGGACGAGTGGAATCCAGAATACTTTGATCGCTTGCACCGGTTCCTCTCATCGGCGTCTTCCCTTGCCCGATTCAAGGCAATTTGGGAACACTCAGGGAGTGGGTTGTTCCTGGGTTGTTTACAAAGTGCGCTTGAATCCGGAATCGGCTGGAAAGAATCCTGAGTTCGCCGTCCACAGCTTTGTTCCCGAGAATGTGGAAGCCCATGTCGAAGCCTGGGTCGTCAAGAGATGGTGGGAAGAAAGCTCGCGACCGATCGGCGAGGGCCAATACGGGAATGCGCCATCCTGATCGCGTGGCGAAGCGCAAAAGGAGCAGAGCGTGAAAACATTCAATCGTCGGTCTTTTATTGAGAAAGCCGGCTCAGGTCTGGCGTTGGGTTCGGTTCCATTGTCTGCGAATGCGAAGGGCAGTGTTCCATCAGACAAAAAATTGCCGGTGGCGAAGACTCTCTCCGGTCATGGTCCTGTGCGGAATGGAATTGAGCGCTGCGTGGCAGAATGGGAATTCGCGTCGGGCAAAGTGTATGCGGATCCTTTCAATGACGTTGAACTGGACGTGGTATTCACCGACACCCAAGGGAACGACCAAAGGGTCCCGGCATTTTGGGCAGGGGAGCAGACCTGGCGAGTTCGATACTCCGCGCCGGCGCCGGGAATTTACACTTACCGAACTATTTCGAGCGACCCCTCGAACTCAGACCTGCACGGCCAATCCGGGAGATTCGAAGTATCCGCCTACCAGGGGGAGAATTCGCTCCGCAAACATGGCGCTCTCAAGATATCGAAAGACCAGAGACATTTTGAGCACGAAGATGGGACTCCGTTCTTCTGGTTGGGAGACACTTGGTGGATGGGCTTTTGCAGTCGTCTCAAATGGCCGGAGGATTTTCAATTCCTGGTGGCTGACCGGCTCGCCAAGCGGTTCACGGTGGTCCAAATCATCGCTGGCCTTTATCCGGATATGCCGGCCTTCGACCCAAGAGGGGCGAATGAGGCCGGATTCCCCTGGGAGCAGGACTACAGACGCATCAATCCCCGCTATTTTGATATGGCCGATTTGCGCATTCAGTATCTTTCCGAGCATGGCCTGGTGCCTTGTATTGTGGCCTGTTGGGGTTATTTTCTGCCCATAATGGGGGTTGAGAGACTAAGAAAACATTGGAGGAATCTGATCGCCCGATGGGGAGCCTACTCGGTCGTCTGGTGCCTTGCCGGCGAGGGGGCGATGCCGTATTACCTCTCGAAAACCAAGACCGAAGATGCGGCCGCGCAAAAGAAAGGCTGGACTGAAATCGGCCAGTTTGTCCGTAAGACCGATCCATACCATCGCCTCATCACCATCCATCCCACGGATAACTCGCGGAATCAATTGGAAGACGTTTCGGTTCTTGACTTCGAAATGCTTCAGACCGGACACAGTGATCGAAGGGCGATACCCAGGACCGTAGATTCTGTTGTGGCATCGCTTGCGAAGACCCCGCGCATGCCGGTCATCGTTGCCGAGGTTTGTTACGAAGGAATCATGGAAGCCAGCCGACAGGAAGTCCAAAGGTTCATGTTTTGGACATGCATGTTGAACGGCGTTGCGGGTCACACCTACGGCGCCAATGGCATCTGGCAAATCAACACGGCGGAGAAGCCCTTCGGCCCTTCACCCCACGGTCATTCCTGGGGCGACACGCCATGGGACGTTGCGGCGAGGCTGCCCGGATCGGGGCAGATTGGGTTGGGCAAAGAGCTGCTGATGCGTTACCCATGGTGGCGCTTTGAACCGCATCCGGACTGGGTCGAGCCGCATTGGAACAAGGATGATTACCACCTGCCATTCGCCGCGGGTATTCCGGAAGAAGTAAGATTCATTTTTGTGCCTCAATTTACTTTTGAGGCTCCGAAGATCAAGGGCATCGAATCGCGGATTAATTATCAGGCTACATTGGTCGAACCATTTTTCGGAAAACGAATCGAGCTGGGCAAAATAACGCCCGATTCATCCGGTACGTGGCAACCGACTGTTTTGCCGAGCTTTGCGGATTGGGTGATCGTGCTTGAAAAGGTAAGCTGACCGCAATCGGAAAGCTGGCCCGAATTCATACGTCTATCGATGCATAGGCTGAATATAGTTTTTACCTTGAGCATCTGCTGCGTCTTCTTTTCCTCTCGCGTTTGCGCGCATGGGGCAGGGGCGCTGACTTATCGGTCGGCTTACTTGCAGGTGCAATTTGCACAGGATCAGCCGGCGTTGGCGGCTTTAGCCGTAGATTCGCTTGGCAAGGGAATGCTGGACGTCAACGTGCTTCTAGATCCCGGCAAACCATCCTCCGAGTTCGGAGTCCGTCGTACGGGCCGGACGGTAAGGTATTGGCAGAAAGGCGAAGCGATGAGCAACCCTCCGGCATGGATTTTTGCAACCTCGGCCGCGCAAATTCGGTTCCGTTCATCCAATGACACGAGAAGTCCACGGGCGCCGCTAGTTCTTAATTTTGATCTCCAATTGTCCCACCCGACCCTTTTGGGACGAATGAATGAGGACGGAAGCGTCCGGCTGCCGGCATTACTCCATCTCCCCGGTTACGGGACTTTCCGGATCACCGCGGAAGCGGCCGGGGAAGTGAGTCTGGGGTACGAAGTACTGCATTACCCCGAGCCTCGCGCAAAAGAGAAGTTTGTTCGCGTCACCTTTCCGGGAACATCTCAGTTGAAAGGACCCATCGATTACATTCTGGCCGTTGTTTCGATTTATCCCGCGGGATTCGGGCTCGACAATGATTCACGGTTCGACGGCTTCCGGCGAAACTTCATCAACATATTCCAACTGAGCCCGCGCTTTCGGGTTCTTGCCAACAATGCTGGAAGCGACGCTTGCGCGATCACCGTTTATCAATACGGCGAGGTTGCGCTGCGCACGCCGCCGCTAGCCAAAGGTCTCACGGCGTTAGACCTGGTGCGCGAGACGCTCGATCGATATTTGCGTGGGTTCAAGGGCTGCGGCATGACGGGATATAACGCCGGGACAAAGAATGAGACTGGCTTCGACTTCATGGACGCTTACCCGTCGCTCATCATCGCCGCGGCGGACTATGTTCAAGGTAGTCGCGACAAGGTCTGGCTCCGCGAAAATTATTCCGGGCTTCAGGCCTGGGCCAGGAGGATGCTCGACTTCGACAGCGACGGGGACGGACTCCTCGAATATCCCCAGACGCGCGAGTCGGGTCCGTGGCCGTGGAATCACCCAGCCAACTGGTGGGACGCAATCTGGTTCACCAACAAAGATGCCTTCTCCAACGCGCTGGCGTACAAGGCTCTACTCGGAATGACCCAAATTGCCGGCATGGCCGGAAAGCCCGACGACCAGCTTTTGTATGCCGCGCGCGCGGACAAATTGCGGTCCATTTTTGCATCGACGTTCTACAATTCAGCCACCGGAGTTTTGGCGGGTTGGAAAGATAAGAAGGGAAGTCTTCACGATTACTACTTTACGTTCGTCAACAGCATGGCGATCAGCCTTGGGCTTGTGTCCGATGACCTGGGCAATAGAATCATGGACCGACTTTTCGCGGAGATGAAAGAGGTGGGCTACAACCGATTTGATATGGGGCTGCCCGGCAACTTGATCGCGGTTCGAAAAGAGGATTACAACTCCGTGGGGATTGAATGGGGCGGGCCTGTGAAAGAGGATGGGTCAGACGCTTTCCAGAATTACGAAAACGGCGGGGCATCAGCTTGCTACATGAATTTTTTCATCGACGCACTTTACCGGCTTGGCCGTTCGAAGGAGGGCGACCAATTACTTTTTCCGCTCTTACAGGCATTTGAGGGGAGGCAGTTCGACCGACGAGGTCCGGACGGCCGCAGTACCGATTGGAGACGGTGGGATGGCACTCCGAAAGGCTACGAAGGATTCCTGGCCGATAATTACTTGGCTGTGCTAGCAGTCCTCGCGCGGAAATGAACGTTGATTCGCCCATTTTTGTGGCAAGCGGAAGCATGAAAATCAATCGCAATTTCTATTGGGCATGAGCTGGTTGGGGCTTCAATGGAGGTACGACGGTGAAATACGGCGTCAATCCAATGGTTTGGACCACTCGAGTGGGTGAAGGGCAGAAAGCTTTGTTGTCCCGCATTCGCGATTGGGGCTTTGACGGAGCGGAACTATTTCTATCTCCCACCGAGCCCGCCAATATTCCCGCCGTCAAAAACTTGCTCGACCAGCTCCATCTCGAATGCACCACGTGCAGCGTGCTCCCTCGTGAAGCCAATTTGATCAGCGCAGATTCCAAAGTTCGTGCGCGGGGAAGCGAATTCCTCAAGGCCTGCGTCGAAGGGATGGTTTGAATCACCGCAGGAGCCGCGGCACGGCGAGTGGATCTTCCATCCGGAGTTCGACTTGGGAGCAACAGGATTCATCTACACCGACGACGTCAATCAGAATAGTCTGCCTGATCTCGTGACGAGCCTGGGCGCCACCTTTTGAACTCGGAACGCAGCGAGAAGGTCCATGAAGAATCAAATGAAAAGTCGTCGAGGTTTCCTAACCGCCAGCGCAAGCCTGGCAGGAGCGGCCGCCGCAGCTCTCTCACCTTTTGAGTCGTCGCTGGCTTCTATTCCGCTTCTCGAAGAAAAGAGCTCCGGCGCAAGCAAGATGCCTTCCTTGCTGATCAAGCGCATTGACACAACCTACTGGAAACACCCCGAAGACGCGCCGTGGAATCCCAATTGGATCTGGGTTCGGATTCAGACAGAAAGCGGCCAGGAGGGCATCGGCGAGACTTATCCACGCAACGAGGCGGAGGCCGCCATCGTGCACACCGCCGTCGCCCCGCAGCTGCTCGGACGGAACGCCGGCGACATCGATCGAATTTGGGCCGACCTTTACCGAACCTTTGATTTTCAAATCACCGGGGGCGCTGAAATGCGAGTGATGAGCGCGATCAACCTCGCTCTTTGGGACCTGCTTGGAAAGACTCTCGGGGTCCCCGTGTACAGGCTGCTGGGAGGCAAGTCCAATCCGAAAATCCGGGTTTACAACACATGCTTCGGCCTGAGATACGATTTCAACACCGATTCGGACAAAATCATGCGGGAGCTGGTGGATCGCTACGGAGTGAAGGCGATAAAAATCTGGCCCTTCGACGCCGCGGCCCAGAGGAATCAACATGAGTACATCACCCATGCGGACATAGAAGAAGGACTCGGTCCGGTTCGAAAGTTGCGCGACGCATTTGGTTCAGACATTGAGATCATGGTGGAGTTTCACGGCGGCTGGAACCTGACTTCGGCGATTCGCATTGCCCATGCCCTGGAGCCGTATCAGCCCGCGTGGCTCGAAGATATGTTATTCGCCGATAGTTTTGACTCTTATCGCCAGTTGGCCGAGGCGACCTCGTTGCCGTTGACACTCAGCGAGAGAATCGCCGGCCTGATGCGCTTTCGTGACATGCTGGAAGCCCATGTGGCGAAATTTGTCATGCTCGATGTGACATGGTGCGGAGGACTCAGCGAGGCACGTAAAATCGCAGCTCTGGCGGAAGCTTACCAGCTCCCCTTGGCTCCCCATACGGCGGGAGGGCCGCTCTTATTCTATGCCTCCACCCACCTTGCAACCGTTTGCACTAACTTATGGATCTTGGAGAGCGTTCAGAGATATTACGAATCCGATTGGCCCAAAATGCTTTTGAACCCCATCATTCCGGAAGGCGGTATCGTCCGTGTTCCGGAATCCCCCGGGTTCGGAATGGAAATCCGCCCGGAGGTTTGGATCCACGCGTCAGCCATCACCCGGTCATCCTCTGCATGATGCCGCTCGCGATGTCAACCGATGAGGATTATACGAGATCATGGCTGCGCGCCTGCGTCCCTCGGGATTAGGGTGAAGTATTAAGAATGGGCTGACGCTATTTCCCCGGCGCCCTGGGATCAATTGGCATCTTGGTCAGCTGTTGCGGCACCTGTAGCAACGGTCCGGGTAAACGAGATCCTTCCGCAGCCTTGCCGAGTAAGTCGTGTTTGAAATGCGGGTCTACAGGCGCTCGCGGCAAATCGCCTTTTACGGACCAAGCGATGGTGAGCGCATCGAGGTCCACCTCAATGCTCATATCGGCATACGCGCCGTGCATATCGAAACCAAAGAATCTCTGCCATGCGTCCAGGTCCAAAATTGAGGGCGCGCCGGGGCCGGAAACCCAATTCAACCCTCGTCCGACGGGCTGATTCTCGTCGGTTACCTCGCCCCAGTCATTCGTGTACAGGTTTCCTTCCGCTGAATTGTCTGCATTAGAGAAGTCTATTGCCTTGCCGCAGCGGTAGAAGATGTTATTGAGCACCTTATTCCGGCGAGACGTTCCCCCCCGCGTCCCTACAATGCGCGACTCGACGGTCCGAAATTTGATGGCCGCATCTTGAGTCAATCCAATCAGATTATGTGCGATCACGGTTTCGTCGCTTCCATCCACCGTAATGCCCCACCCTCCGTGCGGTGGCATGTTATACGAGCCTCCACCTTTGCCTTCGGTTGCTTTCCAGATGATGTTGTTATCGAGCATATTGGATTCATGGGAAGCTTCCAGGTAAATTCCGCCTCGGAGAGTCTCCAAAGTATCTCCCATGACGTTGCCGGTTACCCTGGTGTTCGCATTCAAGTAGTCGAGCCAGATCGCCTCAGCGTGGACGAGATGCCGGATGACATTGTTCCTCAGCAGGCAATTCTTAGTGGTGTGGAGCTTTATGCCGCCCGTCTCCCATGTCAATTCCACATCCTGCCAGCCCACATTCTCAATGAGGTTTGATTCAATGAGAGTATCCTGGACGCCCATTCCTGCAATCCCGCAAACGCCAGCGTCAATGATCTGATTTCGCCGCACGATGGTATGGCCGATTGTGCTTGGAGGCACCATATCCCAATCTTGTGCGCCAATATCGAGCGCCACTGAATTGGCATGCTTCAGGACACAGTCTTCGATAATCCAGAATGCCCCCCTGCTTGTGGAGACCATGCCGTGTTGGGGAACGGGAAAGGCGTTGGCCGCGTGTTCAAATGTGATGCCCTTGACCCGAATATAATTCAAACCGCGGGTGCGAGGGGCAAAAACCTGTTCCTGGATTACAAGCTCCACTTCGTGCTCCGAAGGGTCCGCATCGCCGGGCAGGCGGACGTGAAGGGTCAAACCGTCGTGCTCGCACCAAAAGGCGCCATCTCTCTGACCTAGCTCTTCATAGAGTTCAACTTGTTCGAGTCGCTTTCCATCGACATACACCATTCCGCGCCGTAGGAGATGCCTCCTCAGCTCTTCCGGCTTGGGTTTCAGGTATACGCGGTCCTGCATTATATTGACCATGCCGAATGGGTTGTAACCCTGAAACTCTAAGTCGTCCAAACGCCGTTTGTAGATCCTGGGCGTCGTGGGGGAAGGTTTCTGAACCGTCAACCTGTATTCGCTGGATGGCTCCCATCCGGTCTTAACCAGGCGTGAGCCCTTGACCACAACGTCGGCGCCCGGTGCGGCTTCGTAGCTAATCATTTTGTCGGGACCCGTTCCCCCGCGGGCAGGATCAACACGTTCGCGATAGACGCCCGTCATGATCATGACACGTTCGCCGGGTTGCAGGACTCTTGCTGCCTTGCCTATGGTTGCGAAGGGGAGATCTTTCGTGCCGGGATTTGAGTCGGATGATCGAGGATTCCGGTTGTCCACGTAATATGTCTTCGCAAATTGGACCGGCCGCTCCCAGGAAACGAACTCGCGCCCATCCGGCAGCAGCACGCCTGTTCCGCCTTGAGTCGGCGCGGGTGAGGTGGCCGGAAGCACACGCAGGCAGAGCACGACGGAAACCAAAAGCCATCCGCGATCGATCAAAGTTGTCAACCAAAGTTGCTTCTTGCTTGCGTTGGTGACCGAGCTTCGCCGTGCAGTCATGTGGTTTTCTGAAGGGCGAGCGTCCATGTCGTCGTATCCGCCTCCCTCGCGTATACAGGATCGCATTTCTCAGCGGCTCGACTCTCTTCGATCTCGCCGGACAAGTGCGCGGGGCCCGGCCAAATTTGCAGGCAGTCTGTTATTTCTTCTGGTCAGAGGCTCGAGAGAGCTCCTGCAATTCGTACAACGACGCGAATTTCCATCTGTAATGTGGGATAGGGAATTCCGTCATGGTAAAACGGGCGCGCGAGGGAACTTGCCCGCGGACGAGGCGTGCATTCGCCTCGATCCCAACGGTCGTCTCTCGCATGTAAAGCGGGACTGCATCAGCGGTCCTATAACTCAGGATCAAGGTTCGCCGAGGACGGTCAGATTTATTGGGCGCGGATGTGTGTGGCGTCATGCAGTGCATGAAAATCGCCGTTCCCGCCTTGCCCTCGACCGGGACAGCCAACGACTCATCCACCGGCTCGGTAATCCTCCCCTGAAAAAATCCGCCGGTGGTATAGTTCATCAAAGGACCATTTTGCATCCCCGGAATTACTTTAAGACAGCCGTTGCCGATGTCGGCGTCATCGAGATATACGAGGACGGCCAGGGAATCTCGATTTGTCAGCGGATAACAGGCGAGATCTTGATGCCATTCCACTACTGAGCCAATCGCCGGCGGTTTCATGTTCAGCTTGCTGTAATGGAGCATCAGATTGGGCCCGAGCAGAGCCTCAATGCAATCCAGCAATTTGGTCGATTCAGCAAAGGCGCGGAATCGAGGATAATGGGTGCAAGGTTCGTAGAGGCGCCTCACGCGTGTTCCGTCGGGTGGCTGGTTGGGTTCCATTTCCAGCCGCGTCTTGTCATGTTGGGCCAGGGTGTTTCCGGCACAAATGGACTCCACATCGGCAAGAAATTCAGAAACCTCATCGTTAGAAATTAATTCGTTTTGAATTGTGAAGCCGTTCTTCTCGAATTCCTCCACCTTAATTCTGTCCAGCATATCTCACCCTCTTGGAATCGAACTTCGGTGTAGTTATCGTCTTCTGATCTGCGAGCCCACCCGCTATTGGCCGGAAAAGGGTAGATTGTAGCAACCGCATTCGGCAATAAGTCAAATTGAAAAGGCAAACCCTTGTAAACCGGATCCAATCCGAAAGCCTTCTTCTAAATCAGAGTTTATTGCAAATCTTGGCAAGTCGATTAATTTCAACCGCTTGAGCAACGGTGCGAACCAGTTGAATGCTTATCAGACAATCATTCTAGCTGATAGCTTGATATTTAGATAGAGGATTGTATAATGGTTGACCGGGTCTATTGAATCCAATTTTTCAAATACAAATGCAGCCTATTTGCGTTTTTGGAACGAGCTAAATGGCCAAGTATCGTGTTGCGTTGACCCGAGATTTTCTGAAAAGCACAGGTCAGGTGGCCATGGGAGACATAGGTCTGTCGGGCCTGGCCAACTCGGATGCCATATCTGTTGAGTTTTTCGACAACCACTTTCCCGAAGTGACCCCGGAACAAATCGCTGGTCTTGATGCTTTGATATCGCTCGCCCCTCGAATAAGCGCGGAGACATTGAGTGGGGCGGATTCGAAATTGTGCGTGATCGCTCGCTTCGGAGTGGGCTACGACATGGTTGACGTCAAAGCCCTAACCGAAAGAGGAGTCATGCTGACAATCACGCCGGACGGGGTCCGCCGGCCGATGGCGTCGGGAATCGTGGGATTCATCCTCGCGCTTTCACTCAACATGTTTTCAAAATTCAAGGTGTTGCGGGAGGGGCGATGGAATGACAGGATTGACGTCAAGTCGATCGGCTTAACGGGCCGCGTCCTTGGATCCATTGGATTGGGAAATATCGGGCTGGAAATTTTCCGTCTGATGAAGCCCTTTGACATGATTTATTTCGGGAGAGACCCGTATGTAAGGGCCGAGGACGTCGCGGACCTGGGAATTCGAATGGTGGATTTGGAAACGCTGATGCGAGATTGCGACTTTGTGTGCGTCAATTGCCCGCTTAATGCCGAAACACGCGGGATGATTGGGGAGCGCGAGCTGGCTTGGATGAAGCCGTCGGCATACCTCATCAATACTTCTCGTGGGCCGATTGTCGATCAAACAGCTCTATATCGAATGCTCAAAAATCAACGGATCGGAGGTGCGGCCCTTGATGTCTTCGAGAAAGAACCGCTGCCGGCGGATGATCCTTTGCTCCAGCTTGACAATGTTTTGTTGACCCCTCACTCTCTCTGCTGGACTGATGAGTGTTTCCTGAAGATGGGACAATCGGCCGTTGAATCCGTCCTGGCTGTGCTCAAAGGTGAAGTGCCCAAGCGCGTTGTCAATGAGGAAGTCCTGAGCCATCCGGGCTTGATTCGAAAGTTAGAAGCCAACCGAGCCCGATGGCACGCCCATATCCAGGGGAGTTAATTTGAAGGCTCTGGCACTCAAAGAGGCCTTTCGACAAAATCAGGCGGTGATTGGGACGTGGGTGTTTGAATTCAATTCCTCGGGCATCGCGCGGCTACTGGCCAGCACGGGAGTGGACTTTGTCGTTTACGACATGGAACACAGCGGTTTTGGAATGGATTCGATCAAGGCCCTCTTGTCCCAATCTCGACCGCTCGATCTCGCCGTATTAGTCAGGCCTCCTGCTGGTGAATACCACTTAATTGGTCCCTTGCTGGATGCTGGGGCAAACGGCATCATCGTCCCCAAAGTTGAAAGCGCCCGGGAGGCTGAAAGGATTGCCGATGCCTGCCGATACTTTCCTCTAGGGCATCGAGGCGCGGCCTTTTCCATTTCCCACGACGATTACCTTTCCGGAAACATTCCGCAAAAAATGAAGGCTGCCAATGACGGAATGATTTGCGGGCTTTTAGTTGAAACGACGGCGGGCGTGGAAAATGTGGAAGAAATCGTCTCAGTCCCGGGTGTCGATCTCATTTGGCTCGGATTTCTGGATCTTTCAATTTCGATGGAAGTTCCCGGCCAATTCAATCATCCTCGATTTACCGAGGCTTTGGAACTCGTTCTCAATGCCTGTAAGCGGCGAGGAATTCCTGCTGGAATTCTGGCTGGCGACGCGCAGCAAGCCCTCCATTACATCAACCAGGGGTTCCGATGCATCAGCTACTCAGGGGATATCTGGCTTTTCCAAAAAGCATTGACCGAGGGGGTGAATGAAGTTCGCCGTGGCCTGGCGACGAGTTCGGGAAAGTCAGCATGAGCAGCGAAGGCGGAAGGTTAGAGCTATAGATGGGCGTTCAGCTTCGTGTTTTTCATATTGTCTTCGGATGCGGGATCAGAGGTTTGGTTTCATGAAGCTTAAGGGAAGAGTCGCGATTGTTACAGGTGCGGCGGGCGGGATTGGACGCGCGTCGGCTAATTTGTTTGCGAAAGAGGGCGCCCGCGTGACACTTGTCGACGTCAAGAAGGAAGCCCTCGACGAAACTTTGGCCCTCATTCAAAAAGAAGGCGGCGATGCCCGAATTTCCTTGACCGACGTTGGTGTTGAGGAACAAGTGAAAGACTGCGTGGACGAGACTGTTCGAGGGTGGGGAAGAGTGGACATCCTCTTCAATAACGCCGGCATTGTCTTGGTGAAATTTTTGGAAGACACAAGCGAAAGAGAGTGGGACCGGCTGATGTCGGTAAACCTCAAATCCATATTCCTGGGGGTCAAGCACGTAGTCCCGCATATGCGCAGGCAAGGTGGAGGCGTGATCCTCAGCACAGCTTCCATCAGCAGTTTTGGCGGACAATTCAAAACGCCGGCCTACGTGGCATCCAAAGGGGCTGTGATGCTGCTCACTCGGTCATTGGCAATGGATTATGGGGCGGACAGCATTCGAGTGAACTGTATCTGCCCGGGTATTACTTACACTCCGATGCTCGAGGAGCACTTAGAGGCATCCGGCGATCCGGAAGGGGTGTTAAAGCAGCGGCTCACGCGCGTTCCCCTCGGTCAGGTGCTGACGCCGGAGGACATTGCGCGCGGCGCGTTGTACCTGGTCTCCGATGATTCCAAAGGTGTCACGGGGATTGCGCACGTTGTCGATGGGGGAATCACAGCCGGGTTCGAATACGACCGGGCATGGACCCAACCGCCACGCGCTGGGAAGCATTGAACGAATGGCTTTCTTCTCGCGATGTGCTATTCGAACCAGTAATTGTCCGAATGGGCCGGTGGCGCTACATGCCCAAATCAAGTTTGCATGCTTTCGATTCTTGCTGCCCCTTCGCCAAGTCGTCCACAATTTGCAATCAATTTCAACGTTTCGACTTCATGGAATCAAGTGAGTCCACTTGCCAAGCTTTCATGACGTATTTGGATCCGATCTCAATCTGTCTTGAGGAGATTTCAGGATGCCCCGCCAAAAACGAATCATCGGGTTCTTTCTTGGGTTTGTCTTCTTTCTTGGATTCTCCAGCAGCAGGGCGGCGGACCCGCCAGTAACGGTTCAAGTCCGATGGGACCGGACCATTCGGATTTCCAATACCAAGCCGACCTTATTGCTGGGAGCATCGCCGGACATGTGGCGAAAGTCGCCGCTCCACGACAAGATTTCCAAGGCCCTTGCGGATCTCGGAGCGGATGACGTTCGATACGCCGGCGGAGGATACGTCTATCCTCACTTCGGCATCCTGGAGCTCGATCCGCCCACGGGAACCAAAACCTCTTGGGATTTTTCCTACGTTGACCCGGTGACCGAAGACGTGATGAACGTCACGAAAGGACATCCATTGGTGTTGAATTTCAGCGCCATTCCGGAATGGATGTTCAAGACTGACAAGCCGGTTCCGTATCCGGCCGATCCCACGGTCCGCGCCTGGCAATACGAGCAAGGCTCGGAGCTGCGAGACCCTACCGCCCGCGAAGTGGGCGAGTACTTTGCCCGTGTCGTGGCATGGCACGTGAACGGCGGCTTTATAGACGAGTTGGGCGAGTGGCACGAATCTGGCCATCACTGGAAGGTGGATTATTGGGAGGTTCTGAATGAGCCGGATAACGAGCACGGACTTTCCGCGGAGTCCTACACGACGATCTACGACGCCGTAGTGGAGGTTGTCCACAAGGTATCCCCCCAAACCAAGTTTGTCGGACTTTCCGATTCCTATCCCGCTGGCCATCCGAAGCTATATGAATATTTCCTAAATCCGAAGAATCACAAACCGGGAATCCCGCTAGATATGATCTCTTATCACTTTTATGCCGTTCCCAACGCCGATGAGCCTCCGGAGGCACACCAATTTACTTTTTTCAACCAAGCGGACAGGTTCCTGGAGATTACGGGATATCTGGAAACTATTCGGAAAATGCTCTCGCCCACGACGGGCACCATGGTGAACGAAATTGGAACGATGCTGCCTGAGGATTGGACGCAGACCAAGCCCGGCTATAAATTCACGCCCATCCGGCCTGCTTACTGGAATCTCTCAGCCGCTGTTTACGCGTATGTTTATGCGGGTCTGGCACGGTTGGGTATCGAAGATGCGGCAGAATCGGGAATTCCTACGGCTCCAGGGATGTGGCCAAGCATAGCGATGCTCGACTGGGAAACCGGCGAGCCCAATGCGCGGTACTGGGTCCTCAAGCTGATTCATGACAGTTTCCCGCCCGGCGACAAGATTGTTGAAACCTCAACTGATTCCGGCTACGTGATGGCCCAGGCGTTTGTGAGCCCGCACGGGGTACATAAACTGCTGGTTGTGAACAAGCGCGATCGTGAGCTTGTGATAGGTCTTCCTGAGGTCAAAGGAGCAAAGGTGGAGGTGGTGGACCAGACCACGGCCTCCAACCCCCCAGCCACGAGGACTTTGTCTGGCCCTTCGTTGAAGTTGGGAGGCTTCGGAGTGGCTGTAGTAACCTTTGTTAAATGAACCGACTGAGACTTCAGCGCGGTTATACCAGGGGAGGCTGTGCGTCGTTTGGTCGGTTCAATATGAACACAACCAAAAACTTTGAACCAATCCATAAGAAGTAAGAAGGATGACACTTGCGCCGGCCGTCGGCCTTATTTTCCTTCTACAGAAAAAGCAAGCATCACATTTCCCGGCATGCTATTGCCTGAGGTGACATACAGGATTCCGTTGGCGATGGCGGGCCCTGATTGGCTTAGTGATCCGCCGTGGGCTTTGGTTCCGTTAACGGTCTCGAACTCTTTGGCCGTGTCGAAATCCCAAAGAACGTTGCCGTCCTTGGTACTGTAAGCGCGCAAGTGTCCGTCCATCGATCCTGAAAAAACAATGCCGGGAATAACGGTGGTTGGTGCCAACTGCGCTGCGCTGCATCCTGCCGAGCCGACACATGCGGGCTTAAATGGTGGGGCAGCCCAGGCTCTTTCTCCAGTCTCCATTCGCAAGGCGAAGAGTCCACCGCCGGCCGTCGGATCCTTTTCAACCCAATCGGAGAGCGGATAATAAACATACTCTCCGTCGGAAGCGCCTCCGTATTCGATTCCGCCCAGCAGGCCGCCGCGGCCGATCTTGGATTCCCACACGAGTTTCCCCTGCTGGTCAGGGTCCATCGCGTAAACGTTTCCAGACTTTTGTCCTGCAATCAGCAGGCTGCGGCCGCCCTGCAAGGACTCGAGTATCGGCGGAGCCCCAAAATCAAAATCGGGTCCAGCCTCTTTCGGGCAATTGGCCTTGTCGGGATTCACGCATGCAAGGTTCCAGCGGTCCCCCGCGGTGAATTGTCGTGACCAGAGAATTGATCCAGAGTCCATATCGAGCGCTAGCACGGCATCGCTCGAATTGGTGCTCGGTTCCGAATAATCATTCCCGACGGCCACATATACGCGTTTCCGCGCCGGATCCAGCGTTGGCGCAGACCAGACAGCCGCGCCGGATGGTCCCCACATCTGCGTGCCTTTTGAATTTCGGGTGGTAGGCCGCGGAGCGTCTGCAATGACGTAAGTTTTCCAAAGCTGCTTGCCTCCTTCGATTTCCAGTGCCAAGACGCTTCCGCGAAACTTGCAGCACTCGTAACTCGGATCCATCGCGGAGCCCTCTTCACCCGAGGACACGGGGACGAAAAGCCGATCTCGATACAACGCCGGAGAGCCAGTGATGCGAGCTGTTGGAAAGTCTTCGACCCGCGTACACCACAAAAGGGCGCCGTTTTCCCTGTTGACGGCATATACGTTGGCCTGAACATCGCCAAAGAAAACCGCGTGCGCACCAACGGACACGGCGGAACGGATCATAGACTTCGCTTTAAACTTCCAAATAGTGCAGCCGGAAGCTGCGTCCAGTGCATAGACTGTCCCGTCCTCACTACCTTCGAACACTCTGCCACCTGTTATCGATGGTTGTGCGCTGGCGCTCGAAGCACCGGGGAATCCGAATGCCCATTTGAGTTTCAATTTGGGTATCTCAGCGGGATCGAGGCCGGCAACGTTCGCGGGTTGGAAACGGGTGTTCGCGAGATCGCCGCCCCAACCGACCCAACCCGGAGCGTCGGACATTGGCGGTGGATCGCCCGCGCAGTCTCCCGAGCGCGTTGTAAGCGCCGGTTGATCCGGCATGCCGAGGTAGTTCGCGATGGCTTCGAGCTGGTCATGGCTTAGACCGGCGGCCTGCGGCTTCATGCGTCCGGTTTCCAATGAGGTCAGGATCGAATTGCGTGACATCCGCCGCAGAACTTCGGGCAGGGGTGCACGGGTGCCACTCCCGGCTTGATGGCACATTGAGCATTTGATTTTGAAAAGAATCGCACCGTCTTCCGGGAAGGCTGTCGAGCTCACAAGGAGGAAAATTATCGCGAGCCGCATAATTTAGAGAATACCATTGGATCTGTTAACCACCAAGGGACAGTCGCTTCCTGTCCGATTGCGCACGATTTTCGTCCCGGCATTTTTGCGCCGAGTTAAACTTGCGAGGGCAGCGTTCGACCGAACAACCTGCCCGGTCTGATCACGGATTACTTTGACCACAAATTGATCTGAAATCTCGAGGTTCTGAAGGACGCAGAGGCTCACTTCTAATGCTCCGTCACAAGCAGGTTTGGCTGACCGCCGGTCTTGCTGCGACCATCTTTGTCGCTGAGGCAGCCTCAAAGAAGGTCAATCAACGCGCAATTCAGCGTCTCCCAAAATCTGCGCTCGCCGCGGCATTTCAAGTTGCCGCTTCAGCCGGCAGCTCAATTTATGAGATTCGGGCCGTTCATGACCCGCATGGAATCGGGAAATTCTATATGGGCCGTGAAATCGCCAGAGTTATGGGTCCCGGAGGAATTTCCTGGCTCGATCGGCCGGAGCGCGAAGAAGAGGAACACCCCCGCGTCGTCATTGATGCGCTGGGACTTCGGTGCGGCGAGTTCGTCGCGGACTTGGGCGCGGGATCCGGTTTCTTCACGTTCCGCCTCGCCCCCAAGGTGTGCAAATCGGGCAAAGTGCTTGCGGTGGATATCCAGGACGAAATGCTGGAAACCATCCGCGAACGCGCGGCCCGGCTGCATGTCACAAACGTG
>QHZN01000016.1 GCA_003225365.1 Acidobacteriota bacterium
GTCGTCTGGGATGCGGAACGCGAAGAGATCGTCTGAAGCCGCCGGGTACTGACCCCATTTGCAGAACCTGGGCGCTTTCAGATCTATCATTCCCGCCCTTCGGCAAGCTCGAGGTCCCGCCCGAAGTCGAAGGACGAAAACGGCAATCCAGTCCAACCACAGCACGTCTCCAAAGGTTTGCGATGTAGATTCCCGCTTTCGGGGGAATGACCGGCCAGTCGAGGGGAGCCCCATTCCAAATGACACCGCCACCCCCCCGTGACCGCCCTGGACGACCTCCGAGTGCTGTGTTGCCGTTCAAGGTATTTCTCGGACAGATAGTAAGAAGGCGCTTTAGCGGAAACGACTCCGTCCACTCAGAGACGACGATCAAAGTCCTCTCTATAGACGGCGGGGGACTCGCGGGATCATCTCGGCCATGATTCCTGCTGAGCCCGAGAAGAGTTTGGAGAAAGAGCTCTACCGGATTTTCGACCTGATCGCGGGGACGTCCACCGGCGGGATCATTGCGCTCGCCGTCGGCACGCGGTCAAAGGTCGGGGTCGCTCACCACGCCGGCCAGCTTGCGGACATCCGCGTTGACAAAGGGCCGGAAATATTCCCCAGGGGTTTTCTCACCTGCCTTCGCCAACTAATCCGCCCTAAGTATTCTCCCGCGCCTCTGGAAAGTGTCCTGAAGAAATTCTTCGGCGACACCCCATTTTCCGCCCCGCAGCCCAAGGCCGGACTACTGTCCCGCCGCCATAAGGAATCCGCTGCGCGAAGAAAATTTGAGAGCCCGATTAAGGGTAGGGGCTGCCCCAGGCCCAATCCGGCACCCCAAAAATCATTCATGTTGATATGACATGGTGCCGATTACTGATTGGGCAGGCCATGGCACGAACGAGCCAGCGACCGGAGGTATTCCTTACTTCGAATGGGAAGATTCACCTTGGGAGGCAGAGTACCGAAGACCATCTTTTGCCTAATATCAATTGCGGGCTTGGTACGGGCTAGTTTCTCTGAGACCCCTCAAGGGGCGCAGAAGTCCGGAGAACGCCTCACCCGCTTGAACTTGGAGGAACTCGGAAACGTCGAGGTCACAACGGTTTCCAAGGAGCCTGAGCAGCTGCGGCGAACTCCCGCGGCCGTTTTCGTCCTCACCGAGGAGGATATCCGTCGGTCCGGGGCGGCCAGCATCCCTGAAGTCCTGCGTCTGGTGCCGGGAGTTGAGGTGGCGAGAATCGATTCCAACCAATGGTCTCTCGGGGTGCGCGGGTTCGGAAGTTCCCTCTCCCGGTCGGTCCTCGTGCTGATCGACGGACGGAGCGTTTACACTCCCCTATTTGCCGGTGTTTTTTGGAATGTTCAAGACACTCTGCTTGAGGACATTGACCGGATCGAGGTAATCCGCGGACCGGGCGGCACCATTTGGGGAGCGAATGCGGTCAACGGAGTCATTAACATCGTGACCAAAAATTCCAAAGACACGCATGGAACGCTAGTCTCCACCGGAGGCGGGAACGTGACCCAAGGCTTCGTCAATTTCCGATACGGGTCAGGGAACGGTAAGAATCTCAATTTCCGTTTCTACGGCAAAGCATTTACCCGAGGCCCCGAGTTCCATGCGAATAACAGACAGTTCGATGACTGGCGGATGGGTCAGGGGGGGTTCCGATCGGATTGGGAACCTGACCATCGAGACGGGTTCACGTTTCAAGGCGACTTTTATAACGGTGACGCGGGAGGAATTACAGGGATTGCGAGTCTCTCTCCGCCCTTTATGACGATTGTGGAGCGGAACGCAGAACTTTCCGGGGGAAATCTACTCGGTCGCTGGCGACGTCTGCTCGGTGAGGGCTCCGACGTCGAGTTGCAGGCTTATTACGACAGGACCGACCGGCACCAGCCCAGCTTCGGGGAAATTCGAAACACTTTCGACGTCGATTTCGTTCACCACCGGACGCTCCCGCGAGGGCAGGATTTCTCGTGGGGACTTGGGGCTCGCCTCAGCTCGGGAAATGCCTTGGAAGTCGTCCCGACCGTCGTCTTCAATCCGAATCAATTTACCGACAAGCTTTACAGCGCGTTTGTCCAGGATGAGATTCCGATCGTTGAGAATAAACTCTGGATAACGGTCGGGTCGAAAGTCTTGCACAACAACTATACCGGCTTCGAGGTACAGCCGAGCGCGCGGCTTCTGTGGACTCCGGGGTCGCGGCAAACAGTCTGGGCTTCCATTACGCGCGCGGTCGTCACCCCCTCCCGACTGGACGAAGATCTCCAGATCACCGGCGTGCTTGCAACCAATCCTCTGACATTCTTGCGCCTTACCGGAGACAGGAAATTCTTTTCGGAAACCTTGGTCGGTTACGAAGCGGGATACCGGAGCCTGATCAAGCCAAATCTTAGTATGGACATCGCCACATTCTACAACAATTATGACAACCTCGAAAGTATTGACCCGGGCGTGCCGTTCTCTGAGACATCGCCCCCGCCACCTCATCTGGTTGTGCCATTTCTTCTCCGCAATGGGCTTCTTGGCACCACCTCCGGCGTTGAAGTCGCTCCGGAATGGCGGCCAAAGGGGTGGGTGCGTCTAAGAGGCTCCTATTCCTATTTGTATATCGACCTGAAAAAAGCGGCCGGAAGTTCGACCCTTTCCTCTCCCCGTTCAACCGAAGGATCGAGCCCCCATCACCAAGTTGCGATCCAATCTTCGCTGGATTTACCCGGGAAAATTGAGTTTGACCAGACCTATCGTTACGTCAGCGCCCTGCCGGCTCAACTGGTTGGGAGTTACGGTACCGCCGATTTGCGACTAGGTTGGCACTTCCACCCCAATTTTGAATTTTCAGTGAAGGGGCAGAACTTGCTCCAACCCCATCATGCGGAGTTTGGGGGCGACATCGGGGGGCTTGTTCTGATCAAGCGCAGTGTGGGCGCAGAAATAACTTGGCGAAGGTAGGAGGTTCTTGAGAGCTCATGAAGCTTTTTTACGGGATAAGCCCCTTCCTTCACACTCGACAAGGCAGTTGGGCCCAGAGCCGCTTGCTTTGCGTGGCTCGAATCGCCGCTTGGACGCCGGCCTTATTTCTGGTGGGAGCCTATAATCTTCATTCGCAAGAATCAGGACACCCGGAGTACGAAGTCAAGGCCGCCTACCTTTACAACTTTGGACGATTCGTCGGATGGCCTTCAAAGCCTCCTTCAGACGAGGCGGGGTCCTTTGCCATCTGCGTGCTCGGTCATGATCCCTTCGGGACGACCCTCGACGCAACGCTCGCCGGCGAAGCCATCGACGGCAAGAGCGTGGTGCTCAGGCGAATCTCGAAACCGCAGGACACTTCGAATTGCCGCATTCTGTTTATCAGCGCGTCCGAAGGCAGCCAGCTAAAAGAGATTCTCGCCAGGCTGGATAAAATGAGCGTTTTGACGGTCAGTGACATTCCTCAGTTTACAAGGCGAGGCGGGATGGTTCAGTTCATTTTGGAAGAAAACAAAGTGCGTTTTGAAATCAACCTTGCGGCGGCCGAACGCGCGGGACTTTCCTTGAGCTCTCAACTGCTAAAAGTGGCGGCCAATGTGACCAGAAATCCGCAGCCTGGAGACTGACTGGCAATGTTCAGAATCCGCGACTCTTCGATCACCAAGAAACTGGCCTGGATGAACATGATGGTGAGTGGCGGGGCGCTACTGCTGGCTTGCGCGGCGTTTGTTGCCTACAACATGGTCACCTTTCGGCAGACCCTCGTGCGCGACCTCTCGACCCAGGCCCAGATTGTGGGGGCCAACAGTGTTTCTGCGCTCCTCTTTAATGATCCAAAGTCTGCCGAGAACACGCTTGCTGCGCTCAAGGCCGGCCCGAACATTGAATCTGCGTGGATCTACTCGCCGGATCGCCGGCCCTTTGCAGCGTACGGTCGCGATCGCAGAGGTCAGGCCCTCTCGACGCTGCCGGCAATACCTCCGGGTCGGACCGAAGCCTACTGGTTCAAAGACAATCACCTTATCCTGGTTCGCTCGATTATGGTCGAAGGCAAGCCCACCGGCTTCGTCTACATTGTGTCGGACCTGCAGGAGATGTATGACCGCCTGAAACGATACGCGGGGATTGTCGCCATGGTCCTTGCGACTTCTCTGATTGCCGCCCTTCTGATTTCATCGAAATCCCGGCGATCCATCGCCCAGCCCATCGAGAACCTTGCGGAAATCGCCCGGATCGTTTCGACCGAAAAGCAGTATTCGATCCGCGCAGCCAAAACTGGAAATCAGGATGAACTGGCCGTCCTGATCGATGCTTTCAATGAAATGCTGGCCCAAATTCAGCAGCGTGACGCAGCTTTGCAGAAGACCCACGAGCAGCTCAATCTAGCCTTAAAGTCTGCGGGCGTTGGAACCTGGAGCTGGGACATGGCTAAAAACTCGGTCGCTTGGGACGAATTTGCTGCCCCGTTATACGGCCTGGAGCAAGGCGCCCTTCCGGATGAATACGCTGGTTCCCTGAATCTCGTCCATCCGGAGGATCGCGAACGCCTAGACCAAGCGGTTGCAGACTCTGTAGAAAAAGGTGTTCCCTATGACACAGAGTTTCGGGTGGTCTGGCCCGACGGAAGCACCCACGTCTTGGGCACGCGAGGCAATGTTTATCGCGACGAACCGGGAAAAGCGGTGCAGATGGCGGGCGTTGTGTGGGATATGACCAAGCGCAAGAGGGCGGAGGAAGAGCACGAGCAGCTGGCCTCCATCGTGGAGTCCTCAGATGACGCCATCATCAGTAAGACGCTCGAAGGCAATGTCGCCAGTTGGAACGGAGGCGCGCGGCGCATCTACGGCTATTCGGCGGAGGAGATGGTAGGTAAACCGATCTCCATCCTGGCGCCGCCCGACCGTGCCGATGAAGGAGAAAAAATCCTGGAAAGGATTAAGAAGGGAGAAACTGTCGACCGCAGCGAAACGCGGAGGCTACGAAAGGATGGAGCCATCATCGATGTTTCCTTAACCGTGTCCCCCATCCGCGACGCTAACGGGAGGATAACCTGCGCCTCCGAGGTTGGCCGCGATGTCACCGATCGTAAACGGGCCGAGGACGAGCTTCGCAAACTGAACGAAGAACTCGACGAGCGCGTGCGGCAACATTACCCTCATCCGCGAGAGCACGCGAGAGATGGGTCAACTCGTGGACGACTTGCTGAACCTGGCGCGCGTGGGCCGCCGAGAACTGAGCCTGCAAGTGACAGGGCTGGACTCGCTGGTCGAAGCAGTCGTCACCGATCTCCAGAGGGAATGCAAGTCTCGCGCGATCGATTGGAAAGTGGAGCGGTTGCCGTTCGTCGAGTGCGACCCTGGCTTGATGAAACAGGTATTCACCAACTTGCTCTCCAACGCTGTAAAGTACTCCCGCCCGCGTGAGCGGGCCGTGATCGAGGTGGGGACGGTCCAAGATAACGGCCAGCCGGCCATCTTCGTCCGCGACAACGGAGTGGGCTTCAGCATGAAGTATTCCGACAAGCTTTTCGGCGTCTTTCAGCGCCTGCACCGCGCCGAGGATTTTGAAGGGACCGGAGTAGGACTTGCCACCGTTAAGCGAATTATTCAAAAGCACGAGGGTCGCGTGTGGGCGGAAGCGGAGCTCGACCGAGGAGCAACCTTCTATTTCACTTTGGGAACGTTTGAGAATAGAGGACCGGAAAACGAACCGGCCGAGGGAGGCGCGCGGTGACTGATAATGGCGTGCAAATCCTTCTTGTGGAGGACAACCCGAAAGATGTGAAGTTGGCGCTGCACGCTTTGAGCAGCCATAAGCTCGCCAACCAGGTCGAAGTGGCCCGCGACGGAGAAGAGGCCCTGGATTTTATCTTTTGCCGCGGGGAGCATGCCCACCGGAACTTCAACCTCCAGCCCCAATTGGTTCTGCTCGATTTGAAGCTGCCCAAGGTGGATGGACTTGAAGTCCTGAAATCGATCAAGGACGACGCTCGCACCAAGGCCATCCCCGTGGTTATTCTCACCGCTTCAAAAGAAGAAAGGGACTTGGTGGAAAGCTACAGGCTCGGAGTCAACGCCTACATCCAAAAACCCGTGGACTTCGACCAGTTCCGGCAGATTGTAGAGCAAGTGGGGATGTTTTGGTTGGTGGTCAATCAGGCACCACCAGCGGCCGCGTATGCACCCCCGCGGGAGCAGAAATGACAGCCGATCCGAAAACGAACGATCCCGTTCAGCCTCCCATGAAGCTGCGCGTGCTTTATGTCGAGGATAACCCACGGGACGTAAAACTGACGGCAATCATGCTCGAGCGTGCAGGATACGCCGTCACCGGCGACGCCGTGGATACCATCGAAAAGTTCCGAGAACGACTCACGGAGAACGATTACGAGGTTATTATTTGCGACTATAACTTGCGCAATTGGACGGCCATGGATGCCTTGGAGATTTTTAGGGAGATTGGGAAAGACATTCCCTTCATAATCGTCAGCGGAAGTCTGGGTGATGAAGCAGCCACGGAGTGCCTCAAGCGAGGAGCGACGGATTATGTTCTAAAGGATAGGGTAGCCCGCCTTCCCTCCGCGATCAACCTCGCTTTGCAATCCAAAGCTTCCCGCCAGGAGCGCAAGCGCGCGGAGCAGGCGCTAAAAGAATCGGAAGAGCGTTACCGGCTGTTGTTCGAAACCAATCCGCACCCGATGTGGATCTACGACACTGAGACGCTCGCCTTCCAGGCCGTCAACAATACGGCAGTGGCGCATTACGGGTATTCGCGTGAGGAGTTCTTGAGGATGAAGATCCTGGATATCCGTCCGCCTGAGAATGCCAGTGACCTTCCGGAGGAAATTGCAAAAACTAATTCCCCCGTCCAAGAAGGCGGCGTACGGAGGCACCGAAAGAAAGACGGAACGATCATCCATGTGCAGATTGCGTCGCAACCTTTGCCGTTCGGGTCGGGAAAGGCAAGGTTCGTTCAGGTCGAGGACGTGACAGAACGCAAGAAACTTGAAGAGCAGTTTCGCCAGGCGCAGAAGATGGAAGCCATCGGGCGCCTGGCCGGAGGGATTGCGCACGACTTCAACAATCTGCTGACCGTCATCAACGGATATGGCCAATTGGTGGTAGACGGTCTTGCTCAGCAGGATGAGCTGCACGAGCATGTGGAACAGATCATAAAGGCGGGAGAGCGTGCGGCGTCCCTCACCCGCCAACTCCTCGCGTTCAGCCGGCAACAGGTGCTGTTGCCGCAGAACCTGGACCTGAATGCATTAGTCGCGAGCGCGGACAAGATGCTGCGAAGATTGATCGGCGAGGACATTGATATCCTGACGGTTCAAAGAGCCGGCCTGGGTCAAGTGAAGGCCGATCCAAGCCAAATCGAACAGGTCATCATGAATCTGGTGGTGAACGCGCGCGATGCCATGCCGACGGGCGGCAAGATCATCATCGAGACCGACAACGTGGTGTTGGATGAGACCTATGCGCGCAGTCACGCTTCGGTCAAACCCGGCCATTATGTGATGCTGGCGGTGAGCGATACGGGGACGGGGATGGACGCGGCGACTCAGGCACGCATCTTCGAGCCCTTCTTCACGACCAAGCCGAAAGGGAAAGGGACCGGGCTCGGTCTGGCCACAGTGATTGGGATCGTGAAGCAGAGCGGGGGCGATATTTGGGTATATAGCGAGCTGCACCAGGGGACAACCTTCAAGGTTTACTTACCCAGGGTAAAGAATGCTGACCTCTCTGCCCTGGCGGGCACTGGGATCGGCAAGAAGGCCGAGGGGAACGAGACCGTGCTGGTCGTCGAGGACGAAGAGGCGCTGCGACTGCTAGTTCGAGGCGTTCTCGAGAAAAAAGGATATAAAGTTCTTGTGGCGCGGCATGGTGATGAAGCGCTCGGGGTCAGCGACCAGCACGGCGGGGAAATCCATTTGTTGCTCACCGACGTCGTGATGCCCCAGGTGAATGGCCGAATTTTGGCGGCTCGCCTGGCATTCACGCGCCCGAAGATTAAAGTTCTTTACATGTCAGGCTACACGGACAATGCGATCGTCCACCACGGGGTTCTCGAACCCGGCATCGCTTTCCTGCAAAAGCCATTCACGCCGGAAGGCCTGGCGCACAAGATTCGCGAAGTTCTTGATTCGGCGGAAGGCGCCGCCAAGATGTCCGCCTAGAGGAATATGCGCCTTGCGGCGCGCGACAAATCTCGTGCCACTCGCCAGCGGGAAGAACCAAAGCTCCGACAGCGGCGCTTATGATCCCACCCAGCGGCGCAAATATCCACCTGCCTCGGTTCGGGAAAAGACTCCAGTCTTGTGAGTTGTTACCGGCATCCACTGCCGCGCCGATCCCTAGGCTGGTCCCCGCCCCAATCACAGTTTACATTCTTCCGCCTCGGGTTGATTGCCCCATCCCCTTCCCTTCGCGCAGAGCGGCATCCAATGTTTGCTGCGGCTTTCCCGCCTTGACGTCCTCCGGGAGGGGGAGCACGCAGGAGTTGGCTTTGCCAAGCACCTCCTCTGGCTCATACCCGTAAAGCCGCCGACCGCCCTCGTTCTACAGAAGAATGGCTCCCGCAAGATCCTTGACCACAACAGAGTATTCCGTGGAAGATTCAAGGATGTTCGTATTGAAATTCACGGCTTCTTGCGGCCTGCTCACGATGGCGGTATTGAAGAGTTTCGGCTTCTTCTCCACCGACGGTTCCATAATAGCGATTTCCTCCATTGAGTTTCGAAGTGCCCTCCTGTTCCCTCGACTCACCCACACCTCCGGCTCTGATTCACCCATGCGCGCTGCGCGCACATCCTGGAGTTCATCTGTTGGGAGGGTGCGAGGCGGGAATTTTATTCGTGGAAGTTGGGTTCACCGGACGGCCACGAAAATTGGGCATGCTCGGCTGGGCGTTGAAGATTGTCCCTATCTTCACGAATAGCGTTTCCGAGGCTGCGGACGGAACGCTCGACCAAATCTGCGAAGAGCTCAAAACGGGGCGCGGGGGCGACCTCAGCGGCACCCGCCTTAATCCCCAGCCCCGGCCACAACCGATGTCGTTCCCGCCCTTCGCCAGGCTCAGGGGCGTAAGCGAAGTCGAAGGACGAAAGCGGGAACCCAACCCCAAGCGGGCGACGTGGGTCGCCGCTTTCGCGGGGGTGACTGCGATGTGCCTGCTCGACGGCCTGGTCGCTTTCATTTGGACGTACTCAGCACTTTGACGTCGAGCGGGGGGATGGAGATTTGGCCCGATTCCGTTTCACCCGTCAGCGCGTTTCGGTAAGAGCCTTCGAGCGTCACGGTCTGGGCGCTTTCAGTGTAGTTCAGCAGGAAGACAATCCTTTCCCCTTCCTTCTGGCGCGTGGCCATCTCGACGCCAGCCGGCAGCTTCGGTCCAATGGCGATGCCTGCCTGTTTCGCCACGGCCTCGGCGCCGTGGTCGTAGAAATTGTCGGATGAGGATTCCGTGCCGACGTAATACACCCAGCCCTTGCCGACTCGATTGCGGGTCACGGCGGCTTTGCCGGCGTAGTAGCCCTTGGCGTAGGTTGCGAGCACCTCGGCCGTCGAAGGCTCGAGGATATCGAACCAAACCCGCGCCGGGAAGCGCCCGGCCGCGCCCGCGTCAATCTCCTGCTCCTGATTGGTTTGCGGGTCGAACTCGTGGATGGCGACCCCGGCGAGCGAAGCGAGCGGCCCGGGCAGCGTGTGGTCCGTGACGACGTTATGCTCATCCTTCACCCCCGAGCGGTAGGTAAGCACCAGCGCTCCTCCCTGCTCGACAAACTGGCGGAGCTTCGAGACGAGTGGCGCGTCCACCACGAACAGAGATGGCGCGATGATGACCTTGTACGATGAGAATTCGCTTTGCGGGAAGACCACGTCTACGTTGATGCCCTGGCGCCGGCGGGCGTCGTAGTACTCGTGCAGTTGGCGATTGTAATCGAAATTGGCTTTGGGCCCGCCCGAGGCTCCGGCGCCCTCAATGAGCGGCTGAATGTGGAACGCCCAGCGCGAGTCGGGCGAAACCAGCAGCGCGACCTCCGAAACCACCTTTGAGCCGTCGAGCAGCTCCGTGAGCTTCGGCAATTCCTTGCCCATCTGGGCGACCACCTGGTAGCGCGCGTTCGGGTAGCTGTCCTGATCGAGGATGCCCTGCCAGTACTGCTCGGTCCCGAAGCGCGAGGTGCGCCAACGGAAGAAACAGACGCCGTCCGCACCGTGCGCAATAGCCTGATATGCCCAGACGCGGTAGAGCGCCGGGGATGCTTGCCGCCCCCAAAAGATTTGCCAGCCTGGCAAGCCGCCTTGCTGTTCCATCACCATGAAGCTCTGGTTTTCTATCGACCTGCGCATCAAGTCGTGCCCGAGCGCCGGGCCGTAATAGCTCGCGTAGTCGGGCTCGAACATTGGGTAATTGTCCCAGGCGACGAAGTCGAGCGAAGCGTTGAGCACCGAGTAGTCGATGGCGTCGAAGAGGCCCATTTCGTTGTGCGTGATGGCCTTCGAGGGGGCGATTCTCCTCAGGATGCCCGCCTGGAATTTCAGATAGTCAGCGGTCGAGTCGCTGAAGAAACGGTTGTAATCGAGAGCGAGGCTCGGGCTGTGGGCTTCGTAGAGCGTGTTCCAGGGAAGCGGCACTTGGCTCCAGGCAGTGTAGGTGTGCCCCCAGAAGATCGTGCCCCAGGCACGGTTCAGCGCCGCGAGCGTTGGATACTTGGACCGGCACCATTTTTGAAACGCCGTCTGGCAATAGGAGTCGTAGCAGTAGGGGCCGCCGAGCTCGTTGTCTATCTGCCAGCCAAGGACGCCGGGGTGGTCCTTGTAGTGCTCAGCTATCGCCCCGACGATGCGGCGCGTGGCGGCAAGGAAATCGGGGTTATGCAGGCAATAGTTCCGCCGCGAACCGAAGCGGTAGCGGACGCCGTGCTCATCCATGGCCGCGATGTCGGGATATCTTGCGTAGAGCCAGGCGGGTGGCGCGGCCGTCGGCGTCCCGAGCACGGCTCGGATGCCGTGCGCGTTCAGCACTTTCAAGGCTCGGTCGAGCCAAGCGAAATCGAACCGGCCTTCCTCCGGCTGCATTTTCGCCCAGGCAAATTCTCCGAGGCGCACAAAGTTGATCCCCGCCTGCTCCATCATCGCTGCGTCTTTTTCCCATTGGCCCTCATCCCAGGCTTCCGGGTAGTAGTCCACGCCGTAAACGAAGCGGCCGCCATTCCAGGCGATGAGATCGAAGGGCTTGGCCACCGGCACGTGAGGCCCGGCCCCGAACGTGGCCCGAGAGAGGGCGGCACTGGCGAAGAGGACAAGGAACAGGCGGAGGTTCGGTTTCACGGCTTGACTCCTTTCGAAAGCCCTTCGGACGATGGTCCGACCCCCCGGCACTCGCTCGGGGAGGAGGGCGAGGCGTCATTATTGGCGCCACGGCGGGGGCTGTCAATCCGATTCAGACGTTCGAGTGCACTCACGGCGCTCCCTTCGACTCCGCTCAGGGACAGTGAGGGAAGTCGAACTGTGAGGGATAAGTCGAAGCGCGGAAGCAGGCAAAGTACGTCATTCCGCGAGAAGCAACCGGGCCCCACGTGGAATTCAATCTCGAGTTCCAATCCCGCAGAGAACTGGTGGGGAACGCGAATTTGACCCGAGCTCTGATTTCCTGTTACATTTCTTGGCTCGCGCGTATTCGCAGGACTACTTCTTGGGGCGCCTTCCCAGAGGTTGGGAGGGCTTGAAAACAACGACCGAGTGCAAGGGAGACTCAGAAAAGCTCGGAGACCAATGGCCAAGCAATCCAAAGGGACGATTGGCGTCTTAACGGGTGGAGGCGATTGTCCGGGGCTGAACGCTGTGATCCGCGCCATCGTGCGCCGAGCCGTGATGCTTGAATACAGCGTGCTGGGTATCAAGAACGGCTGGCTGGGGCTCGTCAAAGGCATGGTAGAGCCGCTCTCACTTTTGTCGGTCTCCGGAATTTTGCCGCGTGGCGGCACCATCTTGGGAACTTCGCGGACGAATCCCTCGAAGAGCGAGAGCGACATGAAAAAGCTCCTCACAAACCTGAAGCGGCTCAAGATTGATTTCGTGGTCGCGGTGGGCGGCGAGGATACGCTTGGGGTGGCGCGCTATCTGGCCGGACAAGGCGTCGACGTCGTCGGAGTGCCCAAGACCATTGACAACGACGTGGAAGGGACGGATCAGACCTTCGGTTTTGACACCGCGGTTTCGATCGTCACGGAGGCCATTGACCGGCTCCACTCGACCGCCGAGGCACACCAGCGCGTTATGGTGGTGGAGGTCATGGGGCGCCACACGGGCTGGATCGCGACCGTGGGGGGACTGGCCGGCGGCGCGGATTGCATCCTCATCCCAGAGCGGCCGACCACGATGGATCAAATCTGCGAGGTCCTTCAAAAGCGCCACGGGCGCGGCCGGGTCTTCTCCATCGTGGTGGTGGCGGAAGGCTTCAAGCTTTCGACTGACGGCCACCTGGTGACCAAAGACCAGAAGCTCGATCAGTTCGGACACGTGCACTTGGGCGGAATCGGCGAAGTGATTGGGAAAGAGATCGAAAAGCGAACGGGGTTCGAGACGCGCGTCACTGTCCTCGGGCACGTCCAGCGCGGCGGGTCCCCGACGGCCTTCGATCGCGTGCTCGGGACGCGCTACGGCGTCAAAGCCGTGGACTTGATTGAAGAGAAGAAGTTCGGTTCGATGGTGAGCTTGCGAGGAAACCGCATCACCTCCGTCCCTCTCAGCAAAGCCATGCGCCGGCTGAAGTTTGTGGACCCCGAACTGGTCCGCACGGCGGAGATTTTTTACGGATAATGCCGCGGAGTCGTGGCTTACTCCCCCTCGCGGACGGAGAGCACCCTGGCCACGTGGTGCGTGAAGCGCTCGAGGTCGGCCGCGAACGCCGCGAGCGTGGAGTGCGGCAGGCAGAACAGGTACGTTCGGTAGGCTAGCAGGGACTCCTTCGTCACCAGGTCAAAATCGTGGTAAAGAAGGTCGAGGCGACGCCAAAGCTCCGGCGGCTGCCCGTCCGGCCCTTCGCCATAGCGGTACGCGCGGCGGAACTCCGAGGTGAGCGCCGCCGTCGCCCGGCGCAAGACGCGGATGCGAAGCTGAAACCGCAGTTTCGTCCGGTAAACCAATTGGTCGAGGAGCTCGTGCATTCGGACGAAATCCTTCATGACGGCGGACTTGAATTCATAAGAGGAGAGGCTCCGGAGCGGAACCACCACGCTCAGGGCGCCCAGGTGCGCCAGGATAGCATTGAGAAGGCCGGTGAGGATTTCCTGCTGGCGGTCCCACTCACTTAGAGTGAGGCGGATGAGGCGCCAAGCGATTTCGGCATTTCCGCGGTCGCGCTCCTCGAAGGCGTCGTTCAAGGAAATGCCGAGGATTGCATCTTGTGTCTCGATCTCGCGCGCCAGCGGCTCGTAATGCTTTTGCCGCTCGGCCGAAAGCGGGAGAAGACCCGCGCAACGACGAGGGTTTTGGGCGCTGATGTCGAGCAAGCGGCGGAGCATGAACGCCGCCACGACCAGCACCAGTCCGCCCGCCAACCAACCCATAATACACCATCATAAAGAATCGTCTTCGCCATCTCAAGCTTCAATCCGCGTAGTTTCCTAATTGGTTAACAGACCCCCTTGAGTGAGTCGTCAGAGCATAGCTTCAGCGTGGGTCCTCAGGGCATGGCTTCCGCGATGCCTTAATCCGGCCGACCTCAGACACTCCCCCGCGGGTTAAGCCGCTGAGGTTTGCCGAGGGCCGACCTGCCGGCCCCTCCTTTTCAATTCCCCCGCTTCCTTGACGGCATTTCCTGCCAAACCTATAATCCGATGTCGGTTTTCACCGCGCGGGCGAAGCCCAAACGAGGGAGATTTGAGCGACGCAAACGAATTCAGCACGCAGCGCCAGAAGAAGCTCATGGCCATTACGGAACTCGGCTTCGAGCCTTACCCGCGTCGGTTTGACTTGAGCCACACCTTGCCCGAGGTGCTTGCCGCCTTCTCGGCGCGGACGGCGGAAGAATTGGCCGCCGAGTCCGCCGAGCGGCGCGCGGTGCGCGTGGCGGGCCGAATGATGACCATCCGCCCGCACGGCAAGGCCGGGTTCGCGCATCTGGCCGGCGGCGGAGCGCGCCTGCAGGTTTACGTCCGGCAGGATTCAGTCAGCGCGCGCGACTGGGAGCTCTATAAACTCCTCGACATCGGCGACCTCGTGGGCGTCGCGGGGTACCTCTTCCGGACCAAGACTGGCGAGCTGACCGTCCACGCCGAGCGACTGGAGTTCCTGGCGAAGGCGCTCCTGCCGCTGCCGGAGAAATGGCACGGCCTCGCCGACGTCGAAATCCGCTACCGCCAGCGCTACCTCGATCTGATGGTCAACGCGGAAGTGCGGAAAGTTTTCGAGACGCGCAGCCGCGCGGTCGGCGCTATTCGGAATTTCCTCGACGCGGAAGGTTTCCTCGAAGTCGAGACGCCCATGATGCAGACCCTTCCGGGCGGGGCCATGGCGCGGCCGTTCAAGACGCATCACAACACTCTCGACCTCGACCTCTACCTCCGCATTGCTCCCGAGCTTTATCTCAAGCGCCTGATCGTGGGGGGCCTCGAGCGCGTTTACGAGATCAACCGCAATTTCCGCAACGAGGGCATCTCCACCCAGCACAACCCCGAATTCACCATGCTCGAGTTCTATCAGGCCTACGCCGACTACCGCGACATGATGGCGCTGACAGAGCGGATGCTCGGACAGGTCGCCCAGGAAGTCCTGGGCAAGACTGAATGCGAGTTTGCCGGGCACACTATTTCCCTCGCCCGGTTCGAGCGCCTGACGATGAAAGAGGCCATCGTCAAGTTCTGGCCCGCGGAACGAGGGCCGAAGCTCGAAGAACTGGCAGAACCCAAGGCCGCCTTCCGTTGGGTCGAATCCTTCAATCTGTGGGCGCGCCGCCCCCGGGCCTTGGAAGAAACAGCCCTTCGACAAGGCTCAGGGTCTTCGACACAGAGAGTCGCCGGCGGCACGGACGCGGTTTCGGCGGGTGACCCGTTGATGGATCGAAGCACCTCCACCGAGCCGATTGCGTTGCCTGCCGGGATAGCGCCCGGGATGGCGCTGCAAGCGCTCTTCGAGGCGGTTGCCGAACACCACCTGATACAGCCGACCTTCGTCCTCGATTACCCGCTCGAAGTCTCGCCGCTGTCGAAACAAAAGCCCGGCGACCCGAATTTCGTCGAGCGCTTCGAGCTCTATATCGGGGGAATGGAAATAGCCAACGCCTTCAGCGAGCTCAACGACCCCGCCGAGCAGCGCGACCGGTTCAAGTATCAACAGATGCTGCGCGAGAAAGGCGACCTTGCGGCTCACGCCGTGGACGAAGATTACATTCGGGCGCTCAGCTACGGCATGCCTCCCACCGGCGGCGAGGGCATCGGCATAGACCGCCTCGCGATGCTTTTCACCAACTCTCGCTCCATCCGCGAAGTCATCCTCTTCCCTCTGCTCCGCCCCGAAAAACATGGTGAGTAGCGGCGCGCGGGCCTGCGTTCCGTAGATGATTGTGTAGCACGGGGGTCTCGGCCGTGCACGAGCGACAAATCCGGTAGCGCAGAGTTTCGCTTCTCAGTAACTCTGCGGCTTTTCGTCAATCACGAATCCAAGAACGGCCGCGGAGTTGAAGAACAACTCCGCGCTACCTCTCCGCCCCGGGAAGCATGGCGAATAGCTCATTCGCTCGCTCATTATACAATCCTCTTCAGGCGGAGGGCACAGAACGGGTAAAATAGGCCATACACGTCATGCACTTCGAGGAAGACGTGATGCGACCCGAGTACGATCTCAGGGGCGGAGTTCGAGGCAAGTATTACAAACAATATAAAGAGGGGACAAACGTTGTGCTGCTCGAGCCTGATGTGGCCGCCGTGTTCCGCGACTCAGAATCTGTGAATCAAGCTCGCCGGGTCCTGATAAAGGCGGCAGGCCAATTGGAGCAACCTGCCTCGCCCAAAGCAGGCCGCAGCTAGCCCCCAGGCCGGCGCAGAGCCAGATGCGACCATGCGATTCGAATTCTTCGTCGCTCTTCGCTACCTCAAGGCCAAGCGGCGGCAGGCGGTGATTTCGATCGTCACCGCGATTTCTGTCCTGGGGGTGATGGCAGGCGTCGCGGCGCTTTTGGTGGCGCTGGCAGTCAACAATGGCTTTCGCGAAGACCTGGAGCAGCGCCTGCTCGGCGCGACGTCGAACATCAACCTGGTGCGGGCGGCGAACGACGGCATCCGCAACTACGAAGCTCTGGCGGACCAGCTCGGCCGACTGCCTCACGTCGCTGCGGCGGCTCCCGCGCTCTACGAAGAAGTGCTCATCTCCAGCCGCTCGCGCGCGCAAGGCATCGTCTTGAAAGGCGTTGACCCGGCGCGCGAGGTCAAGGTGGGCGACTTGCTCCGGCGGATCCGTGAAGGCTCGCTCGAAGGCCTCAGCCGGACCTACGCGGACGCCGACCCGATCGCCATCGGGAAGGAACTGGCGAAGTCGCTTGGTGTATTCATCGGCGACACGGTGCTGGTGACCAGCCCGCAAGGGACGGTGACGCCGTTTGGAGTGGTTCCCAAATTCCGGCATTTCCGCGTGGTCGCGGTCTTCGATTCGGGCTTCTACGATTTCGACGCCACCTGGGCGTTCACAAATCTCGGCGCCGCGCAACGTCTCTTCGGCCTTCAGAACATCGCCTCCGTCATTGGATTCAAGATTGACGACATTTATCGGGCGGAGCCTGTCGCCGCCTCGATTCGCCAGGCGACCGGCGCCGGCTTCGAGACAACCACTTGGATGGAGCAGAACCGGTCCCTCTTCAGCGCGCTTGAACTCGAGCGACTGGTGACGATTCTCACCATCGGCCTGATCGTGCTGGTCGCCGCGCTCAATATTTTCATCACGCTCGCCATGATGGTGATGGACAAGAGCCGCGACATCGCCGTGCTGCGCTCGATGGGCGCGACGGAACGGCAGATTGGGGCCGTCTTCACGCTTCACGGGCTGCTCATCGCCGCTTTTGGCACGGGCTTGGGATTGGTGGTCGGGTACGGCGTATCGTGGCTCGGCGATACTTACAAATTGATTCATGTCCAGGCCGACGTGTATGCGCTGGCATTTGTTCCCTTCCACGCGCGGGCCTGGGACGGCGTCTGGATCGCGGCCGCCGCCCTCGCCGTCAGTTTCCTCGCCACACTTTACCCCTCCCTGGCCGCTGCGCGCCTGAATCCCGTGGAAATCCTTCGCTACGAATAGCTACGGGTTCCATTTCCGGACCGGTGCTAAGAACTGGGGAACAGGGACTGGGGACGAGGCACTAGGGGGGAGTCCCCGATCGCTAGTCCCTAGTCCCGGCACTCAGGTCAGTCGCTTTCTCTGGAGGAATAACAGCGAAAGGCAGAAGCAAAGCGCCGCGAGAGCCAAATCGTATCCGAAAGCGCCAAAGGCGTGCGCCCACTGGCCATGGGAGACGCGCAGGACCGGATGCATGGCGGTGGCGAGAAAGGTCAGGTAACCAATCATGCCGACACACATCGCGAAGGAATCGAGGGAGACAAACAGCACGCCCATCTGCACGTGCAGGCGGAAGGCGAGACAGGCGGTCATCGCGACGGCCGTTATCAGAAGTTGTATGAAGAGGGAGACCAGAATCGCCGCCAGGAACGCCGAGACCAGCCACAGGCCGGGAGGGCACGGCTTCGTGAAGACCATCTTGAGATTGCGCGCGCGCAAGTGCGAAGAGACCAGAAACAGGCCAAGCGCCGCGCTGAAAATTACCAGGAATATCTCCATTTCATCGAGCGCGATGCGGATGACGTCGAACACCGTCAATTTCGTGGCCATGAACAGTTGCGGCAACGCGAACAATACGATGATCCCGAGGAAAACCAGGCCGAACGCCAAGAGCAGGCGGCTGCGCCGGAAGTAAATGAGATGTGCCGTTATGTTGGCCCACAACAGGCCGAGCATCGGAGCCTCAACCGGTTTTCAAAGGTTCGGGTGGGATCGGACCGGGCGGGTTTGGCACGCCGGAACTACCGGAATCCCCTTTCAGGATTTTCATGAACGACTCTTCCAAAGTAACCTTCTTCAGAGAGCATTCGACCAGCCGGGCGCCGGTGTCCCGCGCAAATTGCATGAAATCGTGAAGGCGCTCGGCAGGGATCGTCCCCCACACGACTTCCCCGCGGCGCTCGGCGTGGAGCAGGTATTCGGGTGTGCTGCCGTTCGGTTCGAAGGTCACTTGATAGAGGGCCTGTTCGCTTCGGAGGAGGTGCTCCAGGCTGTCTTCAGCGATGACGCGGCCTCGCTCGATGATGGCGACGCGCGTGGCCAGCATTTCCACTTCGGAGAGAACGTGCGTGTTCATAATCACGGTCAAGCCGCGGCCGTGGAGCTCCCGCAGGACGTCGCGAACGGTTACGACCACAATGGGGTCGAGGCCCCGTGTCGGCTCGTCGAGAAAGAGCACGCGCACATCATGAATCAGGCACTGAGCAATCCCGAGCTTCTGCTTCATGCCCTTCGAACACTTTGAGAGCCGCAAGTCGCGGAAGGGTCCCAATCCCAGGCGGTCGAGAGCGGAAGAGATTTCCGCGTCCGCGACACGGCGGCCGTACAACGATCCGTAATAGCGGAGCGCCTCACCTACCGTCATGTAGAGATGGTAGTGAGGCTCCTCGGGAAGGTAGGCGACCCCACGATAGATCGCCGATCCCAATTCCGGTGCGCCGCCCATCAGCCGCACCCGGCCGGATGTCGGCCGGAGCAGGCCCAGGAAGGCATACATGGCCGTGGATTTGCCCGCGCCGTTCTGGCCCACAAGGGCGAAGAATTCGCCTTCGCGCACTTCCAGGTTCATGCCGTCGAGGGCGCGAATCCTCGTCGCGGGGGTGCCGATCAGTCCTCGGCGGAAGTGCACGTGTAAGTTTTCAGCGGCAATGACGGGCTGGGCGGTTTCCATGACAGCAGTGCGGCAGGGCCGGGCGCCCCGGTCAGGCAATCAGGGAGTTCGGCGGGCTTTACATTCCCGCCATACAATACTTGCGGTCGAGCTCCTTAATGATGTCCGCGTCGGTCTTGTTTTTGAAATTCCGTTGAGCGAGCTCTGTCTTAATCTTCGCCGCCGTGTGGCACGTGCAGGCCGCGATGAGCTTGTCGCAACCGCAAGGACAATCCATCAACGCGGCGATGCGGCGGCCGCGGTCGTCCAGAAGGAGCGCCTTGGTCTTGGCCTCGGCTACGACATGAAAGGGCGCACCGACAGCCTCTACCTGCTTCAAATACGCCTCCTCGGTGATCGACTTACCGGATTCCATGATGCGCCGGTTCGAGGACAAGAACATGTCCAGCGCCACGTCCGCGTTGGCAAGGGCTCCGGAATGGTAGAACTGGATTCTTCCATCCGCGCCGATCAGGACTGTGGTCGGGAAAGCCGCGACGCCGTACGCTCTTTCCACCTGGCCGGAATCAATAGCCACGGCGTAATGGACGCCATATTTTTCAAGGAAGTCAGCCACCTGCGACGGCTTCTCGTCGGCATCAACGCCGAGGAGAAGGAACGGGTCATCCTTGTGTTTATCGCTGTAGCGAACCAGCTCGGGCATTTCCGCCTGGCAGGGCCCGCACCAGGTGGCGAAGAAGTTGAGAACAATGACTCGCCGGCCGACGTTTTCTGAAAGCTTGATCAAATTTCCCCCGGTGGTCTTCAGTTCAAATTGCGGCGCCATGCGGCCGACCCAGGATTGGCCGCTCCAAATCGAAGAAACCTGGGCAATGTCATTTTCCGTGGGCTGCGGTTTGATGAGCCAATGCAGCTCGCCAACGAGGGCGCCCAGCGCCAGGATGGTAATGATCGTGAAACGGCCTTGCATGACTTCCTCCGGGCGAGGCTCGACGGGGCCCAGGGAGGCGCTGGTTTAATTAGGCGCTCGAAGCCTGACCCTTGAGCCATCTTAAGCCATCCAGGGGTGAGGAGCAAACTCGTCCAAGAGAAACCAGCCGCGTTCTCGAAATGTGCAATCCGTCTCGAAGAGGGCCACGCGGTTATAATGAGAGGCAGGCCGAGAACGATGCTGAGAGCCGAAAATCTCGCCAAGGTTTTTCATTCGGGCGCTGAAGAAGTAGTCGTGTTCGAGGGCTTGAACTTTGAAATCCCGGAAGGGGCGCTTGTGGCGCTAGTGGGGGAGTCGGGCGCGGGCAAGACGACGCTGTTGCACCTGCTAGCGGCGCTGGACACTCCGACGCGGGGTGAGGTATACTTTGATGGCCGACGGTTGAGCGGCTTTTCGAAGGACCAGCAAGCTGCTTACCGGAACCGGCACGTGGGGTTTGTCTGGCAAACGCACTACTTGCTGCCGGAATTCACCGCCGCGGAAAACGTCCTGATGCCCGAACTAGTGGGCGGCGAGAACTACGACAGGGCGCGGCGGCGGGCGGTCGATTTGCTGGCGGAAGTTGGCCTGGAAGGCCGGGGCGACCGGCGGGCGGGCGAGCTTTCCGGCGGCGAACAACAGCGCGTGGCGCTGGCCCGGGCGCTGGCGAACCGGCCCTCGCTGCTCATGGCGGACGAGCCGACGGGGAATCTCGACGCGCGCAACGCCGAACGCGTGATGGAATTGATCGAGCGATTGCATCGAACGCACGGTTTGACCTCGGTCGTGGCGACCCACAACCAGGAACTGGCCCGCCGCTCCGAGCGTTGTTTTCGTCTGGCGGAAGGCAAGCTCATCGAGAGTGTAGTTCCACGAGTTCCATGACGCCCTCCCCTTCCCGATCGGGAGACCTTGAGTGACGGGGAGAGGCCTGATGAAGAACTGAGGAGCTATGTTCGAGAGATATACGGAGAAGGCCCGGCGCGTCATTTTCTTTGCCCGCTACGAGGCCAGTCAGTTTGGGAGCCCCTACATCGAAACCGAGCACCTGCTGCTCGGCCTGTTGCGCGAAGACAAACAGCTGACCAACCGTTTCCTCCGTTCTCACGCTTCTATCGAATCCATCCGGAAACAGATCGAAGGCCGCACGATGATCCGGGACAAGGTCTCAACCTCGGTGGACCTTCCGCTTAGCCAGGAGTGCAAGCGCGTGCTCGCCTACGCGGCCGAAGAGGCCGAGCGGCTTTCGCACAAGCACATCGGAACCGAGCACCTGCTCCTCGGCCTGCTGCGGGAAGAGAAGTCGTTCGCCGCGGAAATCCTCCACGAACGGGGCCTGCGGCTCTCGACGCTCCGCGAGGAGCTGACCCGTCTGCAGAGCGAAAAGGTTCCCTCCAACCGCGCCAAGGAAACTTCCCTGCTGTCGGAATTCAGCCGCGACCTGACGCAGGCGGCGATGGAGAGCCAGCTCGATCCGCTGATCGGGCGCGAGCGCGAGCTTGAACGCGTGGTCCAAATCCTCTGCCGGCGCACCAAGAACAATCCCGTGCTCATCGGCGACCCGGGCGTGGGCAAAACCGCCATCGTGGAAGGGCTGGCGCAGCGGATCGCCGACGGCGACGTGCCGCCCTTCCTCTCCGACAAGCGCATTCTGGCTCTCGACCTCTCGCTCATCGTCGCCGGAACGAAATATCGCGGCCAGTTCGAAGAGCGGCTGAAAACCATCATGAAGGAGCTGATGGACGCGCAGAACGCCATCATCTTCATCGACGAGCTTCACACGCTGGTGGGGGCAGGGTCGGCCGAGGGCTCGCTCGACGCCGCGAATATCCTGAAACCGGCGCTCTCTCGCGGCGAAATTCAGTGCATCGGCGCCACCACGCCCGCCGAATTCCGCAAGTCCATCGAGAGGGACCGCTCGCTCGAGCGGCGCTTCCAGGCCGTCAAGGTGCCACCGCCGAACGAGCAGGAAGCCATCAAGATACTTTTCGGCATCAAAGACCGCTACGAAAAATTCCACGCCGTCACCTACACGGACGACGCTCTGACCGCCGCCGTGTACCATTCGAACCGCTACATCCCGGACCGCTACCTTCCCGACAAGGCCGTGGACCTTATTGACGAGGCCGGGGCGCGCGTGAAGCTGCGGCAAAGCTCACTGCCTGAGGAAATGATCGACGTGCAGAAGCGCATCAAGTTCGTGGTGCATCGCATGGAGAACGCCATCGCCAACCACGAATTCGAGAAGGCGCGCTTCTATTCCGACGAAGAGCGCAAAGAGCGGGAAAATCTGCACTTGCTGCGTGAGAAGTACAACATCGACGAAACGGCGATGGGCGTAGTGACCAAGGAAGACATCGAAGAGGTCGTCTCGCGCTGGACGGGCGTGCCGGTGACCGCCATCAAGGAAGAAGAAATGTCGAAGCTCCTGCGCATCGAAGAGGAGCTGCACAAGCGCGTCATCAGCCAGGACCGCGCCATTTCGGCGCTGGCTCGCGCCATCCGGCGCTCGCGCGCGGGGCTGAAGGCCCCGGGCCGGCCGGTGGGTTCGTTCCTGTTCCTGGGCCCGACCGGGGTGGGAAAAACCGAGGTGGCGCGCTCGCTCGCGGGTTTCCTGTTGGGGAGTGAACGGGCGCTTATCCGCTTCGACATGTCCGAGTTCATGGAGAAGCACTCGGTCTCGAAGCTTATCGGGTCGCCGCCGGGCTACGTGGGCTACGAGGAAGGCGGGCAGATGACCGAGCGCGTTCGGCGCTCCCCGTACTCCGTCATCCTGCTCGATGAAATCGAGAAAGCCCACCCCGACATCTTCAACATCTTGCTTCAGGTTTTCGAGGACGGCCAGTTGACCGACGGCCTCGGGAACACGGTGGATTTCAAGAACACCATCGTCATCATGACGTCGAATATCGGTGCGCGATACCTCGAGCGGCGCTCCAATCTGGGTTTCCAGTCGGCGAGTGAAACGGCGACGGATAAAAAGATCGAAGACCTGGTCATGAGCGAAGTAAAGCGCCTGTTCAATCCCGAATTCCTGAACCGCCTCGACGAAGTCATTGTTTTCAACGCCCTCACCGACGGCGACCTGCTCCAGATCATCGATTTGCTGGTGGGTTTGACCAATCAGAATCTTGCGCAAAAGAATATCTCCATTACCCTCGCCCCGGAGGCCGGCCGCTGGCTGCTCGAGAAGACTTGCACGGACCGCTCCTATGGCGCGCGGCCGCTGCGGCGCGCTCTGCAAAAATACATCGAGGACCCCTTGTCTGAGGCGCTGATTCAGGGCGAGGTCCAGACGCCCGCGGTCCTGGAAGTCATCGTCTCCAACGAAGCCCTTTACTACCGCTCCGTCAACGACAAGCTGGTCGGAGCATCACCGCTATCTCATTAAAACAAATTGTCCGTATCGGCCCGCCCCTTGCTCCGACCCACTCCGCCAAATCCTTCGAGGCCTGGATCGTCTTCGCGGTCCCGGCCGGAGCGGAGTTTCGGGCGTGCCATAGCCAACCGCTGGCCTCCGCGCGGCATCGCAATCTCGTGATGGGATTCAGAGGGTTGGGGGTCGAGTGTCTTCGCTGAAAGATGATTTTCGAAGGCGCGTTGTGGCGCCGTGCCGGCCGGGAATACTCGCCGTCGCCGCATTTTCCGCCCTGTTTTCCGCATGCGGCGCCTTGGCCCAGGAACCCGCTCCGGAAAAAAAGAAGCCCGAGGAAAAGCCTGCCCCGACGGAGAAGAAAGCCCAGCCTGCCGAACCGCCCCTGAAGCTCGAGAACCCGCCGCCGGCGCAACAGGAAAAACCCAAGAATCCTCCGCCGCCTGGGCCGCTCAAGCTCGAAAATCCGGAAGTGCCCCCGGCCAAGACCGAGAAACCCAAGGCCGAAACTCCCAACGCCCCTCCGGTTATTGAAGACATCCTTTTCCGCGGGAACCGGCGCATCCCTGCGTCAACGCTGCGAGCTCGCATGTTCACTCACGTGGGCGACCCTTACGATGAAAACGCCCTGGAGCGCGATTTCATGGCCCTGTGGAACACCGGATATCTCGACGACATCCGGCTGGAAGTGAACGACAGCGAGAAGGGAAAGATTCTCACCTTCTTCGTCCGGGAAAAGAAACTGGTGCGCAGCATTGATTACAAAGGGTTGAGCACCGTCGCGCAGTCGGACGTGCTCGACCGCTTCCGCGAACAAAAGGTCAATATGTCGATTCTGTCTCAGTATGACCCGGTGGTGGTCAAGCGGGCGGAAGTCGTGCTCGAGGGGATGCTGGCCGAGCACGGACGCCAGTTCGCCACGGTGCGCGCGCGCACTCGGAACATTCCGCCGAATTCGGTGGCCCTCACTTTCATCGTGGTGGAGGGGCCCAAAGTCGAGGTGGGCCGAATCCGCTTCCGGGGAAACCACGTGTTTTCTTCAGCGCGCCTGGTGCGCGCCATGAAGCTCTCCCGCCCCACAGGGGCGCCTCCTTGGTTCTACTTGCTCCACAAAACCTACGACAAAGATAAGGTGCAATACGACCTGGAAAAAGTCCGCGAACTCTACCAGGAACACGGGTATTATTTCGCTCTGCCGAAAGAGCCCGTCGTCAAGATGGTGGACACGAAACGCCGCTGGCCGTTTTTCTTTTACAGTTGGGGGCGCGGGAAAGCGGTGAACCTCACCATCCCCGTCGAAGAAGGCGAGCAGTACCGGATGGGCAGGCTGCTCATCCGTGGCAACAAGGTTGTCAAGCAGGAACTGCTCCAGCAGGTCCTCCAACTCAAGGCCGGGGACGTCTTTAACCTCACCAAGGTGCGGAAGGGGATGGAGAACTACACCAAGGTTTACGGCCAGTTCGGATATATCAACTTCACCGCCAACCCCAACATCGACCCCGACCGCAAGCGCCACCTCATCAACCTGACGCTCGATTTCGACGAGGACAAACAGTTTTCTGTCCACCGCATCGAGTTCTCCGGCAACACCAAGACCCGGGACAAAGTGATCCGGCGGCAGTTGCTGCTGGACGAAGGGAATATCTTCAATACGACTTTCTGGGACTACAGCATTCTGCGCGTCAACCAACTCGGCTTCTTCGACGAGGTCAAGAAAGAGGATTACGAAATCCGCCAGAACCCCAAAGACAACACGGTGGATATTCTGCTAAAGGTGAAGGAGAAGGGCCGCAACTCCATCGGCTTTCAGGGGGGCATCAGCGGGTACGCGGGAAATTTCATCGGTCTGAACTACTCCACGAACAATTTCCTGGGGCTCGGCGAAACGCTGAGCATCAACGCCGAATGGGGGACCTTCCAGAAGTCCTACACCTTCGGATTCACCGAGCCCTATTTCCGGGACAAGCCCGTCACCACCGGATTCACGGTCTTCTACTCGAATTTCAAGTACGACCAGTTGCGGCAGACGGCCTTGTTGACGGGCATCAACCCCGCCCTGCTGCAAACCTCTCCCTATGCGCAGTTCACTCAAAACTTCCAGCAAAACTCCGCCGGCTTCACGGGGTTTGCAAGCTATCCTCTGCGCCGCAGCTTCGCCAGCGTGGGACTCACCTACGGCTTGACGATCAGCAGCATTACGGCCTTCAACACGGCCTCGCAGGCATTCTTCCAGGCGCTGAACTTCAGCGGGCTTAAGGGGCCCAACTCCCTTTCGGGGATCGTGAGCAGCCAGGTTACGCCCACCTATCAATTCAACACCGTGGACAATCCCTATAACCCCCACACCGGAAAATACATTTCCGCCGGCGTGCAATTCTCCGGGAGCATTCTGGGCGGGAACGTCAACACCATCCGGCCGGTATTTGAATTCAAATACTTCCATCCCATCAACAACCGGCGAGACACTGTCGGCTTTCACGTGCTGGCCAGTTCGGTATCCGGGTTTGGTGGCCGAGTGGCGCCGCCTTTCGAGCGGGCGTATATTGGGGGCGAATATGATATTCGAGGCTTCGACATCCGCTCCGTCAGCCCTATCGCCTTTTATCCCACCATCGGCACGGTCTGCAACCGCGACAACCTTGGAAACCCCATCCTCGCCACCGGCTCCAATGGGCAACCCATTCCAGGCAGTTGCGGCTCCTCGACGCAGTTCCCTTACAACACCATTATTTTCCCAGGCGGCGACACCTCCATCGTAACCAATACCGAGTACCGCATTCCGATCGTCGGACCTGTTTCGCTTGCCCTATTCGTGGACGCCGGGATGGACTTCGCCTGGCTCGGGAACCAGCTCCAGATCCAGCAGGCCGCCCTTAGCAATATCACCAGCCAGTTTCCGGGGTTCCCGACGCCGCAACAAATCCGGCCAATTTCAGGGACCAATTACAAGCCGCGGGGCTCTACGGGCATTGAAATTGGCGGACTGATGCCCGTCGTGAACGCCCCCTTGCGGATCTACTACGGCTACAATTTTATGCGGCTCAACACGGTCGTAACCCCTCCGCAGAAACTTCCGGACCCTTCGTTGTTCCCGAACCAATTTACCTACGACCAGGTGCTGCCGTTTTTCGGCCCGCTGCGTCTTAGGGAGCGGAAGGGGTTGGTCAGCTTTACAGTAGGAAGGACTTTCTAGAAGGGCCGGAATTGGAGTAAAATGGCTTTCGAGTGATGAATCAATACCTTGAAGGAGCTGGAATGAAAAGTCGTGATCGGGTTCTGACGGTTCTTGCGGGATTCCTTGCGGCCCCGGCCGTGCTGCTTGCTCAAAGCCCTGCCCCGGAGGGCATCAAAGTCGGCGTCCTGAACATGAACGTTGCCGTTTCGGAAACGGTCGAAGGCAAGAAAGGCCTGCAAGAAATCCAGACGAAGTATCAGGCGCGGAGCCAGGATTTGCAAAAGCAGCAGCAGGAGATTCAGTCCCTGAATGACCAATTGCAACGCCAGTCCGCCACGCTGAGCGATGAGGAACGCCTGCGCCTGACCCGCCAGCTCGACGAAAAACAGAAGATATTCAAGCGGGCGCAGGAGGACTACCAGTCGGACCTCCAGGCAGACGAGCAGGACGCCGTCCGCCGCATCGGGCTAAAGATGGATCGCATCGTTAAAGATTACGCGCAACAGAATGGCTTCGCGTTAGTCATCGAAGGCGGGCCGCAGATGCCCATTTATTACGCGGCGCCGCAGGTGGATTTGACGGAAGAGCTTGTCAAGCGGTACGACGCCGCATACCCAGTGGACGCGCCCGCCACAGGCAGCACCAAAACCACTCCACCCGCGAAGACCGCAGCGCCGACCAAATCCCCAGCGACGAGACCGCCGGCGACCAACCCTAAGCCATAACCTCTTCAGGCGCTCGGGTGTATATTACCGGTCGGGCGAAAACTCAAAACGGAAATTCTGGTTAAGGGGTCGAGCTGGTAACGTCGGATGACCTCGGAGCGCGGAATAGGTGTACGATAGGCTGGTTTTTAGCAACAGAGACATTTGTGCGGACGGTACAGCCGCAATCTCAGCTAACAGGAGGTCACCATGAAAAAACTAAGACTGCTGACCGCAGGCCTTGCATTTGTTGCGCTGCTGGGTCTTGCATCGCTGATCGTCAAGGCTCAGGATGTGGTTAAAGTTGCTCCGAAGAGCTGCAAGGTGCTCCTCGAAAACGATCAAGTGCGGGTGGTGCGTTGTGTGGAAAAACCCGGCGAAAAGCTGGAAATGCATTCGCATCCGGCCAATATCGTCTACGCCCTAACTTCCAGCAAAGCGAAGTTCACTTTACCGGATGGCAAGACGGAAGAGCGTGAACTCAAGGCTGGTCAGGCCGTTTGGTCAGACGCTGTGACGCACAGTTCGGAAAACGTAGGAACAACGGAAAGTCGCGCTCTGGTTATTGAACTGAAGAAGTAAAAACCATCATCAAGCTCGGTCGAGCCCCCGCGTTGGTTGTTTCTTGTCGCAAACCGGAAGCGGCGCGACGACAAGCGGCAAACTCCCGATGGTCGCGTTGTGTGGGCGCCATCTAATCCTCAGTTCTCGTTGTATGGAGAACCTGCTACGCGCGGTGGCGCCAAGCCGCTGATTTCTCATTAAGAGGGGCGCCGTGCTTCGGCCGCCAAGCCCGGAGCTATCCAGGGTCGCCGGGCTCAGCATGAATGTTGACTTTGGAGATTTGCGGAAAACTCCTGCGAAATCTCAGCTCCAAGTCTTCCGTGATGTCATGGACGCGGGTGAGCAGGAGATCGGGATCGAGCGTTGCGTGCAAGCTTACCACCACGCTGGTGCCGACCTGGTGAACCTCCACGGCGTGGCAATCCACCAGCCCGGGCGTCTCGCGGGCGATCCCGAGCAACTCCCGTTCCATGGCCGTCTGCGCGGACTGGGCCTCGTCTCCGGATTCCAACTGGGTCGGGCGCGGCTCGACGTGGATATTGACTTCCGAGACCTCCGGGACCTCGGCCTTGATTTGGCCCTCCAAGCGTGAAGCCTCGTCGTGAGCCGCCTTGAGCGTCAGCGCGGGATCGAGTTCCAGGTCCATGCTGACGTTGATCTTGCCCTTGAACTCGAGCGCCCGGACGTCGTGGACCTGGAAGTTTGAACGATGGGCGACCGCGCGCACCCTCTCCACCAAGTCCCGCGAGTCCGGGGTCTGAGGCGAGGCGTGGATCACCACGTCCGCGGTGGGAAAGTCTTTGTGGACATTGGCTTCGACCACGTTCATCACAGCTTGCGCGTGCTCGAGGGAAGTATTGCTCTGGAGAATCAGGTGCAAGTCGGCGAACACCCGCCCGCCGCTCTGTCGCACGCGGACACGCTCGGGGCGCAAGACTCCAGGAACAGAACGCGCGGCCTCCTCGATCCGCAGTGTGGTCCCTTCCGGAGCCGCATCCACCAGCGCGTCCACGGTCCGCTTGCCGAGCCGCAGGCTGATATAAACGATAATCCCGGCAACCACCAGCGCAGCTAGCGGGTCGGCGTCGAGCAGCCAGGGGATCTTCCGCTGCTCCGCGATGGTCACGAAAACCAGCCCCAGAATAACCACGCTCGAGCTGTACACATCCGTCAAGAAATGCAGGGCGTCGGCCTCCAGCGCCTGACTGTTGTATTTCCGCGCCACCCGAAACAGCGCCCGCGACCGAAACGTGTCGAGGGTGAGCGAGATAAACATCACCCCGAACGCCCAGAGCGAGGGCTCGACGTGAACTTCCAGGAAGAAAAGCCGGCGCCCCGCCTCGACGACAATCCAGGCGCAAGTCAACATCAATAGCGCCGCCTCGATGAAGCCCGAAAGGTGTTCGACTTTCCCGTGACCAAAGGGGTGAGATGGATCGGCCGGCTTGTCCGCGACGCGGACTGAAACCAGCGTAACCGTAGCCGCCACCAGGTCCAGGCCGGAGTGGGCCGCCTCGGAAAGAATTCCCAGGCTGCGCGTGGCGACGCCCACGACGAGCTTGAGTGTGACCAGCAACAGCGCCGCAAGCACGGAGGCGAGCGCCGCCTTCTGCTTCTCTCGGGGCCATACGCCCCGCTCCAACGTCGCCAGACGTGAGGCATTCATCAGGCTGCGATTATATCCCGACAGGCACGGCTTGAAACGGGCAAGCGCCCCGACGGTCCGAGGAGAGGCCGAGAGGCGCTCAGAGCTTCAGCGCCCTCCTTGGCCGATCAGGAAAGCCGCCGCGGCTAATACCGCGCTTCCGACAAGCATCTTCCGGACGACCGCTCGGGGAGCCCCCCGCCACTCGCCAAGAACCAGGCCCCAAGCGTTGGAAGTTAGAATAATCAGAGCGATAAACACCGGCCAGCCAATGCTGTATCCGATTCGGCCCAGCATCGAAGAGCTTCGACCGTAGATAAAGATACTCGATATCCAAAGCATGCTCATCACAACGACCTGCACGGCATCGAGCGCCGACCCGGGCTGGCGATAGACTCCGAGCGTCCTTCGATGAATCATGCGGTAGAGACAAAAACCGGCCTGAACGAGCGCCGCAGCCGAGAGAAAAACCGCCCAGGCAAGGTAAGTTTGAACAGAGAACCCGCCAGTTCCGGGTCCCAATACGGGCTTCAGAAGATAGGTACCATATTGAATTCCGAAATTGAGCGTGGGAGCGAGAATGCCTCCAACAAGAGCGATGACCAAGCCCTTGCGAAAGCGCGCGTCGCTCGGGCCGGCTCCCTCGCCCTTGGCCCGCCCCGACTGGGCGCACACGATCACCCCGACAACCATCACGGCCAGTCCGCCTAGAAAGAAAGCGTCCCGTTGGTCAGCGAGAGAAATGGCTCGCGTCCAAATGAGCGGGATTATCGCGCCTAAAACGATCGAAAGTCCGAGTTGGATTGCGAACCCCAGAGCAATCCCCAGTAGGTCCACCGCCGCGCCATATAGCAGCGACCCGACCGCGAACAAAATGCCCCACCCTATCAACCCCAGCCACCCCCGGAGCGGAACCGCGCTGATGATTCCTCTCCAATGGGGGACCAGGATGACGACCAGCGCCCAAGGCCAAACGGCCATGGCCAGGAGCGAATGGACCATCCAGATCTGGTGGAACTTCCAGACGCGTGCCGTCTTGAGTGGAACAGCGAAGCTGCCGTTCAGTATTCCTGCAATCAGGACGCCAATCCAGTTCAGCATGCGCCCACCTGGGGGTTGAAAGCAGAAATTGAATCGAAACGGACCGCCGCAATAAGCTATGCAGCTTTTCGGTAGTGGGTCAGTTTGCCGTAGCGACGCTCTATGAGCGCCGAAGATGCCGCGGAATCAGCACCGGCGGTCATAGACCGCCGCTACAGAAACTCAAATTGAACCTCTACGACCTTTTCGAGCGGGTTGCAATGGGTCTGCCGGTCGAATAGTATAGGCAGGCCGTTTCGCAAACGCAAAATTACTGATCGCCGGCCTCCATGTGGTCAAGATTTCCGCCCCGGAAGGTGAGAACCCCGAAACATGGCAAAACTGAAAGGCAAGCCGGTCGCCGAATCCGAGGTCGAGATGATTGAAGTCGCCCTGCCAAACGACGCCAACCCCCTCGGCAATGTCCTCGGCGGGCGGGTGATGCACTTAATTGACATGGCCGGGGCCGTAGCGGCGCACCGCCATTCGCGCAGCATCCTGGTGACCGCTTCGGTAGACTACCTCGATTTTGTCCACCCCATTCGCGTCGGACAATTCATCATTTTGCGGTCGCACGTCACCCGGGCTTTTCACACCTCGATTGAGGTGGAAGTAAGAGTTTTCCGCGAAAACTACTTGACGGGCGAAAGGTTGCAGACCAGCTCCGCCTTCGTCACTTACGTGGCGCTCGACGAGGCTGGGCACCCGAAGCCTGTCCCGCCGGTGATTCCGCGGACGCGTGAAGAAAAACGACGGTACCGGGAGGCGGAAGAGCGCCGCCGACGCCGGCTGGCCATGGCGGAGCGCGCCCATCGCCGGTATTTTGAAAAGCTGCCATCCAAAAAACCGCGCTGAGGTCTTTGGGCGAAAGCGTGCGCCCTGGGGGAACCGACGATGAAAGTCAAACGAACGAAGATTTTTTCCGGGACGCCCTGGGAGCCGAAGGTAGGCTACGCCCGCGCCGTCCAGGTGGGCGAGACAGTGTACGTCTCCGGGACCACGGCGACTGACCCTTCGGGTAAGATCGTGGCCGTGGGTGACGCTTACGCCCAGACCGTCCAAACCATTCGGAACATCGAAAGCGCCTTGCTGCGCCTGGGGCTGAACCTGGAGAATGTCGTCCGCACGCGCATTTACGTCCGGGACATCAGCCGCTGGGAGGAGGTGGGCCGCGCTCACGCCGAGCTCTTCGGCGAGGTGCATCCTGCAACCAGCATGGTGGAGGTCAAGGGCTTCGTGGACCCGGAGATGCTGGTCGAAATCGAGGCCGTGGCAGTATCCTAACTATCTTCAAGCCCCGATGGTGATCGCGCGGCCATCTCCGATGCCCGTGAGAGCCCCGGCGAATTTCGTTGCGAGGTTTCGTCATGCCCACACGCCGCCGTTTCTTTCGTAACTTTGCCGTGGCGCCGCTCGTAGCGGCAGGCGCCGGTGCCAAAGCCCAACCCGCAGTGCCTTTCGCCCCAGGCCCCCCACCTTGGCCGGATGATTCCGACCCCCAGTTTTGGGATCGGTTGCGCGAACAGTTCTATCTCAAGCCCGGCGAAGCTTACTTCAACACCGGCACGATCGGCGCGACGCCGCGGCCCGTGCTCGAGCGCGTGATCGAGGACATGCGAACGCTTCAGGCCACCCTCACGCGCTGGGACTGGAGCCCTTTCATGCCGAATTGGATCAGCGGCTACTCGCCCGAAGTGCCGCTGCGGCAAAAGCTCGCCAAGCTGGTCAACGCGGACGCCATGGAAATTGGGCTCATCCAGAACGCCACGATGGGGATGAACTTCCTCTCCCATGGGCTCGACCTGAAATCGGGCGATGAAGTCATCACCACCAACCAAGAGCATCCGGGAGGCGTGTGCGGCTGGCAATTGCGGGCCAAACGCGACGGGGTTGTCTGGAAACAGATCCAGATGCCCGTGCCGGCGAACGATCCCGACGAGCTGGTCCGCCTGTACGCCCAAGCCATCACGCCCCGGACGCGCGTGCTCTCCTTCCCCCACATCATTTCCCCGACGGCGGTCGTCATGCCGGTCAAGCGCCTTTCCGCGCTGGCGCACGACCACAAGTGCCTCGCGGTAGTTGACGGCGCGCACGGCGTCGGCCAGGTCGAAGTGGATATGAAGGATATTGGGTGCGACGCTTATTTCGCGAGCCCCCACAAATGGTTGCTCGCGCCGCCCGGTAACGGCATGCTTTACATCCCGCGCGAGCGCCAGGACCAGTTCTGGACCACCCTCGATAGCTCCGAATGGGACAACCACAAGGACGGGATGTACCGGTTCATGCAGTATGGGACGGGGAATATGTCGCTGCTCGCAGGCCTGGACGCCGCAATTGACTTCCATTACCGCATTGGGCCCGAAAAAGTGCGCGCGCGGATCCGCTCGCTGGCCGATCGCCTGCGCAACGGCTTGCAGCAAATCCCCTCCGCCAGGATCAGTTCTCCGGTGCACCCGGAGCTTGCCGGAGCGATCGTGGTGCACAGAATCGAAGGGGTGCCGGCGCAGAAACTTCAGGATGAGCTTTGGTTGCGAGGACAGCTCCGCGTCCGATCCGTGGGCGACGCGCTCGGCGTCCGCCAGTCCTGCATGATCTATAACAGTGAAGCCGAAATTGACGCCACGCTTGAAATCGTGAAGGCGCTGGCGGCCAAGCTTGCCTGATTTCCCGCGACCCGGCGACTTCGTTCCCTCGAGTGTGGGCTTGTCCCTGCAAGGCAACTGGTGGCTCACGACAAGTTGGCTGAAATTCATCGAAGTTACCGCGAGCGGCTGGGCCAGGGCGAGCTGTTTTTGACACGACAGGACGGTGGGCATACGCTCTCGCGCGAAGAGAGAGGCCTAAATCGGAAATTCCGGCAATTAAGGAAAGGTCATGAAAAAGTCACTGACGATGTTAGTGCTCAATCCAGCCTTCTGGGTCCAACTCACTCTCGCGTCACTGGCGTCCGCCCAAACCGTTGACCAGGTGATTCCGCATAAGGTAAAACTGGAGTCCGTCGAGTACCTCGGCAAACACGCCGTAAAGATTACCGAAGATGGCCAGGTTGCCGATGGTGAGGCATACGCGATCGTGAAAGGGTCCACATTTCACAACGGCGCGATCGAGGTGGAACTGGCGGGGCGTCCCGCCGCGGGCGCCGGCGAAGGCGCGCGCGGCTTCATTGGAATCGCCTTCCGTCTTCAGGGCGACCAGTACGAGTACATCTACCTGCGCCCCACCAACGGCCGGGCGGACGATCAAATCCGCCGCAATCATTCCACGCAGTACGGCTCGCACCCGAAATTCGGCTTCGCGGAGGCCCGCCAGCAGTCGCCGGAGAAGTACGAGAGTTACGTGGACCTGGAGCCGGGCGTTTGGACGCGCTACCGCATCATGGTCGAAGGCACGAAGGCACGCCTATATGTGCACGGTGCCAGCCAGCCCTGTCTGATTGTGAATGATCTCAAACTCGGTGATGCCTCGGGCGGCGTGGCCCTCTGGATCGGTCCGGGCACCGAGGGCTACTTCAGCGGTCTCGAGATTAAGGCCGCCAAGTAGTTGCATAGATGCGACCGAGAGACAACGCGTGTCCCTGTGTCGCTGCACGAAGAATGATCGAATACGTGCACGTGCGTGTAACGGCCCAGCGCTGGGAATTTCGCACTAAATGATCCATCGGGTCCGATAATGGACATGACGCAATGGGCATATTGTTTGTGGAAGGAGCGGTCACCGGCATCACAGGGAAGCAGGAGAGCCTGCGGTTCCTGCTTGACAGCGGTGCAACCTATACCTTGCTTCCGAATGATACCTGGCGCTCCATCGGGCTCGTGGCGAAGCGCGCTGTGCGTTTTTCGCTCGCCGACGGCGCCTTGACCGAGCGCCAAGTGTCCGAATGCCACATTACCATTCCCCAGGGAGAAGGTCATACCCCGGTCATTCTCGGCGAACGGGGTGATGAGCCGCTCCTTGGCACAATTACACTCGAAAACCTCGGCCTAGTCCTCAATCCCTTCTGCCGCACTTTACAGCCGATGCGGACGCTGCTCGCATCGCGAGTTGCTGAAAAGGTCGATTCAGCCATGCTGCGCCCCATTCGCTTCGCTCACAGTTCGACTTCGCTCACTGTCCCTGAGCGGAGTCGAAGGGAGGGCAGGCTCTTCGCTTGTCATTCTAATCCCGCAGTCGCGGGAGAAGAATCCCTTTCGTTGCGCGCTCAGGGTAGACTCCGCGAGGAATCTGCTTTTCAGGCCGAAGAGAAAGAGCTTAGATTCTTCGCTTCGCTCAGAATGACATGACGCAGACCCTTTTTCAGCAACCTCGTAGAAGGTGGCCCTCAACCTCTTGCTTGCCCTGATCGTCATTGCCTGCATCGATCGCCAAGCGCAGATCCTCACTCTTACAGGCCTGTGTCAAGCACACGCTTGCGCATGAGTCTAATGGGGCGTCGCCCATTCACTGCTTTTCCTTGCTCACCGCGCGAAGGTGGTTGGCACCGGGTTTTTCCTGGGGCGCGCGAAGCGATTTGGAGAGTTCAGGAAAGAGAGGGATGGCTTTCTGAACTTCGGGGTCGGCGCGAGTCTCGATTTCGTCGCCCGCCGCCAGACCGAAGACCAGATTGATAACTTCCGTTCTGATCCGCACTCTCAGTCGAGCCTGGTCGGGAAACCAGTACTCGTCCGGCGTCCGAATGCCCTGGTGGTGAAGAAAATCTTTGAATTCCCCGAGCACCGCCACGTCCGGCTCGAAGGATTGATCCGGCCGCCCGTGCCGCGTCAAATATTCCGATGCGAAGTCCGTGAAGAATCCCCGGCCGTTCAGGAAAACCAGCCACGGGTCGAGAGGCGGCGAAGGGATTTCGACATCGGGAACGATGCCGCCCCCGAAAGAAAGCGGCCGGCCGGCGGCGGTGCGCGCCTCAGGACCAGCCCCTTTCGCGGCGGCCGAATTCTCTCCGCCCACCACGGCCTGTGCCAATTCCGTCCCCGGAAGCGCCCGTTGGATGGAGCGCCCCCTGGAGGTGAGGTATTGCGCCGTGATGAGCGCGAGACCGCATTTCTCGCCGATCGGGATGACGTTTTCGACCACACCCTTCCCGTACGTCGGCTCGCCCACCACAAGCGCGCGGTCGTTCTCTTCGAGCGCGGCCACCAGAATTTCCGCCGCGCTCGCGGTGTTCCCGTTCACCATGAGCAAAAGCGGAACGTCGAAGCGCTCGGCCGCAGGGGCGGTGCGGTAGGTCTTCTCGGGCACGACCCGGCCCCTGACCGTCAAGATAGGGGTGTCGGGGTTTAGAAACAAGCTTGCGGTCTCGACGGCGGAGTTGACCATTCCGCCGGGGTTGTCCCGTAAATCGAGAATCAGTCCCTGAAGCTTTTGAGCGTCTAGGCGGTCGAGGGCTGCGGCAATCTCGGCGGGGGTCTTCTCCTCGAAGCCTGCCAGATGCACGTACGCGATACCCGGCGCGGCCATAAACGATTTGTCAACGGTTGGGAGCGCCACCTCGGCGGGATCAAGCTTGAATTCCACCGGAACGATTTTCCCGGGATGAAGCACCGCCAGCGATACGGGTTGGGAGCGCGATTTTTCGAGAAGCTCGACCAGGGATTGAAAATCCAGGCGGTCGAGGCGTGTTCCATTGACTTCCACAATCTCGTCCCCCGGACCCAGCCCCGCACGCGCGGACGGCGAGTTCTCTCGAGTCTCGAGGATGGTGACTTTTCCAGGTTGCACGTACAGGATGGAGCCGAAGCCCAGCGCCTTCCCCTGTTCCTGCTGCTTGAGCAGCTCGAACTGGTCGGGGTTGAAAAAAGACGAAAACGGGTCAAGCGTCGAGAGCATTCCGCGAACCCCGCCCTCTAGAATCGCGCGGTCCGGATCAATTGCGTCCACATAATTCGCTTCGAGGATTCCATAAACTTCTGCGAACCTCACACTTTCTACGCTGACGGGGTCGGCGGGAATTACGGATTGGGCAAATGCGGAAGAGGCGACGGCGAGGACACTCGCGGCCAACCACCAGAGGCGCGTGGCGGAAGATTTCTTCCTCAAGGCTGTTCTCTCCCCTCCCTTTTCACTATAACCGAGATGCGCCCCGTAGCCGGTAGGATGGCCCCCAACCCCGATGCCCTGGCCCTCGAGGCGCAGGGAAATCCCCCTCAAACATTCCTGAATTAATCAACGAACTTACAAGACCCCACATTAATGGGCGAAATAAGCTCGAAGAATGTAAAAGATGCCCCAAAGGACCAGGAGGACATTCGCGATCATGAATAAGCGGCTCTTGAATTCTCGGTGGAGACCCGTTCCCCAGGCCATCACCCAGACGGAAGCGAGCGCAGCTCCGTAATAACAAAACAAGCCTGCCGCGAAGAAGGGCACGACGTGACCGTAGCCGCGCGCGCGGCCCTCGGCCAGGATTGGACCCGCGATGGTCAGCCAATAGACCCAGGTTCCCGGCGCCGCGACCTCTGCCAGCATCGCGACGGAAACGCCGCCATAGGTGAGTTCGACGGAACGCGCCAGCTCTTCCCGCTTTTTCCGCCGCGATTGGATGAGGGAATAAATCCCAAAAAGGATTGTTACCGCCCCACCCGCATACGACACATTGTGGGCGATCCCTTGGGGATCGTGCGCGATCCGTTGAAGGATAAAGTCGTAGAAAAAAAAGGTCACGAGCAGAAGCGCCCCGTCCACCAACAGCGGCGGCCCGCAGAGGATGAAGACCGCGCGACGCCATCGGCCCAGGCCCACTTGAGCTAGGGCGAGGAAATGCAGAGGGCTGGGCAGGAGCCCGCCGACTACGCCCATTCCAGCTCCGAGCAAGAAAAGTTCCATGACCGTTCCCGCACGTGGACGGCGATGCCTGATTCTCCCGCCTTTAATGAAATTCGCGGCGACCACCTGGCGCCGTTGCAAGCCGGCCTCCGCGTACATCATCGGATCATAAAAACCATTATGGACGGAGATGAGGCCTGGGAAAGAAACCCAGACTTGTTGGCTCTCGCCCCCGTTTCCAGCCGCGTTCCGATACAATGAGGCGCCACGGCCGGCCTCGTGTTCGAGGAAACCGGCCGGCCGGATACCTCCGTGCGGAAAAGGGTTCTCATTCTCACAGTGCGGCACGGCGCGTCGCACGAGCGCGTGGCGAAGGCTCTCCGCCAAGCGCTCCTCGACGCCGACCCGGAGCTCACGATTGACCTCGCCGACGCGCTCGAACATTCGGCTCGATGGTTCCGCCTCTACTACGACGCCTATCGGATTCCGTTGACGCTCTGGCCGGGGCTTTGGGGTTGGATCGAGCACGCACAGCACACTCACGATTCGACCGGGCCGCGCTGGCTCTATCGCCGCGCCGCCAGGTCGCTGGCCCGCTACATCGCGGCCCTCGACCCCGCGGTCGTCGTCGCAACCGAAGTGGGCACTTGCGAACTCGCGGCTTTGATGAAGCGGGAACTGGGCGCGCGGTTCGAGCTGGTGGGGATTCCCAGCGGACTCGACGCCGATCGCCCGTGGTCGCAGCCCGAAGTGGGCCTTTACCTTGTGGCGGCGGAGGAGACGGCGCGTGAACTCGAAGCGGCCGGCGTCAGCCGCGATAGAATACAACCGACCGGGCAGCCCGTGGACCCGGCCTTCGCCACGCTTGCGGATCGGGCCCAGACTCGCCGCAAGCTTGGCTTCGAGCCTGGCGCCCAGCTACTGCTCGTGCTTTTTGGCGGCACGGGGGCGGGGCGGCCGCGAGCGATCATCCGAGGCCTGCGGCGACTGGAGCGGCCCGCACAAGTCGTATTTATCACCGGCCGGAACCTCGACTTGGAAGAGAAAATGCGGCGCCTCGCCGAGGACCAGCCTGGCTGGCGCGTGCTCGGTTGGGTGGACAACATGCATGAGTGGATGGCCGCCGCGGACCTCGCCCTGTCGAAGCCGGGCGCGGGAACTGTCGTCGAGGCGCTCGCCTCCGGCCTGCCGCTGCTTGCTTTCGATCCCCTTCCGGGCAACGAGCGGCGCGCCTGCGATTGGATTGAAAAACAAGGCGTGGGGCTTTGGCTTCGGAACGCGGGCGAGATCGCCCCGGCGGTCTCGCGCCTCCTCGCCGATGCCGGCGAGCTCGCGCGCCTGCGGAGAAACGCTTTGACGCACGCCCGGCCGCGCGCCGCGCTCGACGGTGCCCGGGCGATCCTGGAATTACTCGGGCGGGCGAACTGAAACTCCGATGGACAATCAAAGAGACTGCCGGATATCGCCATGACTCAAGCGCCGGATCACACTCCCCTCCTTATTCCTCGGCGTCATATATTCCTGTACCTGCTGGCGGTACTCGTCTTCGTTTACCCTTTAACATTTATCCTTCCATTCGTCCCAATCTATCAAGGGGACAACGCTCCGGTTTATTTGCTGAACGCGTCGCGCATGGTGCGGGGTGAAGTCCTCTACCGCGATTTCTTCCAGTTGACCTGGCCCGGCACAGAATGGTTTTACCTTCGGAGGTTTGTGATCTTCGGCGAGCGCGCCTGGATTCCGGCGGCGGTCTTGGTCGTCATGGGCACGGCTCTGGCCTGGGCTGGCGTCTCCGTTTCGCGGCGTGTGCTCAGCGGCGCGACAGCCTTCCTGCCGGCGACGCTTTTCCTCACCTTCGCCTTCGCGCATTGCCTTGACGCCACGCACCATTGGTTCAGCCTGGTGTTCACCTTCGCGGCTCTGGCGACCATCATCAAGGAGCGGACCGTGAAGCGCCTGATCGTTGCGGGCGCGCTCACGGGATTCGCAACGGTCTGCACGCAGACGCGCGGCGCCTTGGTGGCCGCAAGCTTCGCTGCGTTCTTGATTTGGGAATGGCGCCACAAGAAGCTCGCCGGAGATTGGCTGCTTCGCCGCGAAGCAAGCCTCATCGTGGCGTACCTGGCCGCCTCCCTGTCCTTAATCGCTGTGCCGGTGTTACAGGCCGGGTGGAAGCCGTTCGTCGAGGACACGATCCTGTTCCCTCTTCGCTGGTATTCCTATTTCAGTCGCAACAACCTCGGCGTATACATGGCGGACGTCCCGGAATTTTCCTGGCCCGTCGAAATACCCGCGCTCGCCATCTGGTTCTTCATCCATTTGCTCACGCCGCTCGTTTACGTGCTCTTCTTCGTCCGCTACCGGCAGAGCGCCCGGAGCCGTCCCAAGGAGGCTTGGGACCGCCTGATGCTTGTGAGTTTCACCGGCCTTGCATGGTTCGCTGCCATCGCGTCGGCGCCGAACTGGTTCAAGATTGCCTCGGCCTCGCTGCCCGCGCTCATCCTCTTCGTCTACCTGCTGGGCGCGGAGGGGCAAGCAGGTAGACTCGTTCGCGGCGCGCTGTGGATGGCGGCGCTTGGGACGGCGGTGGCTTCCCCAGCGATCACGCAATTCGACTGGCACGGAGAACTCCGAACGCCCGCCGGCCGCATCGCGCTACGCGATTCCATTCAATACGCGAAGTTCAAATGGCTCGCCCAGCATACGCACCCGGGCGAGTACTTGTTCGAAGCCGGCGACACGGACCTCTACTTTCCGCTTGGTTTGAGAAACCCATCCGAAGTGCCCTTTCTGACTCCTGCGGACTATACGCGCCCGGAACAAGTCAGCCGCACGCTGGCGAGCCTGGAGGCGCTCCAGGTGCGCTACATTGTCTGGTCACCCTGGCTCGATTTGCCGGACACGGCGAAGCGCTCAGGCGACCATCTGGGCCCGCTGCGGGATCTGTTACGACGCGACTATCGGGTGGTCGAGACTTTTGAGGATGGCGACCAGGTTTGGCAGCGCAAGTAACGGCGGGCTCTGACGCCCCGAAGCAAGCGCCTTGGTTTACTCACATCTCAGCGCTAGCATCGGATCGATTTTCGTCGCCCGCCGCGCCGGCAAAAAGGTGGCGACCAGCGCCACGCCGCTCAGCAGTGCAGCGACCCCCATATAGGTCAGCGGGTCGTCCGGAGTTACGCCATAGAGCCAGCCTGAAATGAAGCGGGCCAAAGCAATCGCAAACGGAACGCCAATGGCCAGTCCCGCCATGGTCAGTATGGCTCCCTGACCCAGCATGGAGCGAAGGACAGCCCTGGGCGGAGCTCCCAGGGCTATGCGGATGCCGATTTCGTGCGTGCGCTGGGTTACCGTGTAGGCCATTAGGCCGTATAGCCCAATCCCGGCGAGCACGAGCGCGAGCGAGGCGAAGGCGCCGAGCAGTGTCATGTAGAGTCTTGGCCGCGCCAGCTCTGCCGAGACGTACTGTTCCATGCCCTCAATAGCGGTTACAGGTTGATTGTTGTCCACCTCGTGGACCGCATGACGGATTGCAGCCACGAGTTGCTCCGGCTGACCCGCGGCGCGAACGACTACATAAGTGATGTAACCTGGCGACTGGACTTGCGCCAGGTACACGGTGGGCCGAGGCTCGGTTGTGAGCCCGTCCTGCCGGATGTCGCCTACCACGCCCACGATTCCGGTGGGAGCCGGATTGGACCAGTCACCGATAATGCGATGGCCGAGCGGATCGTCGTGGGGCAAATACTTTTTTACGAATGACTTGCTGACAACCGCTACCCGCGGGCTGTCGAACGTGTCCTGTTTGGTGAACGCGCGGCCTTGCAACAACGGGATACCCATGGAGGCGAAGTAACCGCGGCTCACAACAGCCACGTCGGTTTGGAGGTTTTCGGCAGGGGCGGGGTCAGGCTCACCGACAAAATGGAAGGGACCTCTATTGGCCCACCCTCCGAGCGGGAGGAATTGAACGGTGCCGGCTGCGCGCACACCCGGCAAGACTTCGACCCGATCCAGGATGTGCTCGACGAGATTCGAGCGCTGTGCCCGGTCGCCGGTGACTAACATGCGCGCCGTCAGGACATGTTCGGGTTCGAAGCCCAAGTTCACGCGCAGCAGGCGAGAGAAAGTGCGTAGCAGCAGGCCGGCACCCGCCAGCAGCACCACAGAAAGCGCCACTTCGCCGACGACGAGTGCGGCGCGCAGGCGCCGCTGGCCACGATGGTCGCTCCCCCCACGGCCCTGCTCTTTGAGGGCTCCCAGTGGGTCAAACCGCGAGGCTTGCCAGGCGGGCGTCAGGCCGAACAGGATCGCCGACAGCAAAGAGAGCGACATCGTGAAGGCTAGAACATGAACGTCCAGATAAATCTGCTCGAGCTGTCCAAGCGAGACTGCATGTTTCGCCAGGACGAGTAGCAGCCGGCTTGCCCACAGCCCAAGAACCAGGCCCCCTGCCCCGCCGGCAGCCGACAGCAGCACGCTCTCGACGACCATCAGCTGAACCAGTCGCAGCCGCCCCGCCCCCAGCGAAGCGCGCACAGCCAATTCGCTCCGGCGCCCAATACCTCGCGTCAGCAGCAGGCTGGCCAAGTTGGCGCAAGCAATCAGCAATACGAAGGCTACAACGGCGAGTAGTGTGAGCAGCGCCGGCCGGCTCTGCTGCGCCAAGTAGTCGTGGAGATCGTGCACCGTGACGCCCCATCCCTCAAGGAAGGAGGGATACAGGTGAGCGAGCTGGTCTTCAATCACTGTCATCTCTGCCTGCGCCGAAGAGACGGTCACCCCCGGGCGCAGCCGGCCGAAACACCGAAAGCTGCGCGACCCGACTGCTTCAGGTTTGGCAGGGTCGAGTGGCATCGGAAGGTACACGTCCGTTTCCAGTGTCGCGACCCGGAAGCCGGTCGGCATGACGCCAATTAAGACGGTAGGCTGGCCGTTGAGATTGATGGTCTGGCCTAGGACGTTAGGGTCCGCTCCGAAACGGCTCTGCCAGTATCCATGACTCAGAATAGCGACGTTGTTCTCGCCAACGCGTGTTTCCTGATCAGTGAACGCTCGACCTAAGGCTGGCGAGCCGAAGACCTGGAATAGTCCGGACGTAGTCCACAGGCCAGAGATTTGCTCGGCCCCGTCTTGTCCTTGCGAATTGACGGGTATGGCCTGCGTAAGGACAAGGGATTCAAAGGATCGAGCGCGGTTCCGCCATTCGAGAAACTCGCTTGGAAGTACAAGTTCCAGATCATTTTGGTGCTCCTTGGGTGCGCGACTGCCAAGTACGACGAGCCGCTCCGGATGGGGGTACGGCAGCGCCTTCAGAAGTACGCCATCAATCACGCTGAAGATCGCCGTGTTCGCGCCGATGCCGAGCGCCATTACAATAACGGCGGCAGCAGTGAAGCCCGGACTCTTCCGCAGCATCCGGATTCCGTAACGAACGTCCTGCCAGAGGCTCGCCAAAAAGTTGTTTCCCTCACCCTCGCCCGGAACAAGGGGCTCTTGCGGTACTTCCTTCTCCACGGGCCGCAGGCCGTCCGCCAATAAATTCTCGTCGCTCAGCTCTTCGAGCGCCACGCGACGGGCTTCCTCTTCTGTCGCCCCACTGACCACAAGCTCCTGGTAGCGGTCCTCCAAGTGCTGCGCCACTTCTTCAACAATCTCCGCCTCGCGCGTCGGAGGCAGTTTCAAACTCGCCAGCCGTTTGAGTATTCGTTGGCGCCAGTCATTCATAGTTGCCTCCTCCGCAACGCTTGAGCCTTTTCCCTCGCCACTTGCCCCTTACCACTCGCCACTGCCTTATTCAGGCATGTTCAACCTCCGTGATGCGGTTGATGGCCTCCACAAATGTTTGCCAGCCTCGACGCTGCGAGGCGAGGATTTTTCGACCCTGGGGCGTCAGGCGGTAATAGCGGCGCCGCCGCTGCCCGCTCTTTTCCACCCATCGGCCTTGAAGCCATCCGCGCTTTTCCAAGCGATAGAGCAGGGGGTAGAGCGACGCCACGTGGAAATGTACCGCCCCGCCCGAGCGCTGCTCGATGAGTTTCGAGATTTCATAACCGTGCCGAGGCCGAGCCTCCACGAGCGACAGGATCAGTAGCTCGGCACTGCCCTTTTTCCATTCGAGATCAGATGGTTTTACGTCCATATATGGCATGGCAACATATTACGCGTCAACGGCCGGCGGTGTCAATTGAATGTTCCGCTGTCGCGGGCAAGCTGCCAGCCACGGTTAAACCGGTCTTTGAATTAACCGTGGGTTCGTAAACGCGAGGAAAGCCCACGGTTGGAAGAGCGCCAACCGTGGCTACCGCAACCTGAACGGGTAGCCACAGTCAGCGACTTCCTGACTGTGGGTTCTCACAGACGCAAAAGCCCACGGCCAGTCCCGCGAACGCGGGACGATTGACCGTGGCTACTATTCCCGAAAGATTACGAGAGGACAATTACCGGGTGGCGCTAAACCAGCACCAAGTCTGGGTGGTAAACCGCTCCCGTGACGTGCCGAGCCACGGCAATGAGCCGGCGTTGAGGATTGAGGATCTTCAGAAGGATGGAAGCCGGCGCACGGCCGGGATGCCCGCCGCGGGAGGCCCGGAGCGACGACGCGAGCTCAAAATGATGCCCGTGCCGCACGCTCGCCTCCTCGCGCCCGCCGACCACCAATTCCGCGCAGCCGGGCAACAGGGATTCGAGTGGAATCAAGAACTCGCGCCACTTG
>QHZN01000017.1 GCA_003225365.1 Acidobacteriota bacterium
GTTCATCAAGCTGTTGATTCAGGACACCAGGAAGGGTGGCAGTCCGCCAATTTACGGATCGCCTCCTGTTTCATTTTGTGAGGGCTAAATCGGAGGCGCGAGGCCTTGCGCCCCCTATCGCTTTGAAGCAGGACTGTGACCGCTGGCAGCCGCCGAATCTCTTGGCGGGGTGGGGATGGTCACACGAGGGCCCCTCAACAAACCCGGGCCGACCTTGCCTCGTGGAAAGAGCCGAGGAGCAGGCTCTGCTGTACGACTTCCACGCATTCCGAACAAAGAGGATTAAAAGTCAAAGAACCACATACCGGGCAGGGCTGTGCGGCATCCGCCAGGATGACTACCGATTTCGGAGTTTTGCTTGGCATGGGAACCATCCTCGGTGCATCGTCTCTGATATCTGACCCGCCGAGTCTTGCACCGGCGGCCCCGGCGCGCAATGGCTCAGGAGTGCTAGCACCATGGCCCAAAAGTGCTAGCCCTAAAAGTCCATCAAGCCACGACTGCAGAAGGATCCCAAGGTGTGTAGAGGCACCCCGGCGAGGTGCTTCTACCTGAAATCCGCCACGCCGACCTTGATGACCGTGCCAGGATGTTGGCCAGGGGAGGCGGCCGGCCCCGGGGGCTTTTCCGTCCACACGCCATACACCTTCCCGCCCAATGCTGCAATGCCCGTGTAGTCGCCCATGAATATGCCTCCGGGATTGAATGCCTTGGTGGTCCAAGCGTAGTTGATGAAGGATTTGCCATCGTCAGTCGAACGGGCGAGTACGACGGTGGAATCGCGATTCGAGGGATCGCCGCGCCGGTCGTAGAAGATGGCGTTCGCAGAGCCATCGCTTGGGTCCACCGCCAGCCAGTGGAAGAAGTGATCCGCGCCGTTGTGGATGGGATCGGAATTAACGCGCACCGCGTCGCTCCAGGTGCGGCCTCGGTCAACGGAGGTCGAACAAAACACGTCCACGCCGCCGTGGCGATAATCGCTCCACGCCACGTAGAGGCGTTCCGGTCGCGTGCCGGCTCCCGGGTCCAGGGCAATTACGGGGAAGCCGTTAGCTCGGGCTACGTTTTGAACTTGGAACATGATTGGCGCCGTCTCCAGAATATTTCGCTCCGCGCTGAACGTCTGTCCGCCGTCGGAAGACGTTCGAAAAACGATTTGGTCGCGAAGCGCCCAGACGACGTAGAGAGTCCCATGGGGGCCGACCGCCCCGGAGAAACCTTCGGCGGCGCCGTTGTCGTCGCGCGGCAGGCCGCGGTGGGCGCTGATTTCAAGCGGCGCGGACCAGGTCGCCCCGCCATCGGTCGAGCGAGAGAAAAGGATTTGGGAGTCCGCGAGAGTCCACCGAGTCCAGCCCACGTAAAGGTTACCGGCGTAGGGGCCTGCGCTATTGTCTGCCGCAATGTAGGGCTTGTCTTCAAACGGAATTCCAGGCTCGGTGGCGTGTTGGATGACAGGAATGTGGTCGGCCTCCCAGGTGCGGCCGCCATCGAGCGAGCGGCGGACGAACAGCCCGCTCCGCGTGGCGCCGTGGGCCCAGTAATTGAATGTGCCCAGCTTGTCGAAGGCCATGTAGCAGAGGATGGCGTGGCCCCGATGGTCGTAGGCGATTGAGACGTCGCCAGAGACCCGGTAGTTTGCGGGAGCGATTCCGGAGGGCGTCATCCAGTTTGTGCCGCCATCTGCGGAAAATGCTACGTGGGCGTTGTCCTGATAGGCGGCGACAATTTCTGCGGGAGTCCGCGGATTTATGGCGATAGATGGCTCGGTAAAATACCCCGGCTGGGGCGTCAATTGAACCACCTTGACCCCGGGAGGTGGCGCGAGCGTTTGAGCTGGAAGCAGGCTGGGAAATACGGCAGCCGTCGCAAACAGGCAGATCACGAGAAATCGCGGGCGGCCGCGGCTCGCGGCGCATGCGTTCCGGCTAATCACCGCCTTGCGCGAGTCCCTTCTATAGAACATCGCTCACCTCCATTATGGAACTCCGCAAGGGAGCCCCACTACTCTGCCAAGCCTATCCTACTGCAAGGGCCGGGCGCAGGAACTAATCTGAAAAATCGCAAGTAAAGGGGGGACGACTCTGAACAGGATGCGGGGAGTGGCTTTCCCAGGCGAACTGAGTTGGGGTTGCCGTGTGAGCCGGCGCGGCGTGCATGGGATTAGCTTTAACTTCGCGCCTTTTTGGTCGGGCTCCCGGACCTGCGAATCGCACAGATTCGGAAAGCATGCGGAGAGGCACCGTTCCCCACGGCCCAGATACTTTGCCGAGCGTTGGAAATCGTTCCTCGCTGACAGGCCTGCGTACCGGAGTCAGTGAAGGTTTGGCCCGCGATGCGCGACGAGTCAATATGGGCGTAGCCCAGGACGTGCTCATGCGCGCTGATGCTCGCGCTGATGCTGGGGTGCTTGTTGATCACCGCAATGAGGCTGGAGGACGGAATATCGAGTAGTTCGTTGATGGCCCATATCGGGCCATGGGTTCGATACGTTAGAAAGAACGGCGGTGTCGACGCCGCTGCTGACGCCGCGGCTGCCACCCCAAGCCACGAAACGGAATGAAGTTTGCGCCGTGGCCCGCGAGGGCCCAACCCACAAACCCAAGATTCCTAGCGCCATTGCTGTTAGCGCACGTTTCATAGGGGATTTTTGGAGCGACACCACCTCAAACTACGACCTCCGTGCGCTTTTTGTTCGTGCCACGAGGCGGAACTAAACTATCTGGGCGAACGTCGCCCGCTTGAAATGCCTACTGGGAGCGTAGAGTCGGGGTTCGTCTACTGCTTGGCCTGCTTACCCTAAGCGGACTTGGTAGTTGTCTCCGCCATCCGATTGAGCCTTGAAATGTGCGGAGATAGGATGGTAGTCAGGACTGCGCAGTCCGAAAGTCGCGACCACCGCGTTCACCTCTTCAGGCCCATGCTATTTATGCTGACGCCCATTCGTGCAGACGGACCGCAAGCCCGCGGAGCGATTATTTTCCTGCACGCAGTTAGCAATTACCTGCGTTCGGCCAGCTATCGTCATTCGACTTCTGTCCGCTCTTACTCAATAGCCAGTAATCGCATGGCATACCGCGTGCCAATCTCTTTGACTTTTAGGGGAGGACTAGATGACCAGACAAAACTTATTGGACGCTTACTTTATCCTCTTATTTTACAGCATATTGCCGTCCCTTTTGACGTTTCCCAGGCGGGAGCGTCGCTGAGTAGCAAAGCTGGTCTGGCACAAGGTCTGCAAGACCGTTCCGAAAAACGAGCAAGAGTTTTCATAGTGTGGCCAACACATGCCAGTCTGTGGCATGTGTATGATCGCCGGTCGTAGAATACTTCCGTGCCCGGGAAAACTCTCATTTACACTGGTACAGTTTCCGGGAGGCTTGTCACCGCGGCCACTCCAAATGCGAGGATGCGTGCGATGAAACTGACCAAGGCAGCTTTACTCTGTGTAACCATTCTCATTCCCCTCCCTCTTTTTGCTCAGGAGCCCATTCGAGACCCCCTCCTCCGTTGGATGAACCAGATTGCGCAGCGGCAACTCGAAGAGCGGCAGAGGGCGATTGACAAGATCCACACGGTTGCCGAAGCAGAGCGCCGGAAGCAAAAGGTCCGCGAAGCGCTCTTGGAACTCTTGGGTGGTCTGCCCGACTATAACGGGCCGCTGAATCCCACGATCACGGGTCAGATCCAAGATGATGGCTACACCATCGAGAAAGTGCTTTTCCAGAGTTTGCCGAATTTCTATGTTACCGGCAATCTCTACCGGCCCAACCAGCCGGGCCGTTACCCCGCCATTCTTTTTCAGTCAGGCCACACACAGGAGGGAAAGCCCGAGCCACAGAGAGCGGCAGCCAATCTGGCTTTGAAAGGCTTCGTAGTGTTGGCGACCGATCCGATAGGTCAAGGTGAAAGGGAACAGTCGTATGATCCGCAACTTTCGGGACCCTTGGGGGGGTGGTCAGTTCCCGAGCATATCCAGGCGGGAGCCCAGAGCATTCTGATTGGCGAAAGCGCGGCCCGCTTTTTCATTTGGGATGCGAAGCGAAGCATCGACTATCTGGTCAGCCGGAATGACGTGAACCCCACACGTCTCGGCGCCGCAGGTTGCTCGGGGGGTGGGGCATTGACGACCTTTATCGGCGCTCTGGACCCAAGGCTTAAAGCGGTCGTTCCCGCCTGCTATCCCAACTCCTATCACTTATTGTTTGCCGGCCCTGACCCCGATACCGAAATGAGCTTGCCCCAATTCCTGGCGCGGGGCCTCGATGTGGCGGATTATGTGGAATTAGCGGCGCCCACCCCCTGGCTCATCCAAGCTACCGAAGATGACTACTTTACGCCCGCGGGCGCTCGGTTGGTTTACGAGGAAGCTCGACGTTGGTACGGCATTTACGGAGCTGAGGACAAGCTGGCCTTCTTCGTCGGACCGGGCCCCCACGGCACTCCCTTGGTAAGCCGAGAAGCTGTCTATCAGTGGATGATCCGCTGGCTCAAAGACGGCCAAGGTGATTTTCATGAACAGCCAGTACATCTCCATACGAATTTCGAACTGCTGGCCACACCCACGGGCCGTGTCGAGGATATTCCGGGGAGCCGCAGACTCTACCAACTAATACTTGACGATTTTCACGCCAAGAAACGGCAGGGAACAATCCCCGAACTCGAAGCTGAATTGCGTAGGCTCGAGATTCCCTCCGATGGCTCCTCCCCGGAAATGCAAGTGTTGGATGAGTCGAACACTCCGGAATTTCAGCGGCAGCACATCAGGTTCGAGAGTGAGCCCGAGGTTGAAATTGAAGGAAGGCTCTACATCCCTTCTTCCCCCTCTGGTCAAAAGCCGGCGGTCTTGCTGGTGGCGGATAACGGGCCCTACTTCCAGGCGCCATCCACGGATTCCTTGGCGAAAAGGATGGCAAAGAAAGGCCGCGTGGTTCTGACACTCGAACCGCGCGACTCTCCAGGAGAAGATTCGCACGCGCCATTTGTCGGGAATTGGATCACCAATTCAAGGGCCAACCAGATCGGGCTCAATTTGCCGGCGATGCGCGCGCATGACATCTTACGTGGAGTCGATCTTCTATCTGCGCGCAGTGACGTCGAGCCGGCCTCCATCCATTGTGGCGCCCGGGGTGTGAAAGGGGTCTGGCTTTTGCTGGCGGCTGCGGTCGATCCGCGAATCGGCAAGGTCTGGCTGGATCGAAGCCCCTACAGCTTGCGAGCCGCTCTCGAGAACACTCTGAACATGGATTTGTTTGATGCCGTGATTCCCGGTTTTGCGCTTCATTGGGACCTTGAAGATCTTACCAAGGCCATGGGGACGAGGCCGGTGATGTGGACTGACCCGGCGAACTGGATGAACCGGATAGTTTCTCTTCGCGGCCCATATCAGTATCGCTATATCCTGGGTGATACCACCGACCTTGCCGACGCACAAGACGACGCATACATTGACGAATTTTTGAAATGATGATCTCTGCTCCCATCGCGGAGATGAACGTACTCTAGCCTGGCTGGGACGTTGCATACTTAGGACGGCGAGCGTACATTATCCGCCGGCTGCGAAGCCAAAACTGAAATTCCTGATTCACTGCGCAGGCGCGCCATGTCGAATATCAGCCGTCGGACGTTCGGACTTGCCATCATGGGACCCTTGGGGATGAATCATGCGCTTCCCTTGCGGCCCTTGCCCCTCGACCAGCAGAGCGAACTGGAAGGAGGCAACGGGAGCATCACCGATGTCCCTGGCGTCAAAGTGGGGCATTATACGGACCCGCGACGACCGACGGGTTGCACGGCTATTGTTTTCGAAGACGGGGCAACCGCGGGCGTGGATTACGACGGTTCAGCGCCAGGGGAATTCCAGGTTGTGATGTTGCAGCCCGTGAGCTCGCTCAGCACCGTTTGGGCGATTGTTTTGTCGGGAGGCGACTCGTGGGGGTTATCAACCGCACTGGGTGCGATGCGGTACCTGGAGGAACGCGGGCTCGGCGAACACTGGTGGCCGGACAAACCACACATGGTCATGCCAATTGTTGTAGCCTCCATCTTGGATGATCTTGGCCTGGGTGACAGCAGCATACGCCCTGACGCCGAAAGCGGTTACAAAGCTTGCAAGGTTGCCACCAGCGGGCCAGTGGAGGAAGGGTGCGTCGGAGCCGGCGCAGGCGCCACGGTCGGCACCGGATCATATTGCGGGGGCCTGGGGATGAAGTCCGGAATTGGGACCGCCAGCCTGCGCGTGAAAGATTTTGTGATCGGGGCCATCATGGCCGTCAACGCCACCGGTGATATCGTCGATTGGGTGCAGGGCAAGATTATTGCTGGCGCGCGCCGAGAGGATGGAAAAGGGTTCGTGAACATTTCGGAGAACGTCAAAAAACAGATGGCGAGGCAACTCAAAAATAAAATGGTGAGCGAAATACGTCCCGCACAGAAACACACCACCATCGGCGTGATCGCCACGAATGCGGTTTTTAACAAAACTGAGCTGACCCGGATTGCCATGTTGGCGAACACTGGCGCCGCCAAGGCCATTAACCCCTACCATACGACGGAGGATGGTGACCAGCTCTATGCTGTTTCGACCGGGAAGCTGAAAGTGGGCTTGAATCTTGCCTGGGTCGGCATCCTGGCGGCGGAAGTTGTGGCCGCAGCCATCACTCGTGCTGCCAAGATGGCCACCTCAGTTGAGGGCTGGCCAGCCTATCGGGACTTCACGTTAAAATTTTCACAGTAAAAGGAAGTCTTGCGTGGCCGCGCAGCAGCCCGCAGTCGGGAGGCATGGCAAGCCTCGCGAAGTTCCGCCTATTAGTGCGAGTAGACATTCTACAGAATAAATAGTAGAATGCCTACACTATGAGTCGCCAGCCGCCCACGCGCGTAGAACTGCTGCAAGGAACGCTCGACGTCCTTATTCTCCGAACGCTGCTCCGACGACCCGCGCACGGCCACGCCATCGCCAAACACATTCAGCGGACCTCTGAAGATCTCCTCCAGGTCGAGACCGGTTCTTTGTATCCTGCCCTCCATCGGCTGGAGGCGAAGGGCTGGATCGCGGCCTCCTGGGAGCTGTCCGATAAGGGCAAACGCGCCAGGTATTATCGCCTTACGCCGCGTGGGCGAAAACAGCTCGCCACCGAGCAATCGAAGTGGCAGGCGTTCTCTCGCGCCATAGGCCTGATCTTGAATCCAATGGATGAGGAGGCGCGATGATCTCGTTCTTTCGCAAGTTGGGTTGGCTGACCGAACGCCGCCGCAAGGAAGATGAGCTCCGAGAAGAACTCCAGTTCCACCTCGATGAGGAAGCCGAACAGCGTCAAGCGGAGGGGTTAGCGAAGGACCAGGCGAGATGGGCTGCCTGCCGCGACCTGGGGAACGTCCTTTTGATACAGGAGAGCACTCGCGCCGTGTGGACTTGGACGTTTTTTGAACAACTTGTGCAGGATCTTCGCTACGCTCTGCGCGCGATGATCCATAACCGGGCCTTCACGGCGCTGGCTGCGCTCTCGCTCGCGCTGGGCATCGGAGCAAACACCGCAATCTACAGCTTCCTCGACGCACTCTTGCTGCGCTCCCTGCCGGTGTCCGATCCAGCGTCGCTGGTTGTCCTAAACTGGCGCGCTAAGGTCTGGCGGGGGGATTCCGTGGTTGAGGCGATGAGTGGCAGTATTTATGACGATTCCAGGATGGGATCGGTGAGCGGCATTTTTCCCTACCCGGCCTTCGAGCTTTTGCAGAATAGCGACACCGTGTTCTCCGAAGTGTTCGCCTATTGCCGAACGCAAGAAGTGCGAACCATGAATGTGACGATCAAAGGACAAGCTGACCTCGCTCACGGCGAGTTGGTATCGGGAGACTACTTTCGGGGCCTCGCTGTTCGTCCCGCCGCCGGACGGTTGATTATTCCTGACTACGACCGCACGGGAGCAGCCGCGGTCGCCGTGGTTAGCCATGCGTTCAGCGAAAAACATTTCGGCGGAGCGGGCAGCGCCGTGGGTCAAACCATTCTGATCAACAACCTACCTTTCACCGTGGTTGGTGTCACGCCGCCGGAATTCTTCGGCGTCGATCCCGCGGCGGCTCCCGACGTCTATCTTCCGATGCACACCAACATTTTGCTTGGCGCTGCCAATCAATTCGGGTTTCGAGCCAATGATTACCTCGACCAAAATTACTACTGGGTTGAGATCATGGCTCGATTGCGCCCCGGAGTCAGTCTCGCGCAGGCCCAGGCCGCGCTGGCGCCCCGATTTCAGCAATGGGTGGCGACCACCGCCACGAATGACCGCCAGCGGGCGAATCTTCCTGCGTTGACGCTCAAGGAAGGGGCGACCGGGCTGGACACCCTGCGGCGGCAATTTTCCAAGCCGCTGTACGTATTGATGGCGCTCGTCGGATTGATTCTGGCGATCGCGTGCTCCAATGTCGCCAATCTGCTGCTGGCGCGCGCCGCTTCGCGCAAGCACGAAATCGCGTTGCGTCTGAGCGTGGGTGCAGGAAGGTTGCGGATCTTCCGTCAATTGTTGACCGAAAGCGTTCTGCTCGCATTGCTGGGAGGTGTTGGGGGGGTACTCTTCGCAATTTGGGGAATTCGTTTTCTTACTCTGCTGCTGGCCGGCGGTCCGCAGCGCGTCACCTTGAACGCCGAATTGAACTGGCACGTCCTTGGTGTGACCGCCGCGCTTTCACTGATCACGGGCGTGTTATTCGGCCTTGCTCCGGCTCTGCAATCCACACACCTGGATCTTGCGTCGGCATTGAAGGAAACGCGGGCCGGGCAGCCTCGCGCGCGCCACATGTCCTGGCGGGTCAATCTTAGTAAAATTCTCGTGGTTGGCCAGATTGCGATTTCACTGCTGATACTGGTTGCGGCCAGCCTCTTTGTGCGCACGTTGTCGAATCTCCGGTCGATTGAGCTTGGATTTAATCGCGAAAACGTGCTGCTGTTCCAGTTGAACGCGCGACAGGCCGGGCACCGAGACCCGGAGATCGCCGAATTCTACGGCAATCTGCGTGAACGGTTCGCCGCCATTCCAGGAGTGCGCGGTGCCAGCCTTGCCCGTTCTACCCTGATCGGAGGGGAACACGGACTGCCCATCAGCGTGCCTGGCGCTCCGCCCAACGACGCCAATCGTTTCCTCGCTGTCGGCCCGGGATTCCTGACTACGATGCAGATCCCGATCCTGGCTGGCCGCGACATTGAAGAACGCGACCATTCCGGCTCACAACCCGTTGCGGTGATCAATGAACGATTTGCCAAAATCAATTTCGGCGGCGCGAATCCATTAGGGCGCCATCTTATCTTGTGGAAACCCGGGAAGGATAAATATCCTGCGCGCGACATGGAGATCGTCGGGGTGGCCAGCAACGCGCGCTATGGCGGAATGAAGCAGGAGATCCCGCCGGTCGTGTACATCGCATACGACCAGGGCTTTCCACAACCGAACGAGATGGTCTTTGCGCTGCGGACGACGGGCGACCCGCTCGCCTTTGTCAGCTCCGTGCGGGAAATCGTTCGCCAGGCGGACGCGCGCATGCCGGTGTCCGAGGTACGGACCCAGAAGGCCGAAATTGAGGATGCCATTCACCAGGAGATCACTCTTGCCGATCTCAGCTCTGTCCTCGCGATGCTCGCGCTGACGATTGCCGGGGTCGGCCTCTACGGCACGATGTCCTATACCGTCGCTCGCCGCACGGGTGAGATCGGGATTCGGATGGCGCTCGGGGCCGAGCCTCGCGCCGTCGTCTGGATGGTGCTACGCGAGGTCCTTGTGCTGGCGGCAGCGGGGCTCACGATCAGTGTGCCGGCAGCATTAGGCGCGTCAAAGTTTGTCGAATCTTTTCTTTTCGGAATGAAACCTAATGACCCGCTGGCGCTGACGCTGGCCGTGGCGATTCTCCTGGGCGCCGCACTTCTGGCGGGGTACGTGCCTGCCCGGAAGGCGTCTCGCATCGACCCGATGACTGCACTCAGGCATGAATGACTCGTGCGCTTCGCTGAGAATGATAGCGTCGCAAGCTTTTTTCACTATCCTGCAAGGGCGACATAAGGATCTGATTTCTTTCCGGCAAGGAATTCCGTCGTTAGTAGTGCAGCACGCGATGCGATAGAATCGGCGGTGCCACAAGATTCAGGCTCATCAAGAGGGAGGTTTCGCCCCCATGGACGCGCCACGGCTTGGCGACCAACCGGCCCGCCTCGCACCCCTACCCGCCAGGGAGCAACTGGAATGTCTTTTCGACCTTTCGCTGGACATGTTCTGCATTGCGGGATTCGATGGCTTCTTCAAGCTTCTGAACCCCGCCTGGGAGAGAACGCTGGGCTTCACTATCGGCGAACTGCTTGCCCAGCCCTACATCGAATTCGTCCATCCCGATGACCGTGAGTCAACGATTGCCGAAGCTCGGAAGTTGACTGCCGGGCGGCATACCATCTCCTTCGAAAATCGTTACCGCTCGAAAGACGGCTCCTACAGGTGGCTCCTGTGGAATGCAAATCCGGCCGCTGACCGGCCATTTGTCTACGCCACGGCCCGCGACATCACCGATCGCAAGCGAGTGGAATCAAGGCTTGCTGCCGATCACGCCGTAACGCGCGTGCTGGCGGGATCACTGACCCTGCAGGCGGCGGCACCCCAAATCCTCCAGGCCATTGGTCAAAGCCTGGAGTGGGAAATGGGCGCGATCTGGAAAGTGGATGAAGAGGTTGGAGCGCTGCGCTGCGTCGAACTTTGGCACGTCCCTGAGTTGCGCGCCCCGGAGTTCGAGACCAGCACCCGGAAGGCCTTGTTCCCCTCCGGCGTGGGTCTTCCGGGTCGAGTATTGGCCCATGGGAAGCCTGCGTGGGTCTCCGATGTGGTTGTCGACACCAATTTCCCACGGGCGAATTATGCGTTGGAAGAAGGACTCCACGGCGCGTTTGGTTTCCCGATCCGAAGCGCGGACAAGGTTATCGGAGTCATTGAATTTTTCAGCCGCCTGATTCGCCAGCCTGATGACGAACTGCTCCGGATGTTTGAGGCCATTGGCAGCCAGATTGGTCAGTTCGTCGAGCGCAAGCAAGCCGACGAGGAATTGAGGGGCTACACGCGGGAGCTGGAGGCTGCGAAACACGCCCAGGAGGAGAATGCGGCCCGGCTGGCCCAACTGGTCAAAGAACTAGAGGTCGCCAAACACCGTGCCGAAGAGGCGACCCAGGCCAAAAGTGAATTCCTGGCGAACATGAGCCATGAAATCCGTACCCCAATGAACGCCATCATCGGCATGACCGAACTGGCGTTGGGAACGAAGCTAAGCCCTCAGCAGCGGGAATACCTTGTCACCGTAAAGGATTCGGCCGATTCACTGCTCGCCTTGATCAACGACATCCTCGACTTTTCCAAAATCGAGGCGCGCAAGCTCGATCTGGATTATGTCGAGTTCGACTTGCGAGAAACGCTGGGAGACACACTGAAGGCGCTGGCTCTGCGGGCCCAACAGAAGGGCCTGGAGCTGGCCTGCCATGTCCGGCCCAAAGTGCCGGAAGGGCTGGTCGGCGATCCCAACCGCCTGCGCCGGATCATCGTCAACCTCGTGGGCAACGCCATCAAATTCACCGAGCAAGGCGAAATCGTGGTTCGAGTGGAGACCGAGTCCCTCAGCGAAACCGACGTGGTGCTCCACATCGCCGTAAGCGATACGGGCGTCGGCGTGCCGGACGAAAAACGCAGGCAGATTTTCCAACCCTTCGTCCAAGCCGATAGCTCCACCACACGGAAATACGGTGGCACCGGCCTGGGCCTGGCCATCTCCACCGAACTGGTGAAGCTGATGCGTGGACGGATTTGGCTGGAGAGCCGGGAGGGAGTCGGAAGCACCTTCCACTTCACAGCCCAACTTGCTCTTCAGAAGCCCTCGCCTGGCCGGCGAGTTCCGCGGCAAATGGGCAACCTTCGAGACCTCCCTGTACTGGTGGTGGATGACAGCGCAACGAATCGGCGCATCCTGAAAGAAATGCTCAGCCAATGGCGAATGCGGCCCGTGGTGACGCGAGACGGACGGGCCGCCCTGGCAGCCCTGGCGAAGGCCGCGAGGTCGCGAAAGGTATTCCCGCTGGTGTTGATGGATGGTCAGATGCCTGAAATGGATGGGTTCGAGGCCGCCCGTCGTATCAGCCAGAACCCCAGCTTTCGCAAGGTCAAGATCATCATGTTAACCTCTGCCGGGAAGTACGAAAATGCCGCCAGCCTTAGGGCGATGCGTGTGGCGGCGTGCCTGACCAAACCCGTTAAACAGTCAGAACTTCTGGATGCCATCGTTAAGGTCCTTAGCGCCAGTTCGGAAGCAAAGTCATTTCGCCTAGCGCACATCCCTTACCGAGTGCCAAAGGTCCGGCAGCCGCTCCGCATCCTCGTGGCTGAAGACAATCCCGTCAACCAGGAGCTGGTCCTCGAACTGCTCAAGAAACGTGGTCACAGGGCCATCGCGGCTGAAAACGGGCAGCGAGCCTTGGCGGCTGCGCGCATTGGAGGCTTCGATGCTGTCTTGATGGATGTCCAAATGCCGAAGTTGAGTGGAATCGAAGCCACCCACGCGATCCGCGAGGCAGAGAAAGCGACGGGGGAGCACGTGCCGATTGTTGCCATGACGGCTCACGCCATGAAAGGGGACCGCGAGCGATGCCTCGAGGCTGGGATGGATGCTTATGTTTCGAAGCCCATCCGGGCTGAAGAGCTTTTTGGAACGGTTGAAGGGTTGGTGGTCGCATCCGGCCGCGGGAAAGGCAGCGGCGGCCAGAAACAGCTTGGAGCGAACAGCCTCGACCCGGCGGGACTGGCAGCCCGTTTTGGAGGTGACACCAAGCTGCTTCGCCGGCTGGTAGGCATTTTCCTTGATGGTTGCCCTCAAATGCTTACGAAGATCAGGAAGGCCATCACGACTCGGAACCCTGAAGCGCTGGCCGATGCGGCACACGGCTTTAAGGGAGCCGTAAGCAATTTTGGCGCCAGCAATATCTTGGAAATGGCACGGGAGCTGGAGGCCAAGGGGCGCCAGGGTGACTTGAACGGAGCCGAAGAGATCTGCCGGCGAATGGAGAGGGCTGTCCCTGCTTTGGCGGAAACGCTTCGGGCGGTCAGTTCGCGCCCTCCTCGAAGGTCCAAGCGCCCAGAACACGTGAAAGAACCACCTACTCTGACCACACAGGCACCGAGAATCAGAGGCAAACGCTGAACGATGAATGATGAATCGAGAGCGGTCTTCAGTTTGTCAATCCGCAATCCGAATTCACCATTTGGTCTGTGCCTTTGAGTTTCGGTGGTGAGACCAGCTTTGATGGAGGCGACAGTGAAAAGCATCCTGATCGCTGAGGACGATCCCACAACACGGCATCTGCTGAGCAGTGTGCTGAAGGCGGCCGGCTTTTCGGTGGCCACTGCCGCTGATGGCAGTACCGCACTGGGAAAACTGCGGAAGAAGAAATTCGACCTGCTGCTGACGGACATCTGGATGCCGCGCTTGAACGGTTTGGAACTCATGGCTCATCTGCGCCGGGAGGCGATCCGGCCCAAGGTCGTGGTGATGACGTCCGATGACACACCCGAAACCGTGCTGCGTGCTGTGCGCGAGCAGGCCTATCAGTATTTGACCAAGCCGGTGGACCCGAAGGCGGTCGTGGCCTTGATACGCGATGCCATGGCCGCGCAGCCGGTGTCGCCGCCGATCGAAGTGTTGTCGGCCCGGCCGGACTGGGTCGAACTGCTGGTGCCCTGCGAACTCGGGGTGGCGGAGCGTATCTCGGGTTTCATGAACCATTTCGAGTCGGATTTGCCCCCGGACGTTCGCGACCAGATCGGGCAGGCCTTCCGAGAACTGCTAATGAACGCCATTGAGTGGGGCGGAAGACTCGACCCCAATCAGAAGGTACGCATCTCTTACCTGCGCGGACGGCGAATGCTGTTGTATCGCATTGCCGATCCTGGAACGGGCTTTCGTTTTGATGGCTTGAAACATGCCGCCGTCGTGAATCCGCCCGATCAGCCCTGGCAGCACATCGAGGAACGCGATCGAAAGGGACTGCGCCCGGGCGGATTTGGCATCATGATGGTGAAATCACTGGCCGACGAGCTTTTGTTCAACGAAGCTCAGAACGAAGTGGTGTTTGTAAAGTATTTGGCGTCGGACTGATGCCCCCTTCCCAACTTCCAAGAACGCTGTTAATGGGGAGTATTCCCACCGCGGCCGCCACGGGCGTGGGGAAATGTCGTCAGCAAGTTTCTGGCGAAGGACTTGGTCGCCAGGCCACAGGAATTTAGGTTATCAACCTGGCGGATGCTAGGCCAAACGATTTCTTCACGCTTGGCGATTATCTGGTCTCCCGAGGCGGCGGCCGGAAAGTGGAACGCAGTCTATGACCGCAGACATCAAACCCTTTGCCTGCCCGTCAAGTGGTTGCTGGATTGACCGCGCCGGCGATCCTTGAATTCCCTCTCGCAAGGGGTTGGCCCAAAAATGAGCGGCGGCTGGCCGCTTGTCCCAGTTACCCACGGGCAAGTTATTCCGGAATAATTCTAGTGACAAAAATGCCTGATTCCTCCTTAAGGCAGTGGGGGATCCTTTAGGGGGACTGCTGCTTCAGAGCGAGGACTATAGCTTCGACAGCTTCAACTCGCAGGTCGCGCGCATGGATGGCGCGACAGGGCTGGTTTCGTGGGTTTATGGCGCCTCCACTTTTCTTTACCATGACTGGGCGCGGAATGCCTGCCTGCGCAGCGCTAAGGACTGACGGTGAGGCTAACTGTAGTCGAATTGGAGAGGTTGCCGCTCGCGGCGGTGAGCGTGACGGTGTAGGTGCCGGCCGGGGTCCCGGGGGTGTGCGTCGCAAGGACCCCGGCGCCGCCGCACGAC
>QHZN01000326.1 GCA_003225365.1 Acidobacteriota bacterium
ACCGCGCCAGTTCGCCGCGCGGCTGCAGCCCGATGACGAAGAGTCGCTTGCCATCCTTGCTCGGAACAGGTCCCAGGAAGTTCAGCGGTCCGTTGGTCAATTGCATCGGCTTTTGACCGCCCTTCCGGAACAAGCCCCCTTCCTCACGCATGGCCCAGATGTCGGTCTTGCCGTTGCGCCACGACTGGAACACGAAATACTTCCCGTCCGGCGTCCAGGTGCCGCAACACTCAGCCGGTGGATTGTTCCAGCCCGACAACACCGGATGAAGGTCTCTGCCCTCCGCCGAGACTTCCCAAAGTGACGAGGTCTGAGTCTTGGGGTCCAACGAGGTGAAGCGCAGTCTTTTCTGGTCGGGCGACCATCGAGGCCAGCTTGGGGTGCCAGTTGTGGTGACGAGCTTGCGCGATTCACTTCCGTCAGCGCTCGCCACGTACAGGTCATAACCCTTGCTGTAGATGATGGTCTGGCCGTCCGATGACCAAGTTGCGTCGTATGCAGCCAGTTCCCCGACGCGGTGGCGGGGCCCTCCCAGCACCGGAATAACCCAGAGAGGCCCTTCAAGGTTCGTCCCTTGCCCAATATGAACCAGCAACTGGGAGCCATCCGAGGAAATGCCAGCGAGATTAGCCAATTGACCCTGGAGAGGCTGCGAGAGCGGCACTGCTTCTCCACCTGTTACAGAAGTCTGGTAAAGGGCAGACGTGTCACCATCGTCGCCCAGAAAGTAAAGCCGCGACCCGTCGGTTAGCGTTGGAGGAGATTTGGCACGGCCGTCCTTGGTGACCTGGACGGAACCCGTGACCCTTGGTGGCGGCAGCGGACGTATCAGCCAGTAGGTGGCAGCAGCAACCGCAACTATCACCATCCCGGCAGCGATTGGCCACCGTTTTCGGTAATGGACCTGTGGGAGCACAGATTCCTGTCGGCGGTCCCCGGCCTCGCCATAACGGGCTCCGACTGCCGCCACAGAAGCCGACCGACCCGAGGTTGTGTCGCGTTTCAGGCGCTTCAGGTCGGCGAGCATCTCGGCGGCAGATTGGCAACGCATGGCGCGGTCTTTCTCCAGCGCCTTTTCGATTATCGTTTGGAGCCGTGGGTCGAGAGAGGGATTCAAGTGTTGTAGCGGAGTTGCTTGGCGCGACAGAATCGCTTCCCGAAGTTCGGCCGGGCTCGCGCCTGCGAATGCCTGGTGGCCGGTGGCCATTTCGTATAACACAGCGCCGAAGCTGAACAGGTCGGTGCGCTCGTCCACTTCTTCGCCGCGCGCCTGTTCCGGCGACATGTAGGCGGCCGTGCCCATCGCCGCGCCTGCGATAGTGAGTTGTTCGGCGTCGGCTGTCGCGGTGGGAGATTCTGTAGCGGCGGCGTCCCCGCTGCCGAGCGGCGATGAGGACATCGCCGCCACAGCGGGCGACAACTTCGCTAGGCCAAAATCGAGAATCTTCGCGTGGCCCGTCCCGCCTCACGGGATCACAAAAATGTTGGCGGGCTTAATGTCGCGATGGATGATGCCGGCGGGCTGCCCATCAACTTCTTCGATCTCATAGATCGTGCAAATATTCGGATGATTGAGCGCTGAGGCAGCGCGGGCCTCACGCTCGAAACGCGCCAGCGCGGTGGGATTCTTGGCCAGGCCGGGGGGCAAAAACTTCACCGCCACTTTGCGGCCCAGCTTCGTATCTTCCGCCTTGTATACGATCCCCATGCCGCCGCCCGCCAATCGCTCGAGGATGCGGTAGTGCGACACGGTGCGGCCGATGAGATGGGAATGCGTGAAGTCGGCGGCGGTTTCGCGAGCGGCGCCGGTGGGCTGGCCTCGAGCCGCGATCGCAGGTACGATCGTCATTGGCGCGCCTGCCATCTCCTCTTCAACGGCAGGCCTCGGCGGCGGCATCCCTTCCGGAGCCACGGCGGAGGATTCCGCGCCCAACCCGCTCCTACTGTCTAGCGGGAAAATGAACCGGAAGCCGCGGCGCGGGAGTGTTTCGACGTACTGCGGAGTGTCAGCGTCGTCGCCCAGCGCCTGCCGCAGCTTCTTGATGGCGGTGCCGATGCTGTGCTCGAACTCGACGATGGTATCGTTCGGCCACAAGCGCTTGCGGACCTCTTCCCGCGTCACCACCTCGCCGGGATGTTCCAGCAGCATGAGGAGAATTTGGAGGGGTTGCTCTTGCAGACGGATGCGGCGCTCGCCCTGGCGCAGCTCACCGGCGCGAACATCAAGTTCAAACTCCCCGAAGCGAATTTCTTGAGCAGGAGAGCGGCCCACGGAGTCCCCCCGCCACTAGGTGCCAGCTATTCTATCACGGCGCAGTATCGAAGGTTGCAAAGGGGGCCCCTTCTCAGAACGGAGATGTGTACGTTCACGAGTATCCTCGGTGGTTGCGCGGTGATCCCGATGGACTAGCGGAACGCCGACCCGGCGGAAAAGGCCGCGGCTAGTCCGTATCGGGGATTTCTTGGAGGGCGATGCTGGATCCAATGGCCGGTCCCGCGTAAACCGTTATTCACTGGAATGTGTGCGCTGGCTGGCGTCTATTCGGTGAAGAGCCGGTTGCCTAAACTTGACCGGGAATGAAAAACGCCCATCCACGCCTGAACCCAGCCAACCGCCAGGATTGTCGATGGGTAGGCGACTTTTCATTCCCAATCCACTCGCGGTGCTCTCAATCACCCGAAAATCGCTGCTGGGAAGGGGATTTACTACCAGCAATCGGCGGCGGTACCGTGGGTAAACTCTGCGGCGTCAGTATCTCAGATGTCGGCCTCTATTTGCCTTCACCCGATGCAAAAATAGCCGTGCGAGGTGCGGTGCCGTTTAACCACCGTTTGACTGAGCGTGATAGTAGAATTATTCTTGGTTTTCAGCGCAAAGAGTTTCCTGGTGCGAGGACCTCATGAACAACTCTCCTGCACGGGCTGTCAGCGCTTTCGTCTTGGGCTTCCCAGGAGCGGTTTTGTCCACGCCAGCCTGAACATGAGTGCCACTGCGCAAAGGCAGTCGCGGCGAAGGAGGAGCTTGATGACACGCTTGGCGGATCCGCATGAAGAAGCTTGGCCGAGCCTTCCTTTGGAGTCGTGGAGCGGCACTTTCGCGACCTTGCATATGTGGACTCAGATCGTCGGCAAAATTCGGCTCGTCCAAAGTCCCTGGGTCAATCACTCCTGGCATGTCACGCTTTATGTGAGTTCCAGAGGGCTTACGACTTCTCCCATTCCGTATCTCGCCCGGACGTTCCAAATCGAGTTCGATTTCCTCAATCATCAACTGCTTATCCAAACCAGCAACGGGCATACTGGAACTCTTCCCCTGGAGCCTCAATCGGTGGCGGCGTTTTATCGGCGCCTGACGGAGGAGATGGCGAAACTCGATTTGCCCGTGGCTATTCATAAGCGACCTAACGAAGTTCCCGAGCCGATCGAATTCGACCAGGACGAATCTCACTGCGAATACGATCGGGGGTACGCCAATCGGTTCTGGCGAATCCTTGTGCAGGCCGACCGGGTCTTTAAGGAGTTCCGCGCCCGGTTCATCGGTAAGGTCAGTCCTGTCCACCTTTTCTGGGGCGCTATGGACCTGGCGGTGACGCGGTTTTCTGGCCGACGAGCTCCGCAACATCCAGGTGGGATACCCAACCTGCCTGATTGGGTCACTCGGGAGGCGTACTCACACGAAGTGAGTAGCTGCGGGTTTTGGCCCGGCGGCGGAGCGATCCCCTACCCCGCATTCTATTCCTACGCTTATCCGGAGCCGGACGGGTTCCCGGCGGCGTCCGTCAAGCCCCACGGGGCGTTCTACAGCGCCGATTTTCGGGAATTCATCCTGCCGTATGACATTGTGCGACAGTCGGAGAACCCGGATCACACTCTGCTGGACTTTCTGCAGTCAACGTATGAAGCCGCGGCCAATCTGGCCAAGTGGGATCGCAAGTCATTGGAACGAGACCACGACCCGAAGAGCAGCTTCTGAGCGGGGCTGAAGCTGCCGCAGGGCATCTAACCAAAGCCGCAACCACGGGCGGTTTCGTTCTCACGGCTTTATCGAACGCGCGCCGAAACGCCCAGCCCGCCTCGACTTTTTTGCGAAAGCGCGCCTCCGATAAAGCACTAACGTAATCTGGGAGTTGGCGAAGGGATGCCCTACTTGCAACGATCGCTTCCGACATGCATGGCGACTTCTTAGGCCGGATCCCGCGGCGGAGCCTTAAATGCATTGCTAGCGGCGAGGTCTCGCCACATTTTGAACTTTCGCCACTTGATGTGGTTCGCCCACTGCCGACAGCCCGCGCTGTCAGATGCCGGCGTACCACGCGTACCCACCTTCTGGCGCCGCCGAGCCCAAGCCCTTGCCGAACCGTTTGAGGCTGTCGGTCAGAGTAAGGCGGGTGATGTATTTGACGCTCTTGTAGCCGAGTTGCCGGGGAACGCGCATGCGCAGAGGCCCGCCGAATGCGACCGGAAGCTCACTGCCGTTCATTCCCATGGTAAGGAGAGTTTGAGGGTGCATTGCATCGGCCATGTCGATGCTGTCCCACCAATCCGCTTGGAACGAACGGTAGACAACGTATCGGGCCTGCGGGAGAGTGCCCGCCAGATCCAGGATGTGAGAGAGTGGCACCCCACTCCATTTGGCGATGTAAGACCAGCCCTCTTCACACGCGATAAGCGTGGTCTGGCTTCGAATGGGAAAGCTTTTAAGCTGCGCGAGCGAGAACGAACCCGGACGGGAAACCAGGCCATCAACGGCAAGGCGCCAGTCCGCAAACCCTCCCTCCTGAAGGCGGTGGAACTCTTCGCCCAACGGATCGACCGGGTTCGCGAAAGGATCTTTGGATATCTGGCTTCGATCAAACTCGCGCGCCAGGGAGTGGCGAGTCAACACGCGCTGCGCGGCGTAAGTCAGGGTTTCGCCGGCACCATAGAGGGCGCCCGCGTCAGGCGGGACGAGTCCAAAACGGGCCGCAAGCTTCGCGGCGACTCCGAGCCCTGAGACGCCCACCGCGGCTGCAAAGCCGGTTCTTATGAGTTGACGTCGCGAAATTTTGCTCATGCTCCCTCCGTGGTTTTGGCAAGGCGGCCGGTGATCATGGCGCCCACCCGTCTCCGGAATCCGGCCAGAAAAACCATCAGCACGTGTACCAATAGAAA
>QHZN01000327.1 GCA_003225365.1 Acidobacteriota bacterium
CCTCGTCGTCGCGCTCGGAATGCGCGCGCCCTGCCCTTACTTTTTTTCCGGAACAACCGAAAAAGAAGAGAAGATCCGTTTCGGTGGGAAGCCCCGGTCTTACCGGATGTTCAGTTTCGTGTAGGCAGACTCTGAGGCATGCTTGCGATCCTTGAGAAACGCAAGCGTCGCTCCGATCACAACGATTCCGCCGAAGAGTCCTAGAACGATCAACATTGTGCCCTACTCCTTTATACCAACTTCGAGGTACTGCAAAGTTGGATGAGCGTGCGCGGGCAAGCGTCTATTTTCTGTTTCTATGAGCGCGATAAGTTTTTCTTATTTGGACGCAGCGCCTATTCGCCGGCCCGTGGCCGATCACGAGCCCTCCTCGGGGATGGGGCGGATCCAAAGGTTTCGGTAACGAACGGGGTGGTTGTGGTCCTGGAGCCGCAGCGGAAGCTTTTCGGGCGTGGGCTTATAAGGCGGACGCTGCATATGCGCCGTCGGCCCCATGATATTCACGTGGTCCTGAACCAGCACGCCGTTCTGAATAACCGTGACCGTAGCCGGTCGAAGGAGCTTGCCGGCCGAATCGAAGCGCGGCCCGTGGAACACGATGTTGTACGTCTGCCAGCGGCCTGGAGGCCGGCAGGCGTTCACGAGCGGCGGGTACTGGCCGTAAACGCCTGCCGCTTGGCCGTCCGCGTACGTGATGTTCTTGAAAGAGTCGAGCACTTGAATTTCATAGAGTCCGTGGAGATATACGCCGCTGTTGCCCCGGTCCTGGTCCTTTCCGTGGGGCGGGTTGGGCGCGGCCCATTCGACGTGCAATTGGCAGTCGCCGAAAGACTCCCGAGTTTGAATGTCTCCGGCGCCGGCCGCGACTTCGAAGTATCCGTCGCCCACCTTCCATTCCGCGGGGGTTCCCTTGATGGATTCCCAGTTCGAAAGGTCCTTGCCATTGAATAAAACGATGGCGTCCGAGGGCGGCTTGCCCGCGTGGTCCTCGGTGCTCGGCTCACCCGGAGTGATCACGAGCGGAAGCGGGCGCGTGCGGTCGTGAATTTTCCACTCTTGCCCGGACTCGGCGCTCGACGAGCTGCTTCGGACCACCACGCTCGCCACTAGGGCCGCCACCACGACTACCGGAATCGCGAGGGAATAGATTTTTCGGCGCATGGACATTCTCCTTTTCGTGCGGACTCCACGCCCCGTCTTATACGCGATGTCGCGCCAGGATTCAAGAAAGGGGTACGCGCGACCTGGAAGCCACGGTCAATCGTCCCGCGTGCGCGGGATTGAACGTGGGCTTATCCTGTGGACAAGAATTCGCGGCCAGGAAGCCGCTTCGTAGCCAGCGCGCGGGCCAGAGCCTTTGGGCGACGGACTGCTCTGGGGCCGAGGCCGCTGACCGTCGCTATCCGCTCACTCAAGACCTCCTCGCCAACTCAACCCGTACAGCCTCCTTATTGCTCCGAGGTCTACAAAGTCCCGGTTCCGTTTCTATTGTGACTACACATCCACCGCAGTATGCTCAATCACGGCGGGCCCGCCCGATTAGTGGATGGTATGGGGCCTCAGGGCGACGCCTTCGCCTTAGGCTGGCGACGCAAGGCATCATCCATCCGGGTCGAACAGAAGTCAGGCCGCGAAGGAGTGTCTCATGAGCATTCCGGCAACTCAGAAGATCTTTCCGGCAATCGAGGCTGGCGACCTCGATGCCCTGCGCGCCTTGTTGGACGACGACCCGGGCCTCGTTCACGTCCGTCACGCGGATCCCGAGGTTCACCACTGGACTTCCTTGCAGTTTGCGGCTGCGAAGGGACAGCTTGGAGCATGCCGGCTACTCGTGGACCGCGGCGCGGAAGTCTACACTAATCCGATGAACACCTACCCGCCCGTGATTCAGGCGGCATGGAACAAGCATGCCGAGGTGGTGAAGTATTTCCTGGAGGAGATCCCCGGCAAGGCGGCGGGCACGAATGGTTTGGGTGTGACGATCAATCTGGCGGCTCGGCAAGGATGGGTCGAGATCGTTCGTAAACATCTTGAACGCGACCCGCTCACGGTGCACCAGCGCGGCTGGATTGGGGATGCTCCGCTCCATTGGCCGTCGCACAATAATTACGCGGAGATCGTCTCGATGCTATTGGACGCCAGGGCGGATGTCGAAGCCGACGAGATCAACTGCTACGGCGGGAAGCCCTTGCATTGGGCCAGCGAGCACGCGCCGGCAGCCGTCCAGGTTTTATTGGATCGAGGCGCAGACGTGAACAGCCGCAACCGGAAAGCGGATTCGCAATTCTACGGCATGACGCCGCTGATTATGAACGCCACTCAGAAAAACGATTGCGCCGAAGTGACGGAGTTGTTGATCCGGGCGGGGGCTGACATCCGGGCGGTGGATGCCACCGGCAAATCCGCACTTGCCCACGCTCAGGAGCGCGGCCTGCTTAAAATCCAAGAGGTGCTTGGGCGCCACGGTGCCGCCTGATCACGTGACGTAATGCACCGGACGTCAGGCATGCTCGGCCGGCGCGGCAACTGCCGAATCTGAAACCGCGCCGGGCGAGCTTGCCGCGCGCGGCGCGTTGGCTGGGCTTTGTCCCGCGCTCGGTGTGGAGCGATGCGGTATAGCAGGCTGATAAATCGCCCCACGATGTCTTTCTGAGGAGTCCCGATTCATTCCATCGGGACGACGAAGAATCTGCTAGGTTTTTGATTTCTTGCAGAGCAGATCCTTCGCTTCGTCCTGCACCATACGGTGCAGGGCTTCTCTCAGGATGACAACCCCGGGAGAGCTTTTCATCTTGGCCATGGAGCCTCACGCCGATTACTTTTCCCGGCCAAAGAATCGCCGCCGCGGGCGGGAGCTCGCTTCGTCCGGAGGTGAAAGCGCGCGCGCGAGGCGCACCGTATCGAACCCGAAGCGTTTGCGCAAGCGGTCCGCGGCCTCGAGCGCTTTTGTGAGCTTGGCCGTTCTATCCGATGCGAGCAGCCCGAGCTGAAACGAGGCGCGCTCCAGATTCGAGGCGCGCACGCCCAGCAATCGAATTTTCAGTTTGCGGTTCCAGGCGCGGTCGAAAAGCTCGCGGACGTTTTCGAAAATCACCGAATCGAGCCGCGTGGGCTCATCGAGCGTGCGGTCGCGAGTGAGCGTGGTGAAATCCGCGGTGCGCAGCTTCAAGCCCACGGTGCGCGCGAAAAAGCCGTGTTCGCGCAGGCGCACGCCGACGAGCTCGGCGAGCGAAAATATCGTTCGCTCGAGTTCCGCCACATCATTGGTGTCCACGTCGAACGTGGTCTCATGGCTAATGGACTTCGGCTCTTCGCTGTACGCGTAGGCTTCGATGTCGCGCCCCAGGGATTTTGCGTAAAGCCACTCGCCGTACTTGCCCAGGCGCTCTTTCAGGCGCTCGAGGCCGAAAGCGCGAATATCGCCAATGCGGAAAATTCCGAGCGAGGCGAGCTCGGGCTCCGTAACCTTGCCGATCCCCGGCATGCGCCGGACGGGGAGCGGAGCGAGGAACTGGGCCTCGTAGTCCGGCATCACGTACAGCAGGCCGTGCGGCTTGGCGAGGTCCGATGCGATTTTCGCAACTACGTGCGACGTGGAGACGCCGACCGAGCAGGCGAGGCCCGTGCGTTCCGCGACCGCGCGGATCAGCCGGTGGGCGGCGCGGAAAGCGCCTCCGTGCAGCCTGTCGCAC
>QHZN01000018.1 GCA_003225365.1 Acidobacteriota bacterium
CGCGCACTGGCCCTACCATATCCGGCTCCGTCGAGCTTGTCAATTCCGCCTAATTCCGCGCGTTATCCACCCGTCGAGCCACAGGTCCACTTCTGGGAAGTCGACCCGGCTGCTCCGTCCGGAATACGGGCTACTCGGAAGATACATCGACCTTTCTGAGCGCGGGGTACACTGTGGAGCGTCAAAACGCCTGCCGTACTGTGAATTTTACTTCCCGAGCTCGACGGAATCCCCGTTCCTTCCGTTTACCAGCCGTTTTCTGACTCTGCGCCAGAGCGACGGATCAACCGCAAGCGGCACAGACCGCGAAGTTGCGACGTCCACAAAGCCGCCATGATAGGAGACTTGTCCATACCGGAATAAGCGGGCGAGCAGCGCCAGGGCGTGGTGCGCCAGCACCGCGTTGACGAAAGCTTCTTGTCTGTCGAGAGCCTCAATCGCGCTGCAACTTAGCTCGTTATCGACGTCGAGAGCCGGATCGACCACTTCCGGGTATAACTCAGCTACGGTTCGCAGGCGCGTCCGTGATCGCTTGTTCCTCGCGTTCTGAGGCTCGCCCAGCACCCTCGCTACCACCCCGACAAGACCGGGACTTTCAGCCTGCACTTCGCCCCCCAGCGCCAGTTGGCTGAACCAGGTGGAGCGCTTCTTCCCCGATGAGATCGGGACTTTCAGCCCCGAGATCACGCGGCGGCGCATCCGGCGGGGCACCTTCACCCATGTGCGCGAGCTGGAGCAGGCCATCCATGACTACTTGAGGCATCCCCGATGAGATCGGGACTTTCAGCACCATCGCAAACCGCAACCCTTTGTGTGGACCGTCACGGCAACGGCCATCCTCAACAAGGTCAAGACATTTTGCGAACGAACTTCTGTCACATGACATTAGAACACTGGGCTATAATGATGGAGAATAGCCATGGCGGAGATTGACTGGTCGCAATGCCCGGCAGTAGAGAGTTCATAGGGAAAGCTAAGTGGTGCGTGGGTCTTCCGCGGCACACGGATGCCGGTGGCAACCGTCTTCGAGAACCTCGAAGACGGCATGACCATTGGCGAGATCATGGAACAGTTCGACGTGACCCGGGAACAGGTTGAGGCGGTACTGGATTTCGCGGCCCGCAGCCTTGAAGCTCCGATGCGCCGCTGATGCGAATTCTTCTTGACCACGGCACGCCGAGGAGCCTTGGTCGTTGGCTCGAGGGTCACACGGTTGGAGAAGCCCGGGCCGAGGAATGGGACACGTTAAGCAACGGTGAGTTGCTGAAGGAGGCCGAGGACGCGGGCTAGGACGTGCTGGTCACCACCGATAAGGATCTCGCCTATCAGCAGAATCTGTCTGGCAGTAAGCTTGGGGTCGTCGTGTTAGGCGGCGCCAGATGGCGCCCCGTCGAAGCGCGGGTAACGCAGGTCGTCACCGCCGTGAGTTCTGCGAAAGCGGGGACCTGCACCTTCGTGGATGTCTCGGCGTCATGAGACAGGACGGGGGCTCGTAGTGTGGCGGGGTTGTTTGCGCCACTCCTATTCGGCCTTTCGAGGATCAATTCCATGCAATTCCCTGTTGCGCCGGAAGACGTGAAGATCGTTCAGGGGGCGAGCGGCCGAGGGTTACAAGTCATCTGCTCCACTTGTGGCGCCGTCAACTGGAACCACCTCGAAATCCAGGAATCGCTTTGGAGTTGCCGCAACTGCAAGCGGGTTTTCACGAATTATTACCCAGGATTAGTGGAGAAAGTCCTGAAGCTACAACCCCCGCAACCGAAGCCGGAACCCGTTAAAGCCTGAGTGTTGCCTCTCAACGCGGCGGAGACTCCGTAGGGGCACGGCTCTCCGTGGCCCTGCACGGTTGAATTCGGCTGTCCGATCCCCTACAGGGGAATCCGATAGTGGGGCGGGATGTTTGAGACTACAAGGTTCACCATGGCGTCGAATAATCTTGTGGCAAAAGGGTCGTTGCCGTAGGCCGAGGCGAGGGCGAAAGTCGTAATCAGCAGCCGGCCTTTTCCTGCCTGGGCCTGAACGAGCGTACCAACGCTCGAATGAATCCATCCGTAGAAAATTCCCGATAACACGTCGTCGAACTCTTCCGGCGGCACGCCTCGAATTACCGCTTCCGGGGTGACGGCTTGGGTCTCAAAGCCCGGCAGGGTGTCGAAGGCAAGCGCCTTGAACGGTGCGGCGCTCTTCCGCACCCACAAGAAACTCGAAATCCAATTGCCCGAAAGTTCATCTTTCGAGCGCGACACTATCTCCAGTCCCGGCGCGATGGTTTGCGGGTCGGAAGCAATCAGGATGACGCGCCCGCCTCCCTGGAGGGTGCGTTTCACGACGTCGTCAAACACGGAGCTGATCAGTACGGGAAAAGCCTCGTTTGCCGACGGCGCCTGGTAATCGCGCTCGCGCATAGCGTTGACCAATCGCCGAAGTTGTCCCGCCGGGTCATGGAACGAGACGGGCGGCGGAAGCTCCGGTGTGGCGGTCGGATAGAAGTAGAACATGGGAGCCGAAACATTTTCGGCGATGAGCTGGCCGCCCGCCTCGACCCGCAGCTTGAGCAGGTGTTTCGAGGGCGCGGAGACCGCGGGGACGGTGAACTCGGCTTTTCCGACCGCCGATGTCGAGCCTGGTTCCTTCGCGGCTAAGGGCAGGCTGCCCCGGAGCGGCGTCCCTTCGAGTTCCCACCGGACCGTGCCGCCTTGAAAGGGCAGGTTGTTATAGTGGGAGAAGTATACAGTGGCGCTTACCTTCTCTCCCACGAGGAAGTTGCGCCGGTCGGCGCGGGCCACCACCACGTCGTCTTGCTGGATTTTAGCAAGCTCCGTGGCAAACACCTTCGGGCGCCGCCACATATCCATCAGGCCATTCGATTCCCAGTTGATATCGGTGAATTCCGTAATGACGTAGCCTTGGATTTCGGAATGCCACCGCAAGCTGGCGATTTCGTACTCGAGGGAGGCGAACTCATGCCATTCTGTCGCTTCAGCCAGCGCGTTGTAATCCTTGAAGAGGCTTGCGTAATGGTAGTCCCGAAAGCGCTTCTCGACGCCCTCGGGGAGCGTCATCGGATTGCTCGCGAATGTCCGGGAGAACCACCAGGGGCGGGGCTCGGGCGGGTGTGGCAAGCCCCAGTTCCCGAATTCGGAAAGCAGGAGCGGCTCGTCGCCGCGCGGCCGAGCGTCGCCGTAAGGGCTGAAGAGCCAGCCGGGGCGCGTGGCCAAGTCGTCCACGTAGCGGTCGAAATCCGCCGCGAAGTCCGGGATGGAGTTGTACTGGTGGTAGTCGGCGACGTCTGTTTCGAGGTGAAAATTATCGCAGCAGGCGCTGTTGTCATCCACGAGCCAGGGCACGATTTTCTTCGCCTGCTCGTAAGTCTGTTTCAACCAGGCGCGGTCCGGCGCCGCTTCCTTGAGGTTCGCTCCCCAGCTTTCGTTGATGACGCTCACCAGCACGATGGACGGGTGATTCCAGTCGCGCTCCGCCATGCCGCGCAAAGTCTCCGTGGCGCGCGCTTGGGAGGCCGGGGTGAGCTTGTCCCAATTGGGGATTTCGTACCAGACGAGAATCCCCGCTTCATCCGCCGCCTCGAGGTAACGGGGGTCGGGGACCTTGATGTGGCAACGCAACAGGTTGAGGCCGAGTTGTTTCGCTTTGCGCATCTCGTCCCCGAGAGCGGCGAGGGACGGCGGCGTGTAAATCGTGTCCGGGAAAAAATCCTGGTCCAGAGCGCCGCGCAGATAGAGCACTTTGCCGTTTAGAAAAAACTTTCCTCCGCGCGTCTCGAAGCTTCGGAAGCCGAAGGGCGTGACCTCCTCGTCGCCGGAGCTCAAGCGCACTGTGAGCGAGTAGAGCGCCGGATTGGAAAGGTCCCAGGGCATGGGCCGAACGACCTGGCCGGAAAACTCCGCGCGAGTTTCGCCGGGCTTCCAGGGTCGCGAATCTTCCCAAACCGTTTTCCCGCCATGGTCGCGAATCTCGGCCCGCACACTTACGGGCCCCGGGGCCGCTTTGCCGGCGGTGACGACGGGCGCCGAAATGGAGAACCTGCCGTCAGCGCCCGCCGAGATATGAACTCGCCCCAGGCGAAACGCGGGCCGAATTTCCAGCTCGACGCTCTGCCACAGCCCACTCGTCTGAACGTACCAGTTCTGTTTGCCGTGCGGGATTTCGGCGTAGCGCGGGTCGCCCATGGCGTCGGGTTTCGAGCCCGGGTCGGTGACGCGTACTGCAAGCTGGTTCGTGCCGGCGCGGACGAGCGACGTGACATCCAATTCGAAAGGCAGATAGCCGCCCTCATGGCCCCCGGCTTTAAACCCGTTCACAAAAACTTCCGCGCGGTAGTCCACGGCGCCGAATCGGAGGAGGAAGACATCGCCCGGCTCGGGAGCCTCGAGCGTTACCGGCCTCCAATACCACGCCACGCCCGCGTAATCGCGCAAGTCGTCGAAGTCGGCCTGCCAGGAAGACGGCACGGGAATGGGGCGGGAGTCGAGAATCGCCCCGAGGCCGGCCGCCTCGACCGAGTTCGAGGGGTCGGGGATGAAATTCCAATAGCCGTCGAGCGGAATCGTCTTGGGAGCCGAGGCATATAACGGCCCGGCCTGGCAGGAAACCGCGAGTATTGCTGCTAAAAGAAAGTGGTGTCGCATTAGGGGTTCTCCAAACAGCGATAATCGGCACTTGCCTATTCGAAACGCTAACCCCGAGTTTACTTGCTCCCAAGAACGGAAGGCAAGGTGAGGCGCGCTGAATCCGGCTGCCCTTGGCGGGGGACTGAGAAAAGCCGGAAAATTGACGCTATCGCGGGCCTGTGTTAGGTTTTTTCCCTCCGGGATAACCGAATCCTTGCGCCGCTCGGTAACGCTCGATCAAGGGAGCGTGTACCGGCGGGGCGGCGTTCTGCCAATGTCCGAAGACCGAAGAGCCTATTTGCTGATTCTCGCGGTGGCGGCTCTGCTTGGACTCTTGGTGGGTGCCTATGCGCTGCTGCGGCGCGCGGCACCCTCCGGTCGATCAAGCCAGGCGGCAATGAGTCCGGAGGAGCAAGCATATCTCTCTCAAATCGAGATCGACGGCGCGCGAATGAGCGCGGCGAAAAACTATATTGGCGACACGATGATTTACCTTGACGCGCGAGTATCGAACTCCGGTCCGCGCACGATTCGCGAGCTGGCACTGGCTCTCGAGTTTGTGAATACCGAAAACCAAATCGTGTTTCGCAGCACCGCTCGGCCCATCAGGAGCGACGCGCGGCCGCTCGAGCCGCACGCCAGGCGGCCTTTCCAGGTGCCGTTCGAGAATCTGCCCGAGGATTGGAACCGCGCCGCGCCCGCCATTAAGCCTGTCACCGTCCGGTTCTAGTCGCGCGGTGCAAGACTCTGGCATTCATCACGTTCAGCAGGGCTGGACCCTTCTAAGCTTGAAGGGTGTCCACGCTTTAGCGTACCCTTTTCCGCAGCGGTCGTGTACGTAGAAGGGATTCGAGTTGAAGCCAGAATCATTCTCGACACGGAATCGTGAGATGCCTCGTCGGCCCCACAAGCTGGCAACAGTTCTCTTGGCGCTGGCGAGCTTTGCGGGGGGAGCCCACCGCCCGGTGATGGCGGGCGCAGCGGGCGAGTGGAGGCATGCCGTAAATGGCCAAGCGGGGGGTGGAGTTCAAGCTGCGGGACCGAAGTTCCGCCTGGTCCGCGCGATGTCCGGGACCAAAGGTTCCGAGAGGGGCGGCCAATACATCATCGAAGATCCGCGCAGCACGTTTTATGTTCCCGACGACCGTCAGATCATTGTTTATCTGGAATGGGAAGGTCCGCAAGGGCCCCACCATCTGGAAGGCTTCTGGAAGACTCCGGAAGGAAAGGTCGCCTCGCTGTCGGATTTCAATTACGACGCCAAACAGACGAGGTTCGGCGCTTATTGGACCATCCCACTCCCGGAAAAGGTTGGTCCCGGGATGTGGAGTTTTGAGGCGCGGATTGACGGCGAACTCGCCGCCTCTTACACTTTTCAGATCGTGCTATCGCCTCGGCCCGCGGGCGCGATCTCGACCCGCCGCCTTTTCACTCCGTCAGAAATTTATCAACGCGCTTTGTCGGCGACGGTCACCGTTGAGAAGGTGGGCGAAAGCGGGCAGGACCTATCAACGGCTTCCGGCTTTGTTGTGGCGTCACACGCCGTGCTGACCTCGTTCCAGGCCATAGACGGGGCGCATGCGGTAAGGCTAATTTTCGAGGACGGGCAGGAACGGGTTACGGACCGCGTCGCCGCGTGGGACCGCCGCGAGGACTGGGCGGTGGTTATATTTGATGGAGCGGGTCCAGCGGCGCTCCCGTCCGCCCCGGCGAATTCGGTTTTGGTGGGAGACAGGTGCTTTACTCTAAACGTTTCCTCAAACAAAGGCCGTGTGTTGATTGATGGCAACGTGATTGGCGTGCGCGACTGGCCTGAGGTGGGAAAGCGATGGAGTGTCTCCTTCGAGGTTTCGCCCCGCGCCGACGGCATGCCTTTGCTCGATGAGTATGGAGAAGCCGCAGGCATCGTCGTGCGCGGGTCCCTCTTGCCCGGCTCCGTATCCCTCGACGCGCTTCATTTTCGACCCACGAACCTCTTGCAAGCAGGCGGTACTGTGAACGAGATCCTGGTCGAGCCCATGGATTCCATCCATCTCCCGAGCGAACAGGCCGGGGCGGTTACATTAGCCAGCCTGAAGGAAGGGGGCAGTTTTACGCCGCCCTTGGCCGGCGACGAAAACGTCGAGACGGCCGACATAGGAACAAGCGTCGAAAAGAAGGGGGTCTATCCGGTAGTCAACGGGGAGAAGTTTGAGTTTTCCCGCCACGACGGCGACGTCGCAGCTTTGGTTGTGTGGGCGCCGAAAGGGAAGATTCGCTCCGATGTCAGCTTTGGAATTTATGGCTTGGACAATCGCGAAGTAATCCGAACGAAGCCCGCGCCTATGAAATCGGGCCCGGGACAACGGAAGTTCACCTCCTGGCGCGTGGACATTTCCACCCTCCCTCCCGCCACCTACCGCTTGGACGTCCTGCTCGGAGGCGTCCCCGCTTGGCGGACGTATTTCCGTGTTGTTCCTTGACGTGCCGCCCGCGGCGTTGGCCGTGACCCTACCGGCCGAGTTCAAGCCTGCGGATAAGCGGCTGCGGAAGGCCTGCCTGCATCATCTTGGTCTGAGTGAAGGCGAGATTATATCCGATGCGGTAATACTCCACTTGACGATGGTCCTGGTCGAGGATCGCGAAGGCGGCCCGCCAGTCGCCGTCGCGTGGCTGGCCGGTCGAGCCGGGGTTGATGAGATAGCGGGCGCCCTCTTTAAGCGCCAAAGTGTGAACTAGGCCGTCTTCGGAGGGCGGGATGCGAATCGTTTGGAAACGGCCGTACCGGTGCATCGCGAAACCGCCTTGACGGTGCGTGTGTCCAAACAAGGTAATTTGCAAAGTCACCTTGTGGAGAACAGGGTGTGCTTCGCCGGGGCCGAAGATGTATTCGTCTTCGTCCTCGGGCGAGCCGTGCGCAAGCTGGAAGCCCTCCTGGAGAAGCGGCCCCTGGGGCAGGGAACGAAGAAACGACGTGTTCTCAGCGGTTAGTTGCTGCCGCGTCCAAGCCGTCGCCAGTCGCGCCAGGAGGTTGAAATCGCTGCCATCCGTGACCCCGGAGCAGGCTTTGTCGTGATTGCCCCGGATGAGAACGTTGGTCGCGGCCCGCGCCCGCTCGACCACCGCGTTCGGGTCCGGCCCGTACCCGACCAAGTCGCCCAGGCACACCGCCCGGTCGTACTTGTCCTTTGCAAATTCCATGCACGTTTCTAGCGCCTCGAGGTTCGCGTGGATGTCGCTCAAGATGAGGATTCGCAAGGCCCGCTCCGGAACATTGAGATTATATTCCTCTGGGTTGGCGCCGCCTCACAAAACTCTCTGATTTGGATAATCCCGCCGCCCCTGCCGGCGGTTTTTTGTAGCCCGTCAGGTTACGGGCTAGAGGGCCGGTGAATTTTGACGTCCCGGCGGAATTTCGTTAGACTCAATAAGTTCCGACGCACCTCGGTGGCCCGAACCATCGCGCGTGGAATTCGAGGGCGCGAACCGGGACCGAGCGGCGCCACTCAAGATGCTTCGTTTCCATACCTCAGGCGAGTCTCACGGCCAAGCACTGGTGGCGATCCTTCAGGGCCTGCCCGCCGGGCTGCGTTTGGATTTTGACTACCTCAACCGCGAGCTCAAGCGCCGCCAGGGCGGCTACGGACGCGGCGGGCGGATGAAAATCGAATCCGACACGGCCCAGTTTCTTTCCGGCGTGCGGCATGGGGAAACCATCGGCTCGCCCATCACCATCCTGATTGAGAACCGCGATTGGGAGAATTGGAAAGAGGCTCTTGCGGTCGAGGACCGTCCGGAAACACGGGCGAAGTATAAACCGCTCTCGCCGCCCCGCCCGGGCCACGCGGACCTAGCGGGCTGCCTGAAATTTAATTTCCGCGACGCCCGCTATGTTCTCGAGCGCGCGAGCGCCCGGGAGACGGCGGCGCGCGTGGCGGCGGGAGCCGTGGCCAAGATCTTCCTGCGAGGGCTCGAGATGGAGGTCGCGAGCCATACGCTGGCGGTCGGCGGCGCAACACTCAAGCGCCGAGCGGTCCCGTTCGAGGAAATTCTGGGGTTGCGGAATAAAGACGAAGTTGTTCTCAATTGCGTTGACGCGGCGGCCGAATCGCGCATGAAAGAAGAAGTGGACAGGGCGCTCAAGACCAAAGATTCGGTGGGCGGCGTGTTTGAAGTGGCGGCGCGGGGCGTTCCGCCCGGGCTCGGCTCCGCGGCCCAATGGGACGAAAAGCTCGACGGTCGGCTGGCCCAAGCGGTGATGTCCATTCAAGCCGTGAAGGCGGTTGAAATTGGTACGGGCGTCGAAAGTGCACACGCCTTAGGCTCGAGCGTCCACGACGCCATCAGCTATGACCGCGAGCACAAGCGATTCACGCGCAAGTCGAACCACGCCGGAGGCATCGAGGGCGGCATGACGAACGGCGAGGACGTTCGCGTGCGGGGCTACCTGAAGCCCATTTCGACGCTTCGCCAGCCCCTTGAATCCGTGGATTTCGAGACCAAACAGCCCGTCAAGGCGGCCTATGAGCGGTCAGACGTATGCGTGGTTCCGGCCGCGGGCGTCATCGGCGAGGCGATGGTTGCGCTGGTGCTGGCGCAGGCGGCGCTCGAAAAGTTTGGCGGCGATTCCATCCAGGAAACGCGCCGGAATTTCACCGCCTATCTCGACCAGGTGAAGAAGTTTTGATCTTGCGTTACTCCGGGCTTTGACGCGGCAACCGGCGAGTTTCTGGTTTTAGTGGCCACTTACCACTAATCACTTGCCACGGTTCTTAAAATGATCTATCCCATCGTCAAGTTTGGCAAAGAGGTTCTCGAAAAACCCGCGGCGCCGGTGGCGAGCTTCAACGGCGACCTCGAGAAACTCGTCACCGACATGTTCGAGACGATGTACGCTGCGAGTGGCGTGGGCTTGGCAGCTCCCCAAATAGGGATTTCGAAGCGCCTTTGCGTTATTGATATCTCTTCCGGCAAAGACCCCAGCAGGCGCTTGGTGCTGGTCAATCCCCAAATCATCGACGTCGAGGGCACGCAGGCGGAAGAGGAAGGCTGCCTGAGCCTGCCCGTATTCCGCGCTAAGACGCCTCGGCCGCTCCACGCCACGGTACGGGCGCAGGATGTGACCGGAAATTATTTCACCCAGACCGGCGAAGGCTTGCTCGCCCGCGCCTTTTGCCATGAGACTGACCATTTGAACGGCGTGCTCTTCATCAAGTACCTGAGCCGGCTCAAGCGGGACTCGATTAAGCGCAAGGTCCGGAAAATGATGAAAGCCGGTGAATGGTAAGCGTTTGTCCTTAGTCTCTGGCCCGTTGTCCGTTGTCCATTCCCGCGCCACGTCGACAGAGACTTTCGGAAGGCAGGCGGGAATGGTGGGTGGCTTGGCGCCCGGCCGTGGACGAAGGACAAAGGACAACGGACAAAGGACAAGAGGCGAATGAACTTGGTTTTCTGCGGTACGCCGCAATTCGCGGTCCCGACCCTCGAAAGGCTGCTCAACCAGCAATTCCACATTGACCTCGTCCTCACCAATCCGGACGAACCGGCGGGGCGCGGCTATGCAGTTCAGAGCTCGCCCGTAAGGCGATTTGCCCTGAGAGCCGGACTCAAGATTTTCCAACCGCAGAAACTCAACGACTCCGCGATCCAAGCTTTTATTTCGAAATACCATCCGGACGCTATGGTTGTGGTGGCTTATGGCCACATCCTTCCGCCCTGGATGATCGCCCTGCCTCGGCTTGGTTGCATCAACTTGCACGCCTCGTTGCTGCCCAAGTTCCGGGGCGCCGCGCCCATACCTTGGGCCCTCATTCGGGGAGAAAAAGTCACCGGAGTCACGACGATGATGATTGACGAAGGGCTCGACACGGGGCCTATCCTGCTCGCGCGCGAGGAGCCGATCCACGATGATGACGTCACGGAAACGCTGGGGGAACGGCTGAGCGCCTTGGGTGCCGCCTTGATGGTCGAGACATTGCACGCCTTGGAACTGGGAACGATTCGCCCTCGGCCTCAAGACGGCGAGCAGGCAACTTATGCGCCGATACTCAAGAAAGAAGACGGGCGGATTGACTGGTCACTTCCGGCCGAAGAAATTTCCAGGCGCGTCCGCGGGTTGCGCCCCTGGCCGCGCGCGGCGACCACTTTCCGCGGCAAGGGCCTGGAAATTTGGAGTGCCGTGCCGGCCGGCCAGCGCCCCTCCCAAACCGCCGCATGGGGAAGGATTTCCGAGCGACAAGGGAAGCTGCTGGTCGCCTGCGGTGGCGCTTCGGAGCTTGAAGTAATGGAATTGCAGCTCGAAGGGCGCAAGCGCCTCGCCGCGCGCGATTTCCTGAACGGCGCGCGCCTTGTGCCAGGGGAAAGATTCGGAACCTAGTGCCGTTCCAACTTAATAGCCGAAAGTATGGCAGTCGGCCCCTCGACTTGGCTTGGGGCGGTGAGCTTGTCGAACCGCCGTAACCTCAAAACCCGTGGTTCGTGAGTCGAAATACATAGGGCCAATTAGTTGGGACGGCACGAGCGGCGGTTGGAGCGCCCGCGACGGAGCCCGGAACCCCGCCTGGACTCTTGGGCGCATCGAGGTCGCATCTCCGGATGGTTTCTCCCCCCCGCCAGCTCGCCTTTCGAATTCTTTCCCGGGTGGAATCGGGCCGCGAGTTCGCGGTGGACTTGCTCGAAGCTCCCGAAATGGCCGGGCTCTCGGGAAGAGATCACCGCCTGGCCACCGAGCTGGTCATGGGCGTGCTGCGCGCCCACGGCGACTTAGACCGCACCATCGAGGAGGTTTCGGGAAAATCTCTCTCCTATTTCGACTGCGAAATCGCCACCATCTTGCGGCTCGGGATTTTTCAAATCCGTTATCTGACGAAAATTCCCAAGCGCGCGGCTGTGGATGAGGCCGTGAAGCTCGCGAAACTCGCGCGCCGGCGCTCCGCTGCAGGGCTGGTCAACGCTGTGCTTCGCAAATGCGAGCCTGCCGCGGCGGGCGTGCCGGCCGGCGACGAAGGTGAGGATGCCTCGAGCGAATGGACCCGGCGGGCGGTGCGCTCGCTCCCCGCTTGGCTCGCGGCGCGGTGGGAAAAACGCTTTGGGGGCGCGGCGATGGCGGCGCTCGCACGCTTGAGCCTCGAGACGCCGCCAACGGTGCTGCGCGTTGAGAGCGCCGAAGCGCGCGAGGATGTGGCGCGCCGGCTTGCTCTGGGAGGGATCGAGACCCGGCCGGGCCGATTTTCACCGCTCGCTCTGATCGTCGAACTTGCCTCGGCAGGCAGGACGAAGTCGCCTCGAAGTGGCGGGGCGGAAATTGAAGCCCCCCGCTACGATTGGACGAAGGAGGGGGTAGTTATCCAGGACGAAGCATCGCAGTTGGTCGCGCTTTTGCTCGCTCCCCGGGCGGGCGCGCGTGTCCTCGACCTCTGCGCGGCGCCGGGAATCAAGACCGGCCAAGTGGCTCAGGCGCTCGCCCGCGGGGGGATTGTCGCCTGCGACCGTAGCGCCGGCCGCCTCAGGACCATGCGCCGGCTGCTCGCGGGTTTCGTTCCGCCAGAGGTCGAAGTATTCGGCGTTCGCCTGGACGCTTCCGCCGCTCTCCCTTTCGGCGTCGAGTTCGACCGGATACTCGTGGACGCGCCATGCTCGGGAACCGGAACACTCGCCCGGAATCCCGAGATCAAGCTGCGCCTGGTGCCGGAGGATTTGCTCCGGTTTGCCGCAATTCAGGCGCGCATACTCGCGAATGCGCTCAAAGCTCTCGCCCGCGGCGGGCGGCTGGTCTATGCGACGTGTTCCCTGGAGGCTGAGGAAAATGAGGACGTTGTCGCGAAGGCCCTCCGCGACGTGAGCGGGCTTCGAATCGTACCCGGCGCCGAGCTTTCACAGGAGTTTCCCGGGCTGAGAAGCTTTTTTGCTGAGCGCGATTTCTTTTATTCGCGCCCCGACCTTCATGCCATGGACGGATTCTTCGCCGCGGTCATCGAGCGCGTCTCATAGCGCAGAGGGGATCCTGGCCCCGTCGCTCCCAGCTTGCTTGATGGCCCGCGTCGGGAACGGCTTCCGAGATGCGCTTGCCACTTGCGGTTCAACTTTGCTCGCCGCCCTGTGCCTGTCGAAGGGCCACCTGCCACTCGCCGCTGCTGCCGTGGTGTACCGGCATCCGCAATCGAATTTTACTTGGTCGCCCCCGCGAAAGCGGGGGCCCACCGCACCCCCTTTCGGTTTTTGCGGCCTATGTAGCCTCGCTGCATATGTAGCGTTACAATGAGCACTTGTATGCCCTGCAATCGTGGGGGTGCCTGGTTTCAGTCCGCGCGCTATAGCAATTTAGGCGCGTCGGCCTAAACAAGAGTTAGACCGGTAATTCTGCCCGGACGAGGCAGCGTGGGAAGGCAAACACCATGGCAAAGATAGACGAACTTAAGGCAGAAATTGAAAGACTTCCCGGCGAGGAGTTCGCCGAGCTTTTCCGGTGGCTGTCAGAAAAGGACTGGGAGAGATGGGACAAGGAGATCGAAGCCGACTCTCAAGCTGGAAGGCTCGATTTCTTGGAACGTGAGGCTCGCGAGGAGAAGGCCAAGGGAACTCTCAAGGGCCTGTGAATGCACCGCACCACCGCCCGTTTCTGGAACTTTTTTGCGCGTCTGCCGGAAGCTGTCCAGAAAGTGGCCCGACAGAACTTTGAACTCTTGAAGGAGAACCCAGCGCACCCCTCGCTCCATTTCAAGAAGGTCGGAAAGCTGTGGTCCGCGAGGGTTGGGATCAATCACCGCGCTCTCGCAGTGGAAGATGGTGCGGAGTTTATCTGGGTTTGGATCGGTCCTCACGATGAGTATAAGCGGCTGATCAAACAGCAGCGCTAACGAGGCATTGCGGCCGGCGGAGACATCCCGCCCTGTGGGACCGTCAAGAAGCCAGGACCGGCCACGGATAAGACGCGGCGACAGAGGCGTTAGTGGAGTGCATGGGGCGCCCCGACACGTCGGGGCGCCACCCGCGAGGTCTGCGGTTCGTCCGCAAATAAATAACAAAGAGCCGCGGACCTAAACGACAGGTCCGCGCTACGTACTTTCCGCCTTGTGGTACTATGGGCGGCGGAGTGGAGGGCTGGTATGGACTTAAAGGGAAAAAAGATTGCCGTGCTGGTTGCCGACCAGTATCAAGAGCTCGAAGTCTGGTATCCGCTGCTGCGTTTTCGCGAAGACGGCGCCGAGACGGTAGCCGTCGGGGCCGAGGCCGGGAAGACTTACACGAGCAAGAAGGGCTATCCCGTCGTTGCCGACACGTCCATCGGGGACATCGAAGTTTCGGACTTTGACGCGGTAGTGATTCCGGGCGGCTGGGCGCCGGATTTTCTCCGCCAGGACGAACGCATGGTCAAGTTCGTGGCGGAGATGGACCGCGCCGGTAAAGTGGTGGCCGCCATTTGCCACGCCGGATGGATGCTGGCGTCGGCGGAGATCGTGCGCGGCCGCAAGGCGACCTGCTTCAAAGCCATCAAAGACGACTTGATCCACGCAGGTGCGCGTTACGTGGACGCGGAGGTCGCAGTGGATAGAAATCTAATTACTTCCCGCATGCCCGCCGACCTGCCAGCTTTCTGCCGCGAGATTGCGAAGGCGCTCGCCGGCCGACCGGTGGCGGAGGTCGCGGGAAGCAGCCGGTAGCCGCTATTGATGTCGTCCTGAGCCCTTCGGCTACGCTCAGGGTAAACTCCGCGAAGGACCGCGGCATTTATTTTGAGGGAAATGATGGGACGCTTCGCGCGGTTTACCCTGAGCGAACTGCAGAGGTCCTTCGCTTCGCTCAGGACGACAAGCGAATAGGCTCGGCGTGACAGCATGAGGAGGAATCCATGATTAAACACCTGGCGGGGATAGGATTCGCGGCTGCGCTGATCACCTCGACGTTCTCCTTTCAACGGGGCCAGGAGCTTGCCCTCGTGGCCCCCAAACGAAAGCTGCTCTACCTGACCCAGTCGGCGGGATTTCGCCATGACGTCATCCCGTTTTCGACGGGAATCGTCAAAAGCATCGGTGAAAAGTCCGGCGAGTTCGAAACCACCATCGCTGCGGACGTATCGGGCTTCACGGCCGAGAATCTGAAGAACTACGACGCCGTGATGTTTTACACCACGGGCGAACTTCCGATGAGCGCCGAGCAGAAGGACGCCTTCATTCACTACATCCAATCCGGGCACGGCTTTGTGGGCGTGCACAGCGCCACCGACACGTTCTACATGTGGGAGCCGTACCTGAAGTTGATCGGCGGCTATTTTAACGATCATCCCTGGCACCAAGTGGTGACGGTTGATGTTGTGGACCCGTCGGACCCGATCGTCAGCGGATTGCCCTCCTCGTTCCAGATCAACGACGAGATTTACCAGATCAGCGATTTCCAGGCGGATACCTCCCACGTCCTGCTGAAGCTCGACCCCGGCTCTGTGGACTTGAAGAAGGGCGGGGTGCGTCCCCGCTTTTACGGCTGGCCAATGGCCTGGACTCGCAACGATGGCGACGGTCGAGTCTTCTACACCGGCCTCGGGCACGAACAGTCCACCTGGGAAGACCCGCGCTTTCAGAAACTGCTGCTCAACGGCATCAAGTGGGCGATGGGGGACTTGAAGTAGCCTTGCGCGGCGCCTGAGCCTAGCGGTCAATTCTCCCTAAACTTCTAGTGTCCTGAGTTGTAAAAATGTTGAACCATTCCGGGCCGTGCGGCGACCCGTAAGTGCTTTGCGGTCTTTGCCCCGGTCTGCGGGATGAAACAGGCCTTTTGTTGTTCATCGAACTTCCGACTCAGGACAACAGGTAGCCAACCGCATTGGGCAGCCAGAGTTCGTTAGGAAGGTCAGCCGAGCCCCCTCGATCGAGGTCCGCCACCCCATGATTTCAATTGGCGGTTGCGATTCAAGAAGGTCTAAATGAACAGGTCTATCGGGACATGAAAGAACGCCGCAAGTTTCTTTGCGTGGGCTTTGCTGATGGCGCGCCGGCCGCTGAGTATTTCGGATACTCGGCCCTTCGACCCTAACACCGGCCAAAGGTCATGCGGTTCCAGGCCTCGCTGTTCCAGCAAAAAAGCCACCATTTTGTGAGGCTGGGGAGGTGACAGCGGATAATGCTTTCGGTCGTACTCTTCAATCAGGATCGACAACATTTCGAGCAGTGAGGTCTCTTCCCGAGAAAGATTCTCTTCCCCGCGCTCCACGAGCCGGCCCACCTCCGCAACAAGACGGTCGTACTCGCGTTCGTCCTTGATCGGATGGGGCTGCACCTTTGCCAGAAGTTCGCCGTAAGCAACGCGATTTAAGGTTTGAGCGTTCATCGTTTTTTCCATTTCCCTTTCGCGTATTCCTGATGAGTGAGAATGTGTCGGATGAAGAGCGTCTGGCTCCGGAAATTTATTTCGGCGATCAGCCGGTATTTATTCCCGGCAATGTCGAATACCACGTAGGGCTTCACCCAGTCCGCACTCCCAAAAACTTCCCTGACCTCCGGAAGGCTCTTCCATTTGCAGCCCGCAGAAACCCGATACCAATTGTCGAGAGCCGGACCTGCGTCGGGACGTGCTGCCTTGAACTCTCGGATCGCCTTGTGGCTGATGACGTGCACGTCCCTCCCTCCGCTGAGTCGGCGGCCAATGTAACAGAGGCGTGCGGACAGCGGCAAGCGACGGTCTCGATCGCTTCCCACGTGCGCTAGGGAAGCAGTGTCTGAAGGCAAAGGGCGACTACCAAGGCGAAAGTAAGTGGATGCTGTCGCGCCAAAAGATAGGCAATGCGCTTGTCCACTTCGCGGGTATCCAAGTAGATGCAGGTTCCACACCAAGAATGGTATGGATAGCTGGTCTTGGCCAGTCGGGCGTAGCGCAGGGCGTTGTTGAGGTCTCCGATCTTTTCGTAGCAGAGAGAAAGCTGAAGAGCCGACCGGTGCGAGTAGTTCCGGTAGACCTCCATAATGTTTTGGCCGGGCTCCTTGTCATTCGGGTGAGACTCTAGCAGAAGGTCAAAGTATTTCATGGCTTGTCGGAAATTCCCCCGTTTCTGCTCGCCCAGTCCAAGGTTGTACATCGCTTTTGGCCATTCGGAAGTTCTGTGGGGCTCGGAGATGATCCTCTGCCAGACCTCGATCGCCCTCGCCTTGTCACCAGACTCGTAGAATGCGTTGCCGGCAGCGAGCAGAAGACCTGACGACGCTTCGGAGTCGTGAGGGGCCCAGTCGGCAGCTATTCGCAGGGCAAGCGCTTGTCCCTCTAGGTCGCCTCGCGTTCCAGCATTTCCGCAAGCAGAGAATACTTGGCCTTGTTGGCGTAACGTCGGCTCTCCGAAAGTGCAATAATCGGACCCGCCCGGGCTTGGCTCCGATCGCAGGCGTTCCCGAGGTAGAACAGGCTGTAGTCTTCGAGGCTTATTTGGCCTTCGCGGGCCCATTTCTTCAAAATGGCCAAGCGCTGTTCGATGAGCGACTGCTGGCAGGGGCTTGCCCACTTCTCGGCTTCGTGCGCAAGCACGGATGCTGCTTCCCCAAACATGCCCTTTTCCGTGAGGTTTTCAGCTTTGCAGATCGAAATCGCGTAAGGTTCGGAATTGTGCTGACATAGGCAGATATCCTGCTCTCTCTCCGCGTCCGTTTTTAAGTACGCCAAGTGGCGCTGGAACTCGACGAGCGAGCCCGCGCCAGGATTTATCTTTGCAAGTACACATGGGCCTGCCGATGCAATGAGGGCAAGTAGCACGATTAAGTTCGCCACCTGTTCGCGGACATTGAAGCCCGCGTTCTTAATGCCAAACATTATTTGTTTCGAAAGATGCAAGGACCGCAATCCCACGGCCGTTCCTCCATTAGCTTAGACACCGCGGCGTCATGAGACGCTCACCTATATTTGAGAAGACATGGCGTGCAAGGGGGATGCTCCCGAGCCGGCTATACCGGCCGGCGGGCGAAGACGTTCATGATATCGCCTAACTGAAAGACCGAATAGACGTTGCCGAAGGGCGCGGCGAATTTGTGGCCGATTTCGGAGAGCGGGGCGGGCAAAAGCGACGAGGCTTTCTCGAGGAAGTAGCGCAGTGAGACGATTCGTTGGTGGCGCTCGATGGTGATCGCTTCGAACCCCGCCGCCTCGAGCATTCGGCGGATGGAATCGCGCGTGAAATAAGTAAGGTGCATGCGCATGTACCACGGCCAATGCCGTCCGGCGAGGCGCGCGAACAAGCTCGCCGTATCCATCGTGCTCAAGCCCAGCACCCCACCCGGCTTGAGAATTGCGTAAGCGTGCCTCAGGTCTCCGAGCGGGTCGGGCACGTGTTCGATGACGTCCCAGATGGCGACGGCGTCGAAGGGCGCCGGAAGGTCATGAGCATCGCGGAATCGGCCTTGGGCGACGTTGAATCCTTTCTTGCGCGCTAGGGCCGCAGCCCAAGCGCTCGGCTCGACTCCCATCGCGTCCCAGCCCGAGCGGCGTGCTTGCTCGAGAAAGATGCCAGTGTAGCAGCCGATTTCGAATAACGTGCGGCGCTTCGGAGACTCCGCCGGGTTGCTCTCGCCGTCCGCCCCGCCGGCTCCTGCCTTTGCAGGCAGGGCCGACGGCATGCCTCCGTGAGGAGCCGCGGCGTAGCGCTCAAGGCGCTCGACCAGCCGCGCGAAGGTGCGGACGCGGCCTTCGCTTTCGCGCTCGTAAACCGGATCGTCCACGCCGGCGTAAAGCTTTTGGAGTGTCTCGTCGTCGTCGCGAGGGTTCTGGTAAATCAGCCCGCAGGCGGAGCACTGGACGATGTTTGAGAACTCCCCGTGCCCCAGGCTGGTGCAGCATACGGACTTGGGGTCAAAGCTGGGCGGGCGCGAAGTACGGCCGCGGTATAGCACCTCGGAAGGGGTGGAGCCGCAGAGCGCGCAAGGGACGAGCTGCATCCCGGGCGGCGCCGGGAGGGCAGCGCCCGCGGATCGCCCTGAGGCTTCGACGTTGCTCACCCTCCCTCCCTTCGAGTCCCTCAGGGACGCTGAGCGAGAGTCGAAGCGTGAGCTTAGTCGAAGGGAAGCCGGGGCCGCGACGTCCGCTCGCGCGGCGCGCGCGAGCGTCTTTCGATTCCACCAGGCGCGCCACGTGAGGTTGGAGTTGGTGGTGAAGTTCCAAAGCCCCGCGGCGAGAATCCCCGCGAGCACCCCAGGCTCGAGGGGCCAGTTGAGCCCTCCAATCAACACGGCGATCAAGGCCAGATTCAGGACGGCGCCCGCGGCCGAAAAACCTAGGAAGGCGAGGAATCGGCGGAAGAGCGCTAGTGCGCTCGGATCTAGGGCACGCGCCTCTGGAAACGTGACGACTTCGTTCCAGACGAAGTTGTTGAGGATGGCGAGCGCGACGCCAGCCAGCGCGGCTTCGGAAAGCCTCCTGTGGCGCAATTCGATCAGCCAACGCAGCGCGACGAAGTTCACGGCGGCGCCCGTCAGGCCGACCGCGGCGTACTTGACGATGCGCACGGCCTCGCGCGTCTCAACCGAGATTCGGACCAGATGCGCAAGGTACTTCAGCACAACGCCGCCGCCTAGTTTGCTTTCCCCGAGCGCCCGCTCCTCGAAGATGAACGGCACTTCCTCGACGCGCCGGTAATTGCCCCTGGCCAATACCTCGAGCAGGATTTTGTAGCCCACGGAGTTGAGCGCCGCGCCTCGAATGACGCTGGCGCGAAGGAGGAAATATCCGGACATGGGGTCGCGCACTTCGCCAAGCGTTCCCGGCAGGATGAAGGTGGCCATCAGCGTTGCGGTCCAGGAAATGAAACGGCGATAAAGGCTCCAATCGCTGACGCCGCCGCCGCGCACGTTGCGGCTGGCCACCACGATGTCGGCTCCTGTGGACTCCAGCCGCTCGAAGAGACGGGTAAGAACCTCGGGAGGCTGTTGCAAGTCGCCGTCCATGCAGCCGAGGATGTCGCCATGGGCCTCACGCCAGCCCGCCACGACCGCGGTCGAGAGGTCCCGCTCGCCCTCGCGGACGATGAGTCTCAGCCACGCCCGCTCGGCCGAGAGCCGGCGGACTTCTTCCGCCGTGCCGTCGGGGCTGCGGTCGTCCACGATGATAAGCTCGAAGGGCTGGTCCGTGAGAGTCAGGGCCTTCGCCGCGCGCTCGACTAATGCCGCGACGTTTTGCCGCTCGTTGTAAGTAGGGACAATAAGTGAAATCACGCGCTTTCTGGTTGACCCGCGCCCATTATGCCCGGACTAAGGGGGAAATGCACCGCCATTCCGGCCCCGTTGTCGTTCCCGCTGTCGATGCCGATTCGCTTCGTTGGGGCGGTGTCACCCCCGCGAAAGCGGGGGTCCAGCGGGAATCCAGATGCCCGGCTGCGTTACCCGCGCCCATTATGCCCGGACTAGGGGGGAAATGCACCGTCATTCCCGTGCAGGCGGGAATCCAACGGGCTGATGAGAACCCCCCCGACGATGTCATTCTGAGGAATCCCGATTCACTTCATCGGGACGACGAAGAATCTGCTTTCGCGATACCCACCAACAGATTCTTCTCCCGCCCTTCGACAGGCTCAGGGCCGTAAGCGAAGTCGAACGGTGACTGTGGGATCGGATTGACGGCAAGTCGGAGGAGGATTACAAAAAGTACTTGGGAAAGTACACTCGGAAATTGTGCGGGCCTTTGCCTTCCCTCAGCCTCGATGGAAACACGCGGAGCCCGGTAGTGGGTCGGTTTGGTGCACGCGCCAGATGGATCATAGCGGGGATCGGTAAGCTCACGGCGTTACCGAGGATCAATCCGGCTTGCCTGCGGCAAGCAATGCAGGTATTTCCGGTGACTGGCAGTATGTCGCAGACACCCAAGGAGCGCCACCGCTCGCCGGGAGTGACGAGGCGCCGAGTTTTTTACGCAAATAGCCTTCCATCACTGCCCTGCAAGTATTCCCTTGACATTACTGCCGACCGGATATTTAATCGTGCGCATATTTATCATTGGGAGCGATCCATGCGAGTGCTCGATCGTAGAGTGTCGTGGAGGATTTTACGCCGGTCCGTATAAAACGCCAAGATGAATCATGCCATGCGGCGCGATTGACGGAGGCAGAATAGATTATCGACCCCCGATCAGATAAATCAATGGCGTGTTAGAGGCCACGAAGACGAAACTCCGCAACTTATTCGGATCAATCTAAACATTGCTATGCAGGCACTTCACAATGGAGAGTATGAGCCACATCTGACCGGAATGGAAAGAAGGGAACCGTATGGTGAAGGTCGCCGTTCTTTATGCGCATCCGAAGAGCACTGAGGATTTTGAGGAGTACTACGCGCAGACGCACTTACCCCTTGCCGCGAAGATGAAGGGTGTGACTCGCATAGAGCTGACGAAATTCGGGCCTGGACCAGACGGGGCGAAACCGCCCTTTTATCGTATGGCTGAGCTGTACTTTCCAACCGAAACGCAAATGAAGCAGACTTTGAGTTCACCCGAGGGCAAGGCAGCGGTTGACGACCTTGCGAAATTTGCAACGGGAGGGGTCACGATGGCGATCGGGTCGGTCGAAGCGTGATTCGACGTAAGTTGGGCGTTCCTGGATCAGGAGCGGGCGTGTTCAGAGACTTGGGATCTGCAATTGGGCCGGTAACGAAATGATTTCGCTGCATAACCACGCGCTGCAGCCGACGGCCTGTCGGGCATCATGACGATTGGAAGGAGCGGTCGGGCCGGTCGCGACTGAGCGTGAGTCATTCGCCCGTCCAGACAGCAATCGTTCCGAGGACCAACTCAATTAGATTAGGAGGATGGCGATGAAGTACATGATCAGCTGGTTCGAACGCCCGCAAGGGTCGCCTGCGGAGTACGAGAATGCCCAGAAGCGGATACTTGAGGTGTTCGGTCAATGGAAGGCGCCCGCCGGATTCAAGATCGAGTTGTTCGTAGTTCGAGTGGGCGAGTGGGGTGGGCACTTGTTAGTGGACTGCGAAGATCCGTTGGCCGTTCACAAGTTCTGCTCGACGTACCCGGCTTTCGAATTCCAGGCGCGCCCCGTGATTGCGGTCGAAGACGCAGTCCGGGTCGAGCTCGAAGCTATCGCCTGGCGCGACGGGCTGAAACGCAGCTGACATCCGAGAAGACCGCATCGGACAGGCCGCAATGCGTTCGCGAGCCAGCCTGTGTGCCGGCATGAGTATGGTGCTTCTATAGCAAGCTGACGAAAAATTGTCTTACGTCGTCATTCTGATCTCATAAGGTCGTCGGCTCCTAGACTTGGGTTAGATTGGTGCTGCAAAGCAAAGCCAATCCGACCCAGACGAGGAGCCGACACATGTACATGATTAGGATGCGATTTTCATTCCCGCTATCAATGGATGAGCATAGTGGACACGGCGCCGGGCGCCCCGCGCCCACAAAGGAAAAAGATTCATCGAAGAGAAAAACAAATGGCACCTAGCACTTGACATCGCCGACGACGTTAGAGATGAGAGAAGCGAAAGATCCCCGTATTTCGCTGAAACGAAATGCAGAGACCCCTTGCTGCGCTCCGGACAGTGACAAGCCGTCGACCTTGTCAATCTTCTTTCGTTACGTCACACTAGAAAACTTGCTCGACGTTCCGCAAAGGAGGTTCGCTCGGTCAGTTGTACCCCACTTTAAAAAGGAATTTCGTCTGGTTGCTGAGGAAGGTTGGGCTCGCGCTCCCTCGAAGGTTTGCAAGCCGAACGGCGCAGTATCTCTTGTCTGGGTGCGGGGTAGGTGTTTTCCAATGCCCAGAAGCCCTGGCCGGCCTGTATGGCGATCTCGAGCGGATCCTTGAACAACGCGGTTCTGGAATCCAACCCCTTGAGGCGCTGCAGCTTTACCTAGCGGTGAGGGCCTCGGGAAAAGTCGAAGGCGAACTGGCGGAGGTGGGAGTGTTTAGAGGGGGCTCGGCGCGGATAATCTGCGCGGCTAAAGGCGCGCGCCCATTACACCTTTTCGATACTTTCAAAGGAATCCCGCGAGTGGGAGAAGTGGACCGCCCATTCTTTTACGAAGGCCAGTACGCGGCCCCGCTGAAGGACGTCGAGCAATATCTCGCGGAATTTCCCGCCGTGTTCTACTACGAAGGCGTTTTTCCTGAAGCTGCCGCTTCGGTTGCGGCGAAGAAATTTGCACTTGTCCATCTCGACGTCGACACCTATGAATCCACCCTTGCATGCCTGAAGTTCTTCTTTCCGCGCATGCATCCTGGGGGAATTCTCATTTCCCACGATTACTCACAAGTCCCCGGAGTGCAAAGAGCGTTCGAGGAGTTTCTTGCGGCGAAAAGCGAGCCGCTGATTGAGCTGCTCGGCTCCCAGTGCCTGCTGTTCAAGCTTTGAGCCGATGACAATTGAAACCTGGCCCCCCAATCAGCCACAGACTTTGGGGACGAAGCCGAAAAGAAGCGCGCGGAGCCGTTTTCGTGAAGAGGTGGACATCCAATGCCGGATCGCAGCCTAAAGGGTGAGCATTATCATCGTGCGGAGCTAAGGATCGCACTCGATCCGAGCCACCCCGAGCATTTACAGCCACCTCCATTGCCCCGCTCCCATAAAGTGCTCGACATCGGGTGCGGCGCCGGGCAAACTCTGATAGCCGCATATCCGGATCGAATCTCCTTCGGTCTCGATATTGATCTTGACGCTCTCAAGTTGGGCAGATCTCTTACGGACCGTGTTTGCTTCGTCTGTAGCAAGGCTGAATCCCTGCCGTTGCCGAATGGACAGTTTGATATGGTGATTGCGCGGGGATCGCTGTCCTTCGTGGATACCACCAGCAGCTTAAAGGAGATCCATCGAGTACTGAGGAGAAATGGGGAACTCTGGATGGCGCTGGAGCCCTTCTCTGAAGCATGGAGCCAGGCAATGACGTACAATTATAAAGGCTGGATCTTCTTTGCCTATATCGTACTTAACAGCGTGCTTTTTCACCTCACGCAAAAGCAGTTTCCCCTACTAGGCAGGTACGGATCATTTCAGACCGAAAGGGGCATCTCACAAGCATTGATAAAAAATGGGTTTGAGGGCATCTCTATCATACGGGGAAAAGACTTTCTGGTAACCGCCAGATCTCGATAACTAAGAAACGCGTCGCCACCGCCAGCGCGTTGAATGTTTTTGTCCGCCGCGGGGCATAGGCGTTACAATGAACTTTGCCAGCCGAAACGGAAGCGGGCTCTGTTGGACCTCGCCGAAACCATGCGGGCTATAAGGCACAAGGGGCTCATTCGCGCACGGCAAGCTTTGATAGCTCAGCAGGCTCAAGACCGGCGGCTTCCACTCCCTCAAGTATTTTCGGAAGGGCAGCTACTGTCTCCGCATGTATGTCATGGAGAAGCAAAATGGCACCTGGCTGGAGTCCCGCTAGAGCGGCCGCAATAATCTCCTCCCTCCGGTTTTTCCAATCGTACCCGGTTGCGGACCATTGAA
>QHZN01000079.1 GCA_003225365.1 Acidobacteriota bacterium
AGAGTCTCGCGTCCCGCCACGGCGAATTCGGGGCTCGTCATGGCGGCCAGCAGCGCTTCGGTAGGGCGGCCCCACAAGTAGTCTATGACGACGTTGAAGCCGGCCTCCCGAGCGTACGCTTCGGCGAGGTCAGGTATGTCGAGGCGGATAGTTGCGTCCGCTCCGTGTTCGCGCAGTGTGTTCAGAACCTGTTCGTTCCGTCCGGCGGCAACGACGCGTCCGGCGCCGAGGAGCTTCGCGATCTCGACGGCGAGCTTCCCGGTGACGCCCGTGGCGCCGAGGACCAGGACAGTTTCGCCCGGGGCCAGCTTCGCTCGCCAAGTCAACGTGAGCCAGGCGGACACGCCGGGATTGGCCAAGGCCGCGGCGGTTGCGTCATCCAAAGCCTCCGGGATCTCGAAGCAGCGTGACCGCGCCACGACCGTCCGCTCGGCCATCGCCCCGAAGGGGAATCGGGGTCCGCCGAAGAACACTCGGGTGCCGTCGTCGAGATATCCAACCCCGTCCACTCCGCAGACAACGGGCAATTCGGTGGGGCTCGCGTAATGAGTGCCACTGGCCAGTTGCTTTTCAACAGGCTTCAGTGCTGCGGCGCGGACGTGTACGAGCACCTCACCTTCGCCGGGAATGGGCTCTGGGAACTGCTCAAGCCGCGGCGGTTTCCCAATGGTGCGCAACACCGCGGCGTCCATCAGGACCGGCCTTTGCGGGCTGACGCGGGTTCGCTCCCTCGATTGCTGGTCCGAGCCACACGCCCGGGGGAGAGGGCGCGGGCGGCGGCGCGGAGGGTTGTTTCGATGTCGGTCTCGGTGTGGGCCGTCGAGACAAATGCGGCTTCGAATTGGCCCGGCGGGAAGTAAACGCCTTGGTCGAGCGCGGAGCGGAAGAAGGCACCAAAAGCTGCTGTGTGGGACTTTTTCGCGCTTGCAAAATCCACGACGGGCCCGTCGACAAAAAACATTGTGAGCATGGAGCCCACGCGATTGACGCACGCAGCGACGGCAGCCTTCTGAGCTTCGCGCGCGAGCCCAGCCGCGAGTTTTGCGGAAACGGCTTCCAGCCGATCGTAGGTGCCGGGGCGCCGCAAAATCTCGAGCGTTTTGAGCCCCGCCGCGAGTGCGACCGGATTTCCCGACAACGTCCCCGCTTGATAGACGGGCCCCGCAGGCGCCACGATGTCCATGAGCGCAGCTTTGCCCCCGTAGGCACCCACGGGCAGCCCACCGCCGATGATCTTTCCCAGCGTGGTCAGGTCGGGCTCGATCCTGTAAAGCGCCTGAGCGCCGCCGTACCTGACGCGAAAGCCCGTCATCACTTCGTCGAAAATCAACACGGTCCCCTGCTTGGCCGTCAGCTCGCGAAGTGTTCGGAGAAACCCGGGCGCCGGCGGAACGCATCCCATATTTCCGCATACCGGCTCGACGATGACGGCGGCAATTTTGCCGGGATGCTCGTCAAACGCGCTCCGGAGCGCTTCGAGGTCGTTGAACGGCACGGTCAGAGTCAATTCCGCCAGTGCGCGCGGGACGCCCGGACTATCCGGCAGGCCGAGCGTCGCGACGCCGGAACCGGCCTTGACCAAGAGACTATCGGCGTGGCCGTGGTAACAGCCTTCGAATTTGAGGATTTTGTCGCGGCCCGTGGCGGCGCGAGCCACGCGCAGGGCCGAAAGCGTTGCTTCAGTGCCGGAACTCACCAACCGCACACGCTCGATCGAGGGCATCGCTTTGGTGATCTCCTCAGCCAACTCGACTTCGCCCGCGGTACAGGCGCCGAAGCTCGTGCCGGTTTCAAGTACCCGCGCCACCGATTCCATCACTTCGGGAGGGCAATGCCCGAGAATGAGCGGCCCCCAGGAACCCACATAATCAACATATTCGCTCCCATCCACATCTTTGACGCGCGAGCCCCGGCCGCTGGCGATGAAGATCGGCTCGCCTCCGACCGCTTTGAAGGCGCGCACAGGAGAGTTGACCCCACCCGGCATCAGCCGGAGTGCCCGGCGAAACAGCTCTTGGGATTTGGTTCGGCAGGTCATAATGCTCCAACGGTGTCGGAAAACTTCCGTCCCTCAGGCGAGGCACACCGGTCCGCCACCGATGACCGCTACCGTGGTTCGGCCTCGGTCGCAGAATATCACGCCCCTCATCCATGTGTAAATTTGCCTCGAAGAAACGTAGTGGGTCAATTTGAGTTTCTGTAGCGGCGGTCTATGACCGCCGGTGGTGATTCCACGGCATCTTCGGCGCTCATAGAGCGCCGCTACAGCAAACTGACCCACTACCCGAAGAAAGCTTCCGGCCCGAGGGGGCCCCCGACGTTTAGGCCGCGTGCTAGAATCAGCTTTTGGTCCCCTTCTCGGGGAAAACATGAGCGTGGCTGCGGAAAAAATCCTGCCGCTCGAGCGCGCGTTCGAAGTTGTGGACGACCTGAAGCGCCAGGGCAAACGCGTCGTCTTCAGCAACGGCTGCTTCGACCTGCTCCATCCGGGCCACACGCGGTACTTGGCGGAAGCGAAGAAGCTGGGCGATGTGCTCGTGGTGGCGGTCAATAGCGATCGAAGCGTGGGGGAGCTCAAAGGCCCCGGACGGCCGGTTCAAACCGAACGTGAGCGCGCGGAAATCCTCGCCGCCTTGGCCGCCGTGGACGTTGTCACTATCTTTGACGACCGAACGCCGCGCGCGCTGATCGCCCGAATGCTGCCCGACGTGCTGGTCAAGGGAGGCGACTGGGCGATCAGTGAAATCATTGGGCGAGAGGAAGTGTTGGCGGCCGGAGGCCGGGTTGTCGGCATAGCGCTTTCGCCTGGCTTTTCCTCTTCCCGTCTGATTGAAACTGTTGTTGAAAGGTTCGAAAGCTCTTGAGTTCGATGCCGCGACTCTCTTCCCTGCTCAATCCTGTCCGCGAAGCGCCGCCTTTGCGCGAGGTTCGGTCCGCGCTGAGCGTTCGAGGCGCACCGATGTGCCTCGGGGGCTTGACCCGCACGGCCAAGGCGCTGATCGTAGCCTCGCTCGGACACGAGCTGGGCTGCCCGATCATCGTTCTCACCTCCGACAACGAGACCGCGGACCGCCTGTGTTCTGCCACTCGAACTTTTCTTCATTGGCTTGAACCGGAAATCCCGGCGGATGCCGTCGCTTCCTTGCCCGCTTACGACTGCTCGCCTTACGAAAGCCGCTCGCCACATGCGGAGATTGCGGAACGCCGCGCCGTAGCTTTGTGGGGTATCGCGCGGGGCTCGGTTAAGGTCGTAATTTCTCCGCTTCCAGCCGCCCTCGGGCGATTCCGGGAGAGCGCGTACTATGGCTCGCTCGCCGTGGACCTGAAAGTGGGTGACGAGGTGCCCCTCGAAGACTTGGTTTCCCACCTGAACGACGTGGGTTACGAGAACTCCGAGCCGGTCTCGACGGTCGGTCAGTTCTCGTTGCGAGGAGGCATCCTCGACGTTTGCCCACCTTCCGGCGCGCCGGCGCGGATGGAATTTTTCGGCGACAGACTCGAATCCCTGCGGACTTTCAACTTGAATACCCAGCGCTCTGAAAGGCCTTTGGATCGCGCACGGATTCTCCCGCTGATGGAGCACAAACGGACCCCGCAACTTTTTGCCCAATTGATCGAACGGCTTAAGGAGCGAAGCGCCAAGCCTGCGCAGGCAGGCCGGGAGCCCGATTGGACGCCCGAGTATGCCGGCGCCTTTCCAGGCTGGGAGTTCTACGTCTCTCTGGCGGAGCCGCATCGAAAGGCCCTCTTCGGGCTTTTCGAGCGGCCATGCCTTGTCTGGGAGGAGCCCGCCGAACGGTTTCAGCAGCTTCGAAGCTGGCGGCAGAATCTGGAGGGGCAATACGAAGAAGTTCGTGACGCCGTCCCGGCTCGGCCCCGGCCGGAGGAAATCTTTTTGACAGAGGAGGAATTTGCGATTTCAAATCGAAACGCCGCCTCGTTGTGGTTGCGAGAACTTCCCTTCGACGCCGCGCCACGCTCCGCCGCAACCGACCTGCCTGCGCAGGCAGACCCGGCGTCGGCAGGAGATAGCCCAGCCTCGTCGGGCCTCGCGAGCGGCGCGGGGAGAGAATTCGTTTTCGCCTCGCAACCCACGCCGAAGTTTCACGGGGGGCTGAAGCGGCTGATCGAGGAGATCCGAAGCCGCTATGAACGCGGCGAGCAGTTGATCTTGGTTCTACCCAGCGCCGGAAAGCTCGGCCGTATGTCGGAGGTTCTGACGGACTACCAGCTTCCCTTCGAGGTGGCGGGGGGGGCGGAGCCTTCCGAATCTCCCGGCGCGCCCGTTGTGGCGCCAAGGAGGCCGGTGGCACTCGTCCGCGGGGAGATTGACGACGGCGTGATTTTCCCCGAGTTCGGCCTTACGATCTTCACGGACGCGGATCTGTTCGGGGCCGCGCCCCGTGCCGCCCGCGGCGAGCGGCCGCTTGCCGCGAGTTTCCTCTCCGATCTCAACGACCTCAAGGTAGGCGACTACGTTGTTCACGTGGACCACGGCATCGGCCTCTACAGAGGTCTGAGGCAAATCGAGGCCGAGGGCCGGCAACGCGATTTTATGTTCCTGACTTATCAGGAGGACGCGAAGCTTTACGTCCCGCTCGAGCGGCTGGACCTGGTCGAGAAGTACCGCTCGGGCGACGGCGCCAAGCCCCGGCTCGACCGGCTGGGCGGCGCCACTTGGGCGCGGACGAAAACGCGTGTCAAGCGCGCGCTGCGGGATATGGCTCAGGAGCTCCTCGGCCTCTATGCCGAACGGAAGATGCACGGAGGCCACGCCTTCAGCCCTGACACGCCTTGGCAGAAAGAATTCGAACAAGCCTTCGAATTCGAATTGACGCCGGACCAAACGGCCGCGCTGGCTGAAATCCGCAAAGACCTCGAAAGCCCGGAGCCCATGGACCGTCTGGTCTGCGGCGACGTCGGTTATGGGAAGACGGAACTTGCCATGCGCGCGACCTTCAAAGTAGTCCAGGACTCGAAACAAGTGGCCGTGCTCGCGCCGACGACGGTGCTGGCGTTCCAGCACTTCAACACCTTTCGCCAGCGCATGTCGGTTTTCCCCGTCGCCATCGAAATGCTCAGCCGCTTCCGCAGCGCCGCCGCGCAGAAGCGGATTCTCGCCGACACCGAAGCCGGCCGCGTGGATATTCTGGTGGGTACGCACCGGATGCTCTCGAACGACGTGCGTTTCCGCGACCTCGGCCTGCTCATTGTGGATGAAGAGCAGCGTTTCGGTGTGGCGGCCAAAGAGCGGCTCAAAAAGCTCAAGGCGCAAGTGGACTTGTTGACGCTGACCGCGACGCCGATCCCGCGCACGCTCCACATGTCGCTCGGCGGGCTGCGCGACTTGTCAGTGATTGAAACGCCGCCGCTCGGCCGCCTGGCGATTCAGACGCTCGTCGCGCCCTTCTCCGACGCCCTCGTGCAGTCGGCGATCCTCCAGGAGATGAACCGGCAAGGCCAGGCCTTTTTCGTTCACAACCGCGTCGAGTCCATCTTCGGAATGGCGGCGCTCCTCCAGCGGCTGGTGCCGACGGCGCGTATCGGTGTGGCGCACGGCCAGATGAGCGAAAAGGAATTGGAAAAAGTGATGCTCAAGTTCATGGAGGGCGCCTACGACGTGCTGGCGGCCACCGCGCTCATCGAGAACGGCCTCGACATCCCGCGCGCGAACACTATTCTGATCAACCACGCCGACCGCTTCGGGCTCGCCGACCTCTACCAGCTCCGCGGGCGCGTAGGGCGCTCCGACCGCCCCGCGTACGCCTATCTTCTGGTCCCCTCGGAGGAGTCCCTGACTCCCACGGCGCGCCGGCGCTTGGCCGCGCTCAAAGAATTTTCGGAGCTGGGTTCCGGGCTGCGCCTGGCGGCGCTCGACCTCGAACTGCGAGGAGCGGGCAACGTGCTTGGCGCCGAGCAGTCGGGCCACTTGAATGCGGTGGGCATTGAACTTTATCTGGAAATGCTGGAGGAAACGGTGGCGGAACTGCGCGGCGCCGCCCCTCGGCTCGAGGTCCGCACTTCGCTCAACCTCGGCCTCGACATCAAAATTCCGGTGAGCTACATCGCCGACGAACGGCAGCGGCTGCTCATGTACAAGCGCATTTCGAGCCTGGCGACAGCCGACGAGCGGGCCGAAATCGAAGCGGAGCTTGCCGACCGCTTCGGCCCCGTTCCGCCTTCGGTGGCAAACCTGCTCAATTACGCCCAATTGAAGTCCACAGCCGAGACGCTGATGGTTCAGTCGGTGGAACGCAAGGCCGACGAAGTCTGGATGCGCTTCCACGAGCAGTCTCCGCTCAGCCCCGAAAAACTGACGCGTTTTCTCCGCCGGCATCAGGGAGCCAGCTTCCGGCCCGACGGGACCCTGCGCATTCGCATAACGGCGTCGGAAAGCCTGCTCCCGGCGGGAATCGAAAACGCCTTGCGAGAACTCCGCGGTTAGCTTTAAGATGGAATTACGGCTGCTAGTTCGGCACGCGAACCCGCGCCGCAAAGGAGGACATCGCTCTGGAGGGCAATATCATCAAGAGTGGCAAATTCGAAGGAATGATAAAACCGGCGGCGATGCTGGCCGCAGCCTTGACGGGAATGCTCTTCGCGGCGGGACCGGCCGGCGCGCGACGCGTGGTTGTGGAGAGGATCATCGCGCGCGTCAACGCCAACATCGTCACGCAACGGCAATACGAACGCGAGCTGGAGAAACTCCGCGCGAAGCTGGCGGAGAAGTATTCCGGGGACGAGCTCGAAAAGCAGTTGCGGGAGCAGAGCCGTAACCAGTTGCGGGATTTGATTGACGAGGACCTCATGGTCCAAAAGGCCAAAGACCTCGACATCAACGTGGACGCCGAGGTGGTCAAGAAACTGGACGAGATCCGCAAGAGTTTCGGCTTCGCGACGCAGGAAGACCTCCAAAACACGGTCGAGAAGCAAGGGCAGATCTGGGAAGACTTCGTGGACGGTTTTAAACGGCAATTGTTGATGCGCGAAGTCATTGGTCGTGAAGTCGGCCGCACCATCATCGTATCGCGCGAAGACGCACGAAAATACTTCGAGCAGCATAAAGACCAGTTCGCCCACGCGCCCGGAGTCCACTTGGCGGAAATCCTGATCTTGACCGAAAAGCACCCCCTGGACGCCTCCCAGCGCGCTGATGCGTCCCTTGCGGAAGTCAAGGCCGGCCAACGCTGGGAGGACGTAGTGAAGAAGTATTCCGACGATCCAGGCGACCAACGGGACGGCGACATAGGCTTTATGGAAGAAGGGACTCTCGCTTCCGGCATCGCCCAGGCCATTGCCAAGGTGGACTCGGGGGAGACGACCAGCGTTATCCCGACCAAGCAGGGATTCCTGATCCTGAAGGTGCTGGAGCGCCGCAGCGCCGGCCCTGCCAAATTTGAGGAAGTGGACCAGCAGGTGGAAGAATTCCTTTACGACCAGAAGATGCAGCCGGCTCTCCGCAAGTACCTCCAGGAGCTGCGCAAACAGAGTTACATCTACATCGCCTCGGGTTACATTGACACGGGCGCGGAGCCCTACGCGGAAACCGGATCCACCAAGACCGGCCAATGAAGCGCCTTTCCGTCTCTGAGCTCGCGCCCGAAAGCCCCGTCCAGAGCCAATTCCTGGTCCAATCCAAGGAGCGCAAGATCTCGTCGAACGGCAGCGCCTATCTCGACCTCGAGCTGCGCGACGCGACCGGAGCCATCAAGGCAAAGGTTTGGGATGCCGACCGTCTGCGCGTCGATTTCGAGCCGGGCGAAGTCGTGCGGGTGGAAGGCCGCGTGGATACTTACAAAGGCGCGCCGCAAATCATCATACGCGCCATCTCGCGCTGCCGAACCGAAGAGGTGAACCTGCTGGATTTTATGCCCCACAGCCTCGAGGACCCGGAGGCAATGTTCGCGCGCCTTCTCGAGCGGCTCCGGCGGATGCCCGAAGGGCCGCTCAGAAAACTCCTGCTTGCGGTGGCGGAGGATGACGGCATCGCTCCGAGGCTCAAGCTCGCTCCCGCGGCGACCGCGCTTCACCACGCTTATCTCGGCGGCCTGCTCGAACACGTTTTGTCGTTGGTCGAGCTCGGCGACCGAGTGTGCGACCACTACCCCTGGCTCGACCGCGAACTCGTAGTCGCCGGCCTGGTGCTCCACGATATCGGAAAGATTGAGGAGCTCGAATACGCGGGCGCATTCCGCTACACCAATCGTGGACAACTGGTGGGCCACATCGTTCTGTCGCTCGAAATCGTCCGCGCGAAGGCCGCTGCCATCGCAAGCTTCCCAGCCGGCTTGCAGGACCAAATCGAGCACATCCTGCTTTCGCATCATGGCAAACTCGAGTTCGGGTCCCCGAAGGAGCCGGCATTTCCCGAGGCGCTGGCCGTGCATTACCTCGACGATTTGGATTCAAAGCTCCAGAGCATGCGCGCGCAATACGCCGCCGACTTCGGCCGCCCAGGGGATTGGACCTCGCGCAACCGCGCGCTCGGTCGCGAACTGTTCAAGCGTCCGACGAAAGGCGGCGGGAAGGAGTAAGGAACGCTTTCGCCGGAGCGTCTGACGCGCTTCGCCAAAGACTCCGGCGCCAGCGGGACGCCGCCCGGCCCCTGGGAAGCCTAACATCCGATGCGCTCCCGCACCTCGACCCCGCCTCCGGAGCTTCCACCCCTGGAGCAGGAGTGCATGAAAGTGCTTTGGTCCCGAGGCCAAGGAACAGTGCACGACGTTCGCGCCGAGCTTTTTCCCCGGCGCCCGCTCGCCTACACGACCGTTGAAACGCTGCTCCAGCGGCTGACGCAGAAAGGTGTCCTGACGCGTGAAAAGCGTGGGCGGCGCCACCTTTACCGGCCGCTGGTGCCGGCTGAGCTGTTTTGCGAGCGGGCCATTGACCGCGTAGCCCGAGACTTCTTCGGCGGCTCGCGCGACCAACTGCGCCTGCACTTGGGGCGAATGCCCGAGGGCGGTCTTGGAAACGCCCCTTCGCCGCTCGGCGCACGCGTCCGCCCGCGGCCCAGGCCTCAGCCCCAAGGGGACTCGAACTGATGAGCGAAATGTTCCAATCGGCGATTCAACGCCTCATCCCTCACCGCTATCCATTCCTGCTCGTGGATCGCGTCACCGAATTCGTTCCCGGCAAACACATAGCGGGCACGAAAACTATCACCGCCAACGAGCCCGCCTGCCTCGGCTTCGACGAGGAGGCTCCGATGGTCCCGGGGACACTGCTCATCGAAATGGTGGCGCAGCTCGGCGCCATCCTGGTTCTGGAGCGGCCGAACATGCAGGACAAAATCGCCGTCATCCTGCAAATCCCCTCCGCGGCAATGACCAAGCCGGTGCGCGTCGGAGATAAACTCGAACTTCGCGCGGAGGTGCTCAAGTTGAAGGAGTCGCTCGGCGAACTCATCGGCCGCGCTACGGTCGGTGGCGAGCTGGTCGCCGAAGGCCAGATGCGCTTTGCTATCACAGACGCGAAATCCATTCTCCCCCGCTGAGAAACCGCGCGACGGCCTAGCCTTTTCCGCGCTGGCAGGTGTCTGGATTCCCTTCCCGGTCGTCGTACCTGCGGAGGAGGGGGCCCACTGGGGTTTCACTGCAGCAGGAACCCACTGCCACGGGCGCCAATTTCGGGAAGCTAGCGAAGGTTAAGCTCGAGCCCTCACGACCCGGACCTGCGCACCGGTTGCTAAACCCGCCGTTTTCCTGCCACAATAGAGCGAGCATGCCGTTTGAAGAACTGAGCATACGCAAGGTGACCCTCCGCCCCGCGCACATCCTTGCGCCGATGGCCGGAATTACGGACACGGTGTTTCGCCGTTTCATCAAGCGGCTGGGTGGCTGCGGGCTGATCATGACGGAGTTCGTCTCGAGCGAAGGCATGCTTCGCCGGAACCTCAAATCCGAGCGGTTTCTTTACTACACGGAGGAGGAGCGGCCGATCTCGGCGCAGATTTTCGGCGCCGAACCCGCGCACCTGGCCGAAGCCGCGCGGATGATCGAGGACCTAGGGTTTGACATGGTGGATTTGAACCTCGGGTGCCCCGCGAAAAAAGTGGTCAAGTGCGGCGGCTCGGGGCTACTGAGGGACTTGCCGCTTCTCGGGCGAATCTTCCATGGAATCCGTGGTGCGGTGAAAATTCCCTTCACGGTCAAGATTCGTTCCGGCTGGAGTGACGAGGAAATCGTCGCCGTCGAGGTGGCGAAGCTCGCCGAGGACTCCGGCGTCGAAGCCATCGCGGTCCACCCGCGCACGCGCCTCCAGGGTTTCAGCGGCCGAGCGCGTTGGGAACTCATCCGCGAGGTCAAGCAGAGCGTCGGAATCCCGGTGATCGGCAACGGCGACGTCCACAAGCCCGAAGATGCGCGGGCGCTCTTCGACCAGACCGGCTGCGACGCGGTCATGATTGGCCGGGCCGCGCCCACCAACCCCTGGATGTTTCGCCAGTTGGCGGATTATTTTTCCGCCGGCCATTACACGGAGCCGACCGACGCCGACCGCTATAGGTTGATCCGGACGTATTATCAGATGCTTGCCGAAGAGGAGATTCCTGGCGCCATCGGTAAGATGAAACAGTTCGCTAGTTGGTTCACGCACGGCGTTCGGAACGGGGCCGATTTACGGCGGCGAGTGCAAAGCGCCAACCACCCCCGCGAAGTAATCACCCTGGTGGATGATTTCTTCGCCGGGCCCGTGACTTCGCCGCCGCTCGCCGAATTCCCCGCGCCACTATAGGCCTGAAAAGAGCAGGGTCCTCATGGAACAGCGCGCTCAGCGGCGCACCAAAGCAATGATTCCCGTGCGCCTCAGTGGCACGGACGCTCGGGGAGAGATTTTTGAAGAAACCTTGGAGGCCCAAGACGTGAGCCGCCGCGGGCTTTCCGTACTCACCCGCCGCGACCTGGCCGTTTCAAGTACCATCAGCATCGTTATCCCGGGCCGCGGCCGCTTTCAGCCGGGTCAAGGCCCTTCGGATTTTTTGGTAGACGCCACCGTCGTCCGAGTAGAGAAATCCGGCGACCTCAACCGCATCGCTCTGCGCTTTGTTGGCGCAACGCTCGCCACCTATTCCGCTGAAACAGTTTGAGCTCCCCGGATGCTCGGCGTTGCGGCAGGCGGGCAGCGTGTCCGTGCCACTCCGTGACTTTTCCAGTCACTTCTGAAGGCCTTTCTCGAATTGCCACTGACGGTAGGCTTCGCTTTTGGAGATGCCGAGAGAGCGCGCCACGGCCTTGAGAGCCGCTCGTTCGCTGAGCCCCTCTTCCGCCATGGCTCGTTCGATGGCTTCGCGAACGGAGCCCTGAGCCTCAGGCCGGGCACGTTCGGTTCCGCTGCGGTCGGGGCCGACGAGGACGGTCAGTTCGCCCTTGACGGGCTTGGCCTTCAGGCGCGCGAGGACTTCCCCGATCCCCCCTCGTAGGAACTCCTCGTAAGTCTTGGTCACTTCGCGCGCCACCGTCGCAGGCCGCTCGCCCAGCACCGCCAAAACGTCCCTGAGCATTTCGAGTACGCGGTGTGGCGCCTCGTAAAAGATTAGCGTCCCTCCCGCGCGCTTCAGCGTTTCGAGGGCTTTTCGCCGCGGGCTGCTCTTTCGCGGCAGGAACCCCGCAAAGTGAAATTCGTCCACGGGCAGCCCGGCCGCGGAGAGTGCCGCGACAAACGCGGTCACGCCAGGCACGGGAATCACGGGGATGCCGTGCCTTACGGCCAGGTGCACCAGCCGGTACCCGGGGTCGGAGATGCCCGGCATGCCGGCGTCTGAAACCAGGGCGATATGCGAACCTTCCTCCAATTGCAGGACGAGCTCGGGGGCGCGCGTCATCTCGTTGTGCTCGTGGTAGCTTACGGTCGGCGTGCGAATCGAGTACCGCTGCAAGAGCCGCCCGGTGCGCCGCGTGTCCTCGCAGGCGATGAGATCCACTCCTTTGAGCGTGCTGACGGCCCGGAAAGTTATGTCCTCTAGGTTGCCGATGGGCGTGCCGACAACATATAACTTGCCGAGCGACTCCGATGAGCGCGTTTGACTGGGTGCCAACATTGAAAATCCATTGTGAAGTCTATCAGTTCACTAATGGCCTTGCCAAGCCGCGAAGGTCCGGTCGCCCGGCTTTGTCGTCGTCTCACGTACTTGGTATAATCTTTAGAGGGGTTCGAGAGGAGGGCGCTTGCCGTTATACGAATATCGCTGCCGGAAGTGCGGGGCGCAGTTCGAGAACATCCAGAAGTTCTCCGACCCCATTTTGACCAAGTGCAAACAGTGCGGCGGCGAGCTCGAGCGACTGCTCTCTTCGCCCGCCATTCAGTTCAAGGGCACCGGCTGGTACGTCACCGACTATGCAAAGAAGTCGAGTGACGGCGGCGAAAAGAAAACCGAGCCCCCCGCAGTATTAGAATCGAAATCGGAAACCAAGAAATCCTCCGAGCCCGCCCCTCCGGCGAAAGCGGTTGAGCCAAAACGTTCGAAGAAGTAGGGGCGATTCATGAATCGCCCCTACTCGAAGACGACCGCCAAACGCCGCCAGGTCCACTTCAACTGCGGCGGCAAAAAAATCGCCGAGGCCGCAACCGCCATCAAGAACCACAGCGTGAGGCTCACCTCACAAGGCGTCGAATCCGGGCGGTCATTTAATTGCCCGCGTAAAAAGGGGTGGGCACATGGGTCCGCCCCTGCTCAAACCGAGCCTGCGATGGGAGACATGACCGCTATGACAGGGTTCCTCGGCCAGCGCCCTAAAGCTTGAGGGATTTCAGGTATTTCCTAAAGGGCTTTCCGAGGTCCGCACGCTTAAGCGCGAATTCCACTGTGGCTTTGAGGAAACCCAGCTTGTCGCCTGCGTCGTACCGTTTGCCCTCGAAGAGGTAGCCATACACGGTTTCTCTGCCGAGCAGGCTGCGAAGCGCGTCGGTCAACTGTATCTCGCCTCCCGTCCCCGGGTGAGTGGCCTCCAGCTCCTGGAAGACGGCGGGGGTAAGGATGTACCGCCCGATGATCGCCAGGTCCGAAGGGGCTTTCTCGGGGCTCGGCTTTTCGACCATATCCAGGATGCGGAAGAGTCGCCCGCGCCAGGTGCCGCCTCGGACCACCTCGGCTCGGATGACGCCGTAGCTTGAAACTTCGTGGCGGCTCACGCGCTGGATGGCGATGACGCTCGCTCCGAAATGCTCGTAAACATCCATCATTTGTCCGAGGCAAGGCCTTTCACTCTCGATGACGTCGTCGGAGAGCGCGACGGCGAAAGGCTCCTCGCCGACGGCGGGCTTCGCGGTCAGGATGGCGTGGCCCAGGCCGCGCGCCTCCGCCTGGCGGACATAAATTACTTCGCGCAAACCAGAAATCGCGTGCAGCTCGCGGCGAAGGTCGTGCTTCCCCCGCCCCGCAAGCTCGTGCTCGAGCTCGAAGGAGACGTCAAAATGGTTCTCGATGGCGGACTTCCCGCGGCCGGTCACAAACACCACCATGGGGATGCCCGCGCGAGCCACTTCCTCGACGGCATATTGAACCAGGGGCTTGTCAACGATCGGCAGCATTTCCTTGGGTTGCGCCTTGGTGGCGGGCAAGAATCGCGTGCCTAGTCCGGCGACAGGAAGAACCGCTTTGCGAATCATCGTGTGACCTTTCCGCTCGAGAACAGCGCCATGGGATTCGAAGACCAATTTCCTGGCTATGCTAACATAGCCCAAGACCGGATATGCGAGTCCTCGGCATCGAAACGAGCTGCGACGAGACGGCGGCCGCCGTGGTCGAAAACGGCGAGCGGATTCTTTCGAACGTCGTCGCCTCGCAAGTGCGCATGCACGAGAAATACGGCGGCGTGGTGCCGGAACTCGCCTCGCGCGAGCACCTGAAAAGGATCGTGCCAGTGGTACGCGAAGCCTGCGAGCGCGCGGCGTTGGGATGGGAGGGGATTGACGGCATCGCCGTGACCGAAGGCCCAGGCCTCGTGGGCTCGCTTCTGGTCGGCGTGGTTTACGGCAAGGCGTTGGCGCGAGCGCTCTCGAAGCCCCTGGTCGGGGTGAATCACCTCGAAGGGCACGTCCACTCCGTGTTGCTTTATAACAAAGCCGAGCGCGCCGAGGGCGCAGCCCTCCTCGAAGCTGTTCTGCCCGCAGTGGCGCTGATTGTTTCCGGCGGGCACACCTGCCTCGTCCACGTCCATTCGACGGCTTCGGATGGCAACCAGGCTTTCTCGTATCGCCGCCTCGGGCAGACGCGCGATGACGCCGCGGGGGAGGCCTTCGATAAAGTCGCCAAGCTCCTCGCGCTCGGCTACCCAGGCGGTCCGGTCATTGACCGCTTGGCGCGGCACGGCGACGCGGCTCGAGTGGAGTTCGGGAAAGTCAAGATGAAGGGGAATCCCTTCGACTTCAGCTTTTCCGGGCTCAAGACGGCGGTGCTCTACCGCGTGCGCGGCACCCCGCTTGCGGACGAAGCCGCCGCCCGGCGCTCGCGCCGCGAAGCGGCCGGTCCTCTCGCATTCGAGGAGGTGCGGAAGCTCTGCTCGCCCCCCACGCTCGATCTCGTCGCGGGTTTCCAGGAAGCCGTTGTCAATGATTTGGTCGGGCGTGCGTTCGCCGCCGCGGAATCGGAGCGCGTCCAGACGATTTTCGTCTCGGGCGGCGTGGCGGCGAACTCGCGCCTTCGCGAACGGTTTGCGGCCAGGGCGGAAAGGGGCGGCTACACAATCCATTTCCCTTCCCCGGCACTGTGCACCGACAACGCCGCGATGATCGCCGCGGCGGGCTACTTCAAGTTACAGAACAGCGAACGCGCCGGCCCCACTCTTACTGCGCATGCTTCCCTGCCCCTTGGCACCTGAGGCTCACTTCGCCGCCTCCCAAAACATTTAGCCACGCCCCAACAGCTTCCGCTAGTGTCGTTCCAACTTAAATGCTTAAGACATGAAAGTCGGTGCCGACCTAAAAATCGATATTTCGCAAAGCGAAAAACATGGCGCTGATAGTTGGAACGGCACTAGAATTGCCGCCTCTGGCGGCAGGCTCGACGACTCCGACCCTCGGCGTGAGGAGTAGCCGCGCGAAGAAATCCATGCGCCTGGGCGTTGATACCGGCGGAACGTTTACCGATTGCGTCGCCATAGTCGGCGGAATAGTCCGCGTCGCCAAAGTGTTCTCCACACCAGGGGATCCGGGGCGCGGGATTTTGGAAGGGATGCAAGCTCTCAGCCGCGCCGGAGGGCGGATTCGAACGGGGCCGCTCGAGATCATCCACGGCACCACGGTGGGGACGAACACCTTGCTCGAGCGCAGCGGGGCGCGGGTCGCCCTGGTGACTTCGGCCGGCTTCGAAGATCTCATCGAAATCGGCCGGCAAAACCGCCCGAAACTTTACGATTTGTGCGGGCGACGGGATCCGCCGCTGGTTCCCCGCGCCCTGCGCTGGGGCATCGCGGAGCGGACCGTCGCAGGCGGCCGGATTCTCAAGCGTCCCGAGCTGGGCGCGGTTCGGCGCCTGGCGCGCGCCATCGAGAGGGCCCGCGCTGAGTCCCTCGCCATCTGCTTCCTGTTTTCGTTCGCCAACCCGGAAAATGAACGCTGCGTCGCCCGCGTTCTCGGCCGGCTCAGGCTTCCGATTTCTGTCTCGTCTGAAATCCTTCCCGAATTCCGCGAATACGAGCGCCTATCAACCGTGGTAGTGAATGCCTACCTGGCGCCGCGATTGGGCAGTTATTTTGAAGGCCTGCGGAAATGGTTCGAAATGCCCGCGAGACCACGCGACGGCGCTGGCGGGCTCTCAAAGGGCCTGCGGGGCTCTGTACCGTATGGTACGCGGCGGGGCAAGCTATTCGTCATGCAGTCGAGTGGAGGCATCACCGCGGCTGGCCGGGCGGCGCGCGAGCCCGTGCGGACGATCCTCTCCGGCCCGGCGGGCGGCGTGGTCGCGGCGCGGAAGCTCGGCGAACTCGTGGGCGTCGAAAAAGCCATCAGCTTCGACATGGGTGGCACCTCCACTGATGTTTGCCTGCTTCCGGCTGCCACAACCCGCGAAACGCTCGTTGCCGGAGTGCCCGTCGCCGTACCCGTGCTCGATATCCACACGGTCGGCGCAGGCGGCGGGTCTGTGGCGCGCATGGATGCGGGCGGCGCACTGCGTGTCGGGCCGGAAAGCGCTGGCGCCAGCCCCGGGCCCGCCTGCTACGGGCGCGGCGGGACGCGGCCAACTACCACCGACGCCCACCTCATCCTCGGCAGGCTTGACCCTGATTTTTTTCTCGGCGGGCAATTTCGCCTCGACCGGAAGGCGGCCGAACAGACTTTTGCATACTTCATGACTCACTCCAGGGACTCGGGATCCGGTGCGCGCTTCAAGGATTCATTCGAGCTTGCGCGCGGAATCATCAAAGTTTCGAACGCCACCATGGAGCGCGCGCTGCGCGTGATTTCGGTCGAGCGTGGACACGATCCGCGCGACTTCAGTCTGATTTGCTTCGGAGGCGCGGGCGGCCTACACGCGGCAGACCTCGCGCGCGGGCTCGGCCTTCGCGGCGTTATCGTGCCTCGCCAGCCGGGCGCGTTTTCGGCGCTCGGCATTTTGTGCTCCGACATCATCCGCGACGTTTCCGAATCCCTGCTCGTCCGTGTCCCGGAGAGGCCCGCGGCCCAGTTTGCGGCTTTTTTCTCCGCGCTCGTGCGCCGGTTTGAGCGGCTCGAAGCCAGAGCGCGGCGGGAGCTTGCGGCAGACTGCTTCCACGCCGCGTCGGCAATCTCCGAGCGGCGGCTCGAGATCCGCTACGTCGGCCAGTCCTACGAGCTTTCGGTGCCTTTCACCCCGAACTTCGAGAGGCGCTTTCAAGCCGAACACGAACGCGCGCATGGATACTTCCACGTGGGCCGCGCAATCGAGATCGTCAACCTCCGCGCGAGGCTCGCGATTCCGGTCGCGCAGCCAGCGATGCGCCGGGCAGCGTTGAAACCTGCGAAGCGCACGCCGCCAAAGCCCTTGCGTGTGAAACCCGTGTGGTTCGAATCCGGCGTTCTGCCTACTCTGTTCTTCGAGCGCGATTCACTCCCGGCAGGTGTCATGGTGAAAGGCCCGGCCGTGGTGGTCGAGTACAGCGCCACGACCGTTGTTCCGCCCGATTTCACCTGCCACGTGGACCGCTACCTAAACCTGCGACTGGAGTGCGCCGTTGAACATTGACGCCGCGGAACTCGAGATTTTCAAAAACCTTTTGCACTCCGTCGCCGAGGAGATGGGCGCGGCGCTCCGGCGCTCCGCCTTCTCCGCAAACATCAAAGAGCGGCGCGACTACTCCTGTGCGGTCTTCGACGGCCGCGGGCGGGCCGTGGCCATGGGCGACCACATGCCGGTGCATTTGGGCTCGATGCCGATGTCGGTCGAGGCTGCGCGCGCCGCGCTGGCGCTTGAGGCAGGCGATATCGCCATGCTGAACGATCCCTACTCCGGTGGGACCCATTTGCCCGACATCACGCTGGTGATGCCTGTCGCCGATGGTGACGGGGGGGTGTCGCACCCGCATTCAGGGCGAAGCGGCCGGGTTCGCCCGCTCTTCTACGTCGCAAACCGGGCGCATCACGCCGACGTCGGCGGCGCGACGCCCGCTTCCATGGGGCTAAGCCGCGAGGTTTTTGAAGAAGGCTTGCGTATTCCGCCCGTCCGCCTCGCCCGCGGCGGCCGCATCGAGCCGGACGTCATGGCACTGCTCCTCGCCAACGTGCGAACGCCCGAGGAGCGTCAAGGCGATTTAAACGCGCAGGTCGCGGCCGCAAAGCTTGGCGAGCGCCGGCTGCGGGAGATCGTCTCGAAATATGGAGCGCGCAAGGTAGAGTTCTATCTGGATGCGCTCCAACGCTACTCCGCGGCGCTGATGAAGAAGGCGCTTCGAGGCATTCCGGACGGGACTTATGGAGCTGAGGATTTTCTGGACGACGACGGCTTCGGCCGAGGACCAATCCCCTTGCGCGTCGCCATCCGGATCCGGCGCGGGCTGGCGCAGGTGGATTTTGCAGGGACCTCCCCCGCCGTGTGCGGCAACCTGAACGCGGTGCTCGCGGTGACGACCTCGGCTGTGTTTTACGTTTTCCGGTGCCTCCTCGGGGAAGATGTTCCCGCGTGCGCAGGCCTGATGGAACCGATTGAAGTCCGCGCGCCCGAGGGGTCGGTGGTCAACGCCCGGCCGCCCGCCGCCGTTGCCGCCGGAAACGTGGAGACCTCGCAGCGAATTGTGGACGTGTTGCTTCGGGCCCTCGCCAAAGCCCTTCCAGACCGTATTCCCGCGGCGAGTTCCGGTACGATGAACAATCTTTCATTCGGCGGCGTTCACCCCGCGCTCGGTTCTCCGTTCACCTATTATGAAACCATCGCCGGCGGCATGGGCGCCGGGCCCCAAGGCGACGGCTTGAGCGGAGTCCACACACACATGACGAATTCGCTCAATACGCCCGTCGAGGCGCTGGAATCGGCTTTTCCCGTGCGGGTGCGGCGTTATTCCCTGCGGCGTGCTTCGGGCGGGCGAGGGCGCCACCGCGGCGGCGACGGCATCATCCGCGAAATTGAGTTCCTTGCCGATGTCCGTGGGAGTATTCTATCCGACCGGCGCCGCTTCGGACCGTACGGACTGGCCGGTGGCGAGAGAGGCCGGCCCGGCAACAATATTTTGATTCTGCCCGGACGAAGGAGAGTGAAACTGGCCGGAAAAACTCTCTTCGAGGCCCCGGCGGGAAGCATCCTGCGCATCGAATCTCCCGGGGGAGGCGGCTGGGGAAAGGCAGAGCAGAAATCAGAAACTAGAAATCAGAACAAGTTGACGGTCGAAGGTTGAAGGTAAGAACTTTTTGATCTTTGACTTTCGGCCTGTTTTGACTCCCGCGTTCTGGCTTCTGACTTCTGGGTCCTGCCTTCTGATTTCTAGTTTCTGATTTCTGATTTTTAGTGGAGGAGGCCCCATGGATTCTGTTGATCGTCGAAGCTTTATCAAGACCGTGGCCGGCGCGGCGGCGCTAGCCGCGGGGGATTTCGACGCGCGCGCGGCGGAATCCGGTGGCCCGGTGTTTCTTTCCACCTGGGAGCACGGCAAGCCGGCGAACGACCGCGCCGCGGAAGTCTTTAAGTCGGGCGCGAGCCTCCTCGACGCCATCGAAAAAGGCATCAATGTCCCCGAAAACGACCCCAACGTCATGAGCGTCGGCTATGGCGGCCTGCCGAACGAAGAAGGCATGGTCGAGCTCGACGCCGCCATCATGGACGGCACGCGGCATCGCGCGGGCGCCGTGGCCTCGCTGCACAACATCAAGAACCCGATTTCGGTGGCGCGGCAAGTCCTCGAAAAGACGAAACACACGACGATGGCCGGCGAAGGGGCGTTCCGCTTCGCGCTCCGGACAGGATTCAAACCCGAGCAACTGCTGACGCCCGAAAGCCTGAAACGCTGGCTGGAATGGAAAGCCAAGCCCGAGCGCGAAACATTCTGGCTCAGCGCGTCCAATCACGACACGATCGGGATGGTGGGCACGGACGGACGCGGGCACGTGGTCTCGGGCTGCTCGACCTCAGGCTTGGCGTGGAAGATTCCGGGGCGTGTGGGCGACTCACCGCTGGTCGGCTGCGGAGTCTATGCGGATGACAACGTCGGCGCAGCAAGCGCCACCGGCGACGGCGACTTGATGACGAACTACTGCACCAGCATCTCCATCGTCCATTACATGGCCCGCGGCATGTCGCCCCAGGACGCTTGCGCCGCGCTCCTCCAGCACGTGGCCGACAGCGATCCCGCCAACCGCGCGGGGTTCGTCTGCGTCATCGCAATTAGTAATAAGGGCGAGGTGGGCGCGGCATCGATGAACTCCAAGTTTCGCTTGAAGTACGCGCTGTGGCGCGACGGCCAGAGCCAGTTGCTGGATTCGGTTGTGCTGTATTGATCCTCAATATCCGCACATTTCGCTGCGCTCGATTAGTCATTCTGGTCCCGCGAAGCGGGAGAAGAATCCCTCGTTTCTGTATCGACGCAAACAAGGGATGTTTCTCCCTGACTGCGCGATCAGCATGACAGCGTAGGCCGCCCCGGCCTCACCGAAATTGGGGGTTCCGAGATGTAGTCGGCAGGAACATCCACGCCAGAACCGCAGCCACCAGCATCGCAAGAGCGACGCCGTTCCAGCGGTAGAACGGCGCCGGATCAGAAAACAGGTTAACCATTGGGCCGACCGCGGGCGCGCAAAAAGCCGCCGCAAGGTAGGCCAAAATATTGTCGCGGAAAAAGATTGAAACGATCGCCACGCCCCCGAGCAGGCTTAGGGCGGACGCCCCCCATTTCAGGAAAAACTCCGCCGCGGAATGCGAACCCGTGGGGCCGAGCGCGACGAGAAAGACCAGCGCCAAAGGCAGCAGCCACCAGGGCCGCCCTTTTATCCCGCTGCGCACGATGTAGATCACGATTCCGATAATTGCAGGATAGAGAAACCCCAACTCCAGGCATGCGAGGAAGAACGACCCGCCCGGGAAGACGCCGTCGAGGCCTCCGGGCAGAATGGCGACGTTGATCGGCGCGAAGGTGTGAAAATGGTCGGCGACCCGTGTGCTGAGCCGGCCGAAAGCCGCTGCCGACGCCAAAAACAGCGCGACCGAAACCAGCGCGTCTCGCCTCCAGGTGCGACGAGCCGGGCCCTGGAAGATGCGCCATGCCGCCGGGTAAAGGCTTGTCGCGAGGCCCACCACGAGCCATACCAGAACTGAGCCAATCAGTGGAAACAAAAACAGCGCCACCGCAATGAGCACCCGAAAAGATCCCAGCGGAATCGAGGTTTGGTAGAGGCGATCCAGAGTGGGTGTCTGATTGAGTTCGGAAAGGAGCACCACCACGAAGAAGACCGAGGCCAGGATCAAGGACCGCCGCCAGCGGATGGCGCCGGCGCGGACTTGCTTCACAAACACGGCAAGCATGGCGGCGAGTATGACGCTGCCACAAATAATTCCGAGACCGATCATGACCCAGTTGAAAAGCGACCTGGCCGTACGCTCGCGAGTCCATTCTTCAGGAAGCTTGAAATAGGAGTTGAAGCCCACGACCTGGCCGCCGGCGATTTCAACCTCCAAGCGGTGCTTCGCGTCGCCGACGTTTAGTGGGTCACCCGGCTTCGCCTGCCAACGGACGTCGTAATGCTGGAGCTTTTCGGGCTTCGTCGCGTCGAGCCCTTGCAATTCGAATTTCGAAAGGTCGTAACCCTTCTGACTGAGAAAAGTTTCGGAGAGCGCCTTCGCCGCGTCGGAACCAATCTCCGGCCCGGCCATGCTTTCATCCATTTGGTGCTGGAAGGAGAATACCTGCCCGGTGTCGGCGTCGATCTTAACCTGGTATTCCTCTTTCTCCATGGGGCGGAAATAACGGGCGTTCCAAAGCAGAATCTTCGACGCCTGGCGATAGATCCGGTCGGCTTCCTCAACGCTCCGGCGCTCCAGGAGATACCGGAGTGAAAGGGCGTCGGCGTTTTCCTCGAGCCAAGCCGCTCGGCGGAATTTCGTTGGATCAATCTGCCGAGCCTTAAAGAAATCGTCCGAAAGGCGCAAGGCCCCCGCCCGCGTCGTGCGCAACTTGATGCCTTTGCCGAATTCGTACACGGGAATGAACGCCACGGCGGCCAGAACGACTGTCAAAAGAACTGCCCCCCAAAGTCGTGAAGCCGGCAAGGGCTGATAGGCAAGCGGAGCTTCGGCCTCAGCCGGGCGCTCCTCCGCAAGGCGTCGCGCGGAGCCCGCGCTCGCGTTGGTCAAAGCCGCTTCGTCCGCGAACGTTCCCGTCCGCAAATAGGCGACGAGCGCCACACCCAGCGGGACGAGCATGACGCCCGCCGTCACTGCGCCAGAAACCATCAAGTAACTGTTCCCGGAGCGCAAGAGCAAAAAAGCTGTGTAGAGCGCGTCCACGGAAAAGTGCCAGATCATCGTGGCAATGATGCCGAAGCGCATCATAACAACGCCGATCAGGATGCCGCCGAGGCCCACTTCCAGCCCGCGGATGAAGAACGGCTGATTGGGGTAGGCCGAGTGCAAGAACGACCACATGAATGCCGCGAGGACCACGCGTAGCCACCGCGTGCGCGTCAGCCGGCTCAAGAACGGGATGGCAAAGGCGCGGAACTGGGTCTCTTCCGACACCGCGGGCACGAATCCCATGAAGAGCACCCACACCCACGGCCAGCGTGTGTTCAGGAGATCCGAGTACTGGATGTCAGCGGGCGCCCAAGCGCCGAGCCGGTTGGCGATCAGGTAGAAAATCGTTTGGTAGGCGAAGAAGAAGAACGTCATAGTGATGCCGACCACGTTGGCGATGAAAAACGAGCGCGTGCGCACACCTTGCCAGGTGAACGCCTTGCGGATGGACTGCAGGCGCGGGAAATGCTCTCGGTAGTAAGGCTCGGAGCTTCCCACCAGTATAAAAATCCCCACGCCGACAGCGAGCGACCAAACTACGCTGCGGACGAAATACCCGGCGAGAAAGCTCGAGTAAGCGTCGCGCGTGTCGTAGCCGAACTGGGCGAGGGAGAAATCGTTTAGTTGTCCGAGAAAATAGAGGACGGCGGCAACCAGGCCGAACGCTGCAGCCATTAGGATGGGGGCGTCGCGGTCGCGCAGGCGAAGGATGAGGATGCCAACCATAGCGATGCTCAACAGAGTCCAAAAGACCTGGGCGACCGTTTGCGCCACGTCGTTTCTCGAGCGCAGGTCCTCGTAGTCGCGCGTCCATTTCTCGGGGATTTCCAGGAATTCGCCGTAGCCGCCCACGCGGTCGCCGTCCACTCCCACTTGAACGCGCCCGCTCGCCTCCCCGAGAGCCATGTCCCTCTGCTTCCAGGTGAACGTGTAATCGGTGCGGGCCTTGCGCTTCTCGGTCTTGGTTTCGACAAAGTCGAGATCGGAAAGCGCGCGGTGCACGGCGTCGCCCAGGAATTTTTCCGCCAGGGCGCGCGCGGCGGCTTCGTCCAGGCTCGCTCCCGGGGCGTCCTCCGGAATTTGGTGGTCGTAGCCGACGATCTGGCCGCTCGGGGACACATCCACACGGTATTCTTCGATCTGCTGCGGCCTGAACCAGCGGTTCGACCACCGCCACAAATGCAGGGGGCCGTTGGTCAGAGCGTCGAGCCGCTCCAGTCCCTCGGTGCGCTCGAGGTAGACCTTCGCCTGGTCGTCGTAATCGAAAATGCTGGCGTGGCGGTAACCCGCCAGACTCGCGCCCCGATCGGCGAGAAAACGGAGAGCCAGCGGCTTGGAATCGTCGCGGTTGACGCGAAAGACAATCGAAGCTTCCGGGAAAGCCCGCCGAAAGTACTTGATGCCGAGGGCCACCGAGGCCGCAGCGATGAGCAGCCCTGCTCCGATGATCCTGAATTCGCGCGCGGAAAGTTTAATCGGCATGGAGGCTTTCGATTGGCGAACTGGACCCGCGACGAGATGGGGGGCGGAGTGCCGCTCCCTTGTCACCGCGCTCGGCGAGACCACCCCTCGGGCGCCGATCCGAGCCATTTAACCATAACCCAGGCGGCTTGGCCGGGGGAATAATAATCCGGGATGTGCTCGACTTTGGTGTAATCGCGCGCTTCGTAGAACTCCTGCGCGGCAAGGTTGTCCTCCGCAGTCTCCAGGTACAGGAGGCGGCAGCGCTCCCGGCGCGCCCAGGATTCGGCCGCCTCCATCAGGGCGCCGCCGATGCCGATGCGCCGCCGCCCCTCGACGACGTCCACGGTGATGATGTGCGCCACGCCATGCGGCTGGAGGTCCGCCACGACGAAGCCCGCAATCTCGCCCTGCTCTTCCGCCACCCAGGTTCGTGCGTTCTTCATGTGAATGAACCGACCCAGCTCATCCCGAGAATATGAAATCCCCGGCGGAAAACACGTCTGGTCAATTTGGTGGAGTTTGGGCAGGTCGGAACGCCGGTAGGGGCGAACCCTCATCGGAGGCGAGGCCCGTGCCCCCAACGGCAATCCGAAGCAAGGCATCGACAACCCGTGTGCGCGGATTGTTTACAAAAGCCCCGTTTCATGAAACCAACCTTCGGTGCGACTCATTCCTTCCCGCAAGTCGATGCGCGGATGGTGGCCGAGCGTTTCCTCGATGTGCGTCTGGTGATAAACCGCCCGGGCGGCCAGGAACCCCAACGCTTCCGCCGGGACGCGCGAGCTTTCGCGGTTCACCGCCGCGAGCAAGTTGCGGTAGCGCGCCCAAATCTTCGCCCCCAGAAGCGAGACCGATGGCAGCTTCTTGACAATTCCCGCCATGCGCGCGTACGCCATGAAGAACTCGCACCAGGTGACGGCGCCGTCGTTCACGATGAAGGCGTCACTCGCGGCGGCGTTACTTTGGAGCGCCAGAACCACGGCGTCCACAAGGTTATCGATATAGACGTAGTTAAGCAGCCCCTGCCCTTCCTCGACTAGAAAAAATTTCCCCTTCTTGATGCGCTTGAGCGGAATGACGCTCCAGTGGGTCGAGCCCGGCCCGTAAACCGCCGAGGGGCGGAGGATGATCACCGGCAGGCCACGCTCGCGGCTGTAACGCTCGACGGCAACCTCTGCGTCATATTTCGAGGCGGCGTAAGGGTCGCCGCTTGTCCCGCGAGGGGACCTGTCGGTGATTTCGCCTTCGGCGGGCATGCCGAAGACTGCTATGCTCGACAAGTGAACAACCCGACGGACTCCGGCGCGCGCGGCCGCCCAAAGAAGGTTCTCCGTCCCACGGCAATTGGACTGGGCGAAAGTTTCCCGCTTTGGAACAGAGGACACCTGCGCCGCCGCGTGAACCACCGCCTCCGTCCCCTCGACGGCTCGCTCGAGGGAGGCCATATCGCCAAGGTCGCCCTCAACGGCTCCCGCGCCCAGCTTCACGAGCTCATTCGCCTTTCGCGCGTCGCGGGCGAGCATCCGCACGGCGGCGCACTCCCGGCCAAGCAATCGTCGGGTGATGTGACCGCCGATGAAACCCGTCGAGCCAGTCACCAGAATCTTTTGCCCGGAAAGTTCCATGGGATGAAAAGACCGCCCGCGGCGCCAACCCAGTTCAGCAACACGAGGCCACCAAGGCGTCTATCTCCGCTTCGGTATTGTACAGGTACGGCGAAACGCGAATCATATCGTGCCGCAGGCTCACGGCGAAATTCTCGGCCCTAAGCCGCTCGTGAAGCTTTCGCGTAGCAACGGGGGAAGCCGCCACGAAACTCAAGATTGTGGACTGATGCTCGGGCTGGGCGGCCGCCGACAACCGAAAGCCCCGCGCGAGCAGGCCCTCCGCCAAGCGGTCGAGCAAACGGCGGCAATGCGCCGTCACGGTTTTCACGCCGGCCTTCTCAATAAACTCGAGCGACCCTCGAAGGGCGTAAAGGTTCAGAAAATTCGCCGTGTTCGGGACATCGAATATTTCCGCCCTGCGCGGCAAGCGGAACTCGTCCACGGGCAGCGCATCAAAGTCCGCGCTGCCTTCGACGGTGAGCCAGTTGACGGTACCGAGGTCCAGCCGGTCGCGGAGCTCCGGACGAAAATAAGCAAACCCTGTCGCGTAAGGGCCGAGCAGCCATTTGTACGCGGCGACCACAACAACGTCCACCGGGAGCTGTTTGACGTCCATTTCCATCGCCCCCACGCCCTGCGTCGCGTCCACAACAAACACGGCGCCAGAGCGGTGCGCGAGCTCGCCGAAAGCAGCCAGGTCAATGCGCGCGCCGGTCGTGTAGCTCACCCAATCGAGCGCCAAGACCTTGGTCCGCGGCGCGAGGAGCGGGGCAACGTCGCCGGGCCGAAGGCTTCCGGCCGACGGCCTCGCTACCCTCACCTCCACGCCAAGCCGGCGGAGGTGAAGCCAGGTGAAGAGGTTCGAGGGAAAGTTCGCGCTGGCGATCACCACTTCGTCCCCCGCCTGGAGCTCCAGCCCGTTCGCGACCACCGCGATTCCTTGCGTGGCGCTGTTCGTGAGCGCGATGTCGTCGGGGGAGGCGCCTACGAGCGTGGCGAGTCGGCCCCTCACCGACGCGGTGATGTCGAAAAAATGGCGCGCCTCGAGCCGCGAGGGGTTCTTTTTCAGCTCGATTGACTGCTCAATGCCTGCCACCGCCAAACGGGGGAAGGGGCCGTGGTAAGCACAGTCGAGGAAGGTGCAGGGGGCAAAGTCAAAAAACTCCCGGCGGTAGTCGGTCATAGAGGTCCGGGGAGGCGCCTACTTCCGCTCCGCTTCTTCCACGCTGTCCATGAGATGCTTCAGGACCGCGAACGCCGTTGTATTCACCGCATCGCCGAGCGGAGGGGGATTATAAGGCTGGTGGATGATGTCTTGCCAGATGGGCGAACCGGTCCGCCGGTCGGAAATAAAGATCTCCGTGTGCACGGTCTTGAGGCGGTGAGAGTCGAAGCAAGTGCCCCGTAGCACCGCGTCCGCGTCGGTGCGTTTGTCGGTAAGCCGGAAGCGCCCCGCCTTCGCAAATGCATCCACCAACTTGTCGCTCAGATGGTTGTCAATCCGCTCGACGTAAAGCGCCTGGACGCGCAGAAGCCTGCGTGCGTCGTTGGTGGTTGAGTTGTGCGGGCCGTAAAGGGATGGCGCGCCTCCGGGCTCGGGGCCGAGCGTGGGGCGGGCCGGGGGTTTCTCGGGGGCCTTGTTGTCCTGCGCGGATCCCGCACTCCCTGGACCCAGCAAGGCCGCGAGAATCAGAATCCGAAGCTTCATGCCGGCTTCCTCACTGCACCGAACCCTCAAAGCGGCTTCAGCACGTTTCGGTCCGAGGTTGCCGCGAATTCCGCGGGCCAATCATCTGGCCAGGATAGTGAGCCCCACAAACAGAAGGCCCTGGCACGGCTCTCCAGGACGAACTGGAGGAGTCGTCCACCACCGTTCCGCCTGGACAGTGCCGGCGCCCTTTGCTCAACGCGTCCGCCATTTCAGTGGACCCGCGGAGCACCGGAAGGGCTATCGCTTGGCCTTCATCACCCTCATCTGGTCTTTCATCGCCTGTCGTTCGTCTCTTTGCTTTTCCTTAAGCTGGCGCTTCTCGCGTCCCATCTGGTGTTTCACCTCGATCCGCTGGGCGCGCGGGATATTCGTCCTCCGCATGCTGTGCTTTTGCGCCGCTTGCCTGGACTTCAGTGCCCGCCACTCTGCCTTTTGGCGGGTCTTCAATTGTTGCATTGCGGAAGGCTGGACTTGAAACGCGACCAGCCCCGACGGGGATAGGAGTAGCCCCCACCCGATGCCTAGCGTCAACAAAACTCTTCGCATCTCGCCTCCGGGCGGCCGGATTCGCCGCCGAATCAGGATTTCGATTCGAACCCGCTTGCGGGACCTTCTCCCAGGGGCGATTGTAGCGAGAACCGGATACGAGTACAACCCAAACCGGTCGCAGGTTTTTTGCCAATCCCGGGACCGCTGAAATTCCGCAGGCTTGGCGAAACGGCTAATAAGACCGTGGCACGGTTTTTTCAAGCGGCGACGAGCCCCGGCTTGTCGCATGCCCCGAGGGCGGCAACACCAAAAGAAAGGTTTTTCGAATCGGACGGCCCTGGCCGTCCTCGAGAGGATAATCCGGCGAGGCGTTCGGGACGGCTCGGAGCGTGAAAAACGAATCATCGGCCGTCGCGGCCTCCCAGTGTGACAGGATGGAAGCCTGAATCGGCTTCCACCACGGATGGACTGCGAGCGGGCCATTCTCGGCGAAGAGGAATTCTTCCATGACGGCCTCGGAATTTCTATTCGTGTTGGCTGTATCGTTTCTCACGCTCACGAATTCGTAGAGGTTCGGGAAACCGAATGCGTTGAGCGCGGGAGACAGGCGGTAGATTCGGCCCTTGAGGCGCAACCGGTCGCCGGGCAGCCAGACGTCGGCCAACGGCACCCCCGTTGGCAACCAAACCACCGCATGATAGAGCGTAACTTTGGCTGTGGCGGGCCTGTTCGGAAGAGGTTCGTCCTCGACGCGCGTCTCCCCGGTCGCCTCGACAATCAGCGTCACCCGGTCCCCGGTGAGTGCGACGGTTCCTGCCCTGAGCAGGGTTAGGATGCTGAAGACACACAGCGCGATGAGCACTCCGCTCACGTAGAGCGCGTGGCGCATCTCAGGCGGCTCGCCTGAGCCCTTCTTCTGCCTCGCAAAAGTAACCATCGGAAGCGCGATGGCACAGGCTGCCACCACCGCGCGTGAAGGGCGGTCCCACACCTGCATGTTTCTCGAGAACAGAAAATCGAAAAATCCAAAGCCAAGAAAAGCGGCGGCGACGAGCGCCCGGAATCCCATCACGACGGCGGGGCGAGCATGGTCAATCACCAGGAGGACCAGTGCGCGCATCGCCAGCCCGGCGAATAGCCCCAGCGTCAGCGCCAAGCTCAGATTCAACAGGAAAATCTGCAAGCCCGCGATGTGGCCCTTCTCAATCCCCAAGTCCATCCGGAGATTCTAATCCAAACGGAAGGACTTGCGTTAAGGCGAGCGAGCCCGAATTCGCGCGGGTGGCGCACACATGACGTGTTGAAAGTATGAAAAAAATGGGGGCGCAACCAAAAGGTCTCGCGCCAAGGCGCCGTTCGACAGGCTCACGGCCCTGAGCGAAGTCGAAGGGCAAAGCCGCAAAGGCCCGCAGAGAAATCAAAGGGGTTCGACTTTGTTTCTTTGTGCCTCAGCGCCTTGGCGAGAGGCTGCTGATTTTTTCACAGCTTCGTTGTGCCATGTGTGCGTCCCTTTGAGCCATAATCCCGGCGCGCGGCGCCGGCGTCGCTGTCGCCGGCTCAAGGACCGGCATTTCATCATTGCCGGAATCGAGCGCCCTGATCGCACGCCCCGATGCATCGGGGTATGCGCCGCTGCTAGCGGAGGAATCCACGGAAGCGCGCGGGTGAGACGGCAAAGCCCGGAAATACGGGCGAGGTGTTTCGAGCGCCCAAATGGCGGACGAGCACTTCCGCGAACACGTCGCGAAAATCGCTGGTGAGCGCGACGTCGCGGCCTTCGTTGAGCTGCTCGGGCCGAAGCCCCGGCCAGCGGCCGTAAACCTTCCCGCCTTTCACTGGTCCCCCCAACGCAAACATCACGCTGGCATGGCCGTGGTCGGTGCCGCGGTTGCCGTTCTCGCGCGCCGTGCGGCCAAACTCGGTCATGCTCAAGACGCAAATATCCGCCATGCGTTCTCCCATGTCGCGGTGGAAGGCGGCGAGCGCCTCGCCGAATTCCTGGAGGCGGCCGGCGAGTTGGCCTTCGACGCCGCCTTCATTAACGTGATTATCCCAACCGCCGACTTCGGCGAACGCGACCTCGAGGCCGACGCCGGCCTTGATCAATTGCGCGATTTGCTGGAGGTTTCGGCCGAGCTGCCCGCGCGGGTATTCGGCGCCGTTTGAGGGCTGGTAATTCTCGAGCCCGACGTGCTCGAGCGTCGTGGCCGCTTCGATCATCTCACGCGCCGCGCGAGCGAAGAGCGGATCGGAGGTGGAGGCGTACATCGCTTCGACGGTTCCGCCGAGGGCCCCGCCTTTTCCGCCGGGAAGGTGAAACGCGCGCAGGTCGTCGAGCGCCAGAGCGGGCGCCGGGCCGGCGAGCATCCTCGGCATGCGCGGCGCGAACGCCACGGCGCGAAACGGCGAGGTCTCATCTCGCGGCGCGGGATCCGCCGACAGATAGCGGTTGAGCCAGCCATCCTCGGTGGCCTTCTTGCCTGGCGTCGCCGATTCCATGTAATCCTGCGCGTCGAAGTGTGAACGAGTGTTATCGGGCGAGCCGGCTGCGTGGATGATGGCAAGCTGACGGTTGTCGAAGAGCGGCTTGAGGGCAGCGAGCTTAGGGTGCAGGCCGAAGAAGCCGTCCAGGTCAATTGCCGCCCCGGCTCCGGGACCGCCCTCAGGCATGGTGGCGCTCGGCCTCGGGACGGCGATGGTCGGGCGCAGGGAGTAATAGTCCGGCTCGCCGTAAGGCACCACGATGTTCAGACCGTCCGCGGCGCCGCGCTGAAAAATGGCAACTAAGATTTTCTTTTGCGCGCTCGATGCTGGTTGCCCCATCGCAAACGCCGTGCGCCTGAGGAAACTCGGGACGAACCCGATGCCGAACAGGCTTAGCCCCGCGGATTTGATGAAATAGCGGCGGGATAGAGGCATGACAATCCTCCACCGAGTTGGGGTTTAGTTCTGAGTTCTGAGTTTTGTGCCCTCAGTCCTCAGTTGTCACTTCTGACTCCTGACTTCTTGCTCGCCACTTGCCACTGTTCTTCTCACCGTCTTTGAAATTCCGGTGAAGCCATGACCATGCCCGCCATCAACGCTATCTCGCGCGGTGTCTCGTGCCGGATTGAGCTCGCACCGCTCCCCTCGCCGACTTTGGCGAGGATTGCCTTCCGGGTTGGGCCCGAAAGCTCGCCGCCGACAAGCCGGCGCGCGAGGTTATCAAGGACGGATTCCTCGGGCGCGTTCGCATCGGCACCCATCGCCCGGTTCCAGTCAATTGCAGTGCCCTGAATTCGATTGGCGGCAAGCCCTGCGGCAAAGTTGATGCGCGTGAGGAGCGAGCCAGGATTGATCCAGGTGCTTGCGCGGTCGGGGAATCCAGTGGGCGCCTGGAACTGGAACATTGGCTGGCCCATGCGGGCGATCATCTGAAGCGTCGGAACGCCCGCGTCGGTCTGGCCGTCGAGCGCCCGCAGCGAGCTCGCCACCAGTTCAAGGGGTGACTTCACTTTCGAGCGGAAAGCCGCCTGGGAATAAAACTCGGGAGACGTGAGAATCACCTTGAGCACGGCGCGGATATCACCGCCAGACTTGAGAAAGGTTTGGCTGGCGCGCTCCACAAGTTCCGGCGGAGGGTCGTCGGCGACGAAGCGGCGGCAGAGCTTCAACGAGATAAAGTGCGCGGTCGCGGGATGATGCGCTAAGATGTGAAGCACCTTCGTGCCGTCCTCAATGCCGTGGCCGGACTTGAGCTTGTGATCCAGAACCACCTTTGACCCGAAATCGTGCATCTGGGGCCTGAAGACATAGCCCCCACCCTGCCGCGGGCGGTCAATCGTCCAGCCGGTCAGGCAGCGTGCCAATTCGATCACATCCTTCTGTGTGTAGCCGCCCTCGACGCCCAGCGTGTGCAGTTCCATCAATTCGCGCGCGTAGTTCTCATTCAACCCGCGGCTGGTTTTCTTCGCATGTCCGGCGCGCGGGGCTGAGAGCGGTGGGCGGCTGGTCCGCGGCGCGAACATTCTCGGGCGCGGGTAGCCGAATAGTCCGTAGTAATGCCGACGCGCGCGACGGCGGCCAGCCGACGGGTTCCGATAGGGATGTTGCTGGGGATAGTCTTTCGGCGAGGCGCTCATCCAGTTGTCCAGGTAAAAAAGCATCGCCGGACTCTTGGCCGTTGCCGCGAGCAGGTCCTCGAACTTCCCGAGCGCGCGGGGCCGAATAGTGTCGCGCTCGAAGGATGTCGTCAGCCAAGCGTCCGCGCCCTTGGGGGCGAAAATATTGAAGTGGTTCATCCAGAACTGGACCATGATTTCCTGAAGTTGCCGCCTGCTGTAAACCGCCCGCAAGACCTCTTCCTGGGCCAGCTCCATGATGACGCGCCGCGGCCCTTCGACTTCCATCGCGCCAGGCTTTGGGGCCTGCATGGACATTGTAGGCGTCGCACGGTTGCCCTTTGCGGAGGGTTGCTCGCGCTTGGCCTGGGTCCCTTGCTTCGGCGGCGGGTAGTTCTCAACCAGTTCCTCGGGGGACATCTGGAGCGTCGGGAGCGCAGCCACTTTCGCCTCCACGGCCGCGTCGTCAAGCCGTTCAGGATGCAACTGCTCGTCGAGAAAGGCGGCAAGCCCCATCCCGCGGAGACGCTCCAGGTCGCCGGGCCGCGCCCCGAAGGTGATTCGATCCAAGAGCTGCAACGCCTTTTGGTCGTCGTTCAGTGGCTCACTCCAGCCCGCTTCTTCGCGCAATGGGGCGGACGCCTTCTTCACGGCGAGAAGCGAACCGCTGAACGGCTGAATGATGAGAGAGGCCGCCAAAAAGCCAATAACCCATGCGGCGAAAAGCTCCCGCACCTCCCGAACCGCCTTCCTCGCTGGGTTTAAGCTGAACATGCGTCCGCCCCGTGTCACTTTAGCGCGCCTTACCCATTCTAAACCCCCACGGCCCGCGAAAGCTCCGCCGCCGTTCGCGGCGCCGGCTCACAAGATTACAGTCCCAGCCATTATATCCATCTTCGCCCACGACATCGTCGCCTCAAGTATTTACATACTATTGAAGAGTACGATTTCAAGCAGGCTTTCGGAGTTCCGCTTGCCATCGGTGGCTCACGACGGACGTGAATACAACGAGAGGATAAAGCTCGCGGAAGATCTTCGACACCTCGCCGGCGAAAGCCGGAGAGGCGAGGAATGGGGTTTCTGGCTCGAAAACCTTGCGAACGATCCAGGCCTGGAGCGACTGCCAGTCCTCGACGTGCTTGGGAAGTCCTGCGTGGAGTGTCCACTCGCTCTTTTCCGTGCGATGCCAGTAGGTCTCGTAGCGGCGTCGTGGCAGGATTTTTCCGACGAGCTTGTTAAGAAGCGCGCCACGGGTTTCAAGGCGCTTGCGAAAAACGGTTTTGAGCCGAGAAGTGTCGGACCGGCCGCCGTCGCCGTAAATCGAGAAGCCCACGGTCACGCATTCGGCGCAGAGGCCGACGTAAAGGCGCCCGGCATCGCCCCGCTCGCCGCGGCGGTCGAAGACGTAAAGGTAATAATTCGGCTTGTAAGGACTCTTGTCTTTGCTGAAACGGATGTCGCGGTTAATGCGCGAGAAGTTTCGGTTGGTCTTCCCGGCGGTCTCGAAGTTCGGATTGAGCTCGAGAAGAAACGGCTCAAGCTCGGCGAGCAGGGCTCGAAATGCGCCGGCCACGTGCGCGTCATAGCGGGGGCGGTTCAGGTCGAACCATGGTTTGTTATTATTCTCGGCGAGCTCCCGGAAAAATCCGAAGGATTCCACCGTAAATCCCCGAAACCCGCCTTCTATGCGCATCTCGGCCATCGGCTCCGAACCTCTCGATAATAATACAGAGCCGAACCTGATTTCGTGTTATTTCGCGCCCTGATCGAAAAAAGGTTGCGCCAGCATCGCCACACGATTGAAAGGTGGTGGACGGTCTCGAAAGTTGGGGCGGCACTAGACATCCGCGGCCCAGTGAGTCATATTGTTGGCCGCGGGGCCTGCCGGCTCAATCGAGGTGGTCGGAGTCGGCGATTATTTCCTTGGGGGAGCCATGCCCGGACTGAAAGAAAAACTCGCGGCCGAGATTCCAGCGCTTCGCGCGGAAGTCCATCAATTGTTGAAGGACCACGGGAGCGCAGTGATCTCGGAGGTGACGGTCGCGCAAGCGTTTGGCGGCATGCGTGGAGTGAAGGGTCTGGTATGCGACACCTCGGTGGTGGACCCCGAGAAAGGCGTCATCATCCGCGGTATGCCGGTCGCCGAACTCGTCGGCCGGCTGCCCGAAGAGGTCTTCCATCTGATGGTGACGGGCGAGCTTCCCGACGGCGAGTTGCTGGCTTCCCTTCAGAATGACCTCAGCCGCCGCGCCCACGTGCCAGAATACATCTGGGATGTTTTGCGGGCCATGCCCCGCGACTCCCATCCCATGGCGATGTTTGCGGCGGCGATACTTGTGATGGAGCGGGAGTCAGAATTCCGGCGCCGCTACGCGGAGGGCATTCCCAAAGACGAATTTTGGGTCCCGACCCTCGAGGACTCACTGCAATTGCTCGCTAAACCCCCGGCCATCGCGGCGGGGATTTACCGCCTCCGCTTTCGCAAAGGCGAGCCGATCCTTTCCGAATCCACGCTCGATTGGGGCGCCGACTATGCCCGCATGCTGGGGTTGCCGGACCCCGCGGGCGCGACGATCAGCTTCGGCAATTCGTATTGGAAACGCTCAGGGATGGGCGCCTTGTCCCCGGCTATGGACACGCCGTCCTGCGGGTCACTGACCCGCGGTTTACACCCATCCACGAGTTTGGTGCCCGAGTCGCTGCGCAAGACGAGGTGTTCCGAATCGTCGATCGCCTTGCGGCAATCGTTCCATCCGTCCTCAAGGAGCAAAGCAAGGTCAAAGACCCGTGGCCGAATGTGGACGCCGTTTCAGGAGCGTTGCTCTACCATTTTGGCCTCACGGAGTTCGATTATTACACCGTACTATTCGGCGTTTCCCGCGCACTCGGTATGTCGGCACAGCTTATTATTAATCGCGCCCTCGGGACTCCAATCACCCGCCCAAAGTCCGTCAGCACCAATTGGATAAAAGCGAAGGTGAGCTCGCTCACCCCGGCCTGAGCCCGAAATCTCCCCTATAGCACTTAAAGGCTACAACTAACGGGCCATTGCTCTCCCTCATATGTCTTGCTAATTTGCATATTTGGGGGTCATATGCTTTGCGGCTCTGGAAACACTGAATTCATCTACATACTACGACCTAGGGTATTTCACTTAAATGAGCATATTCTTGCACGATTGCAGATGAATTATTTTGCCGATTTGGTCTAGTGGATAGATCCAGAGTCGGTTCGATCCTTGCTGGCATTGCCCTTCTGACACCCAACACATTGAAAGCCCGAGAGATGGAGCAATAGGGATGGTTCTCACCGATCCGAACCTAGATTGGGTTCGAGGGTTTGCTTGGAAGTTAACTTGCTCCTCAATAGGCGAGGCGAAAGCTAGTCATGATTCTTCGAAAGGGCATGCTCCCGTCATTTCCGAATTACAGGAATCCAGAAAAAGAGGTTCCCAGTTCGAGGGTTTGTTTTTGGCAAATAAATTGACTTTCAAAGCGTCTGTCCAGACACCTAAAAAAAATCAGTCATCAGGAGGAGTGTAGCCATGAAGAAGTGGGCTCTTTTACCGCTAGTAACAGGATTGGTAGTTCTCGGCGCCTCGCTGAGTTTTGCGCAGAGTCAAACCTCGCGGCGCGGCGTCGTCGTTGTTCCCTACTCGACCCAGGAGATGCCCTGGGACGTGGGGTTCCGGGCACATACGAACCACTTGATCATGGTGCGACCTGATTTCATAGGTACCTCCCCATGGGGTGAGACACCGGGCTCGCTCTCCTGCGTCTACCAGACTGTTTCCGGGAACCCGGGCTGCGCTGTCAGCTCCAGCAAGACCGTGGCGACGGGCGGCTCAGGCATCATCGCTATAGTGGACGCGTACGATTACGTGACTGCGGCGAGCGACTTCGGCGTGTTTTCGGGCCAGTTCGGCTTACCGACGGGAAACACCTGCAACGGGGGCAAGCCGTGCTTCAGCGTGGTTTACGCATCAGGAAGAAAACCCAGGGCGAACTGCGGTTGGGCGCAGGAAGCGGCGCTCGACATCGAGTGGTCGCACGCCATGGCTCCGAATGCTCAGATTGTGCTCGTCGAGGCCGCTTCGAACAGCTTCGCAAATCTGTACGCAGCCGTGGATAAAGCCAGTTGCATCGTCAGCACGGGCAACATTAGCAGCAGTTGCGGCGGTTCCGGCACCAATTCGGGCGAAGTCTCGATGAGCTGGGGCGGCAGCGAGTCCTCGGGTGAGTTGTCGGCCGATTCCCACTTCACCACCCCGGGGGTTGTTTATTTCGCCTCCAGCGGCGACACGGGCGGGAAAGTCATTTACCCATCGGCTTCGCCGAACGTCGTGTCCGCAGGCGGAACCTCTGTCAATCGCGACGGTTCTGGAAACTTTACTGGCGAGTCAGCATGGAGCAGCGGCGGCGGCGGGCCCAGCCAGTATGAGTCGCGCCCCGGCTACCAAGATGCGGTCATTAGCATGGTCGGCAGCAAGCGTGGCACACCGGACTTCTCCTTCGATTCCGATCCCACCACCGGCGTTTCAGTGTATGACACCACGTCCTGCCAGGGCTTGAGCGGCTGGCTGGTCTTCGGCGGAACCAGCGTCGCCTCGCCAGCGCTTTCCGGCATTGTCAATCTCGCGGGGCACTCCTATTCCGGCACGACCGAGCAGAGTACGATTTACAGCAACCTCGGCACGAAGAATTTCCTCGACATCACATCGGGGTCGAACGGATACTCCGCCCTCACCGGCTGGGATTTCGCCACCGGCGTGGGCAGCAATGTGGGCTTGATCGCTAAGTAGCTATCAGTCCGAACCGAGCCTCTTAGTGGGCCTTTCTGCGGAAAGGCCCTTTTCGTTTAGGCGATTCCAGGTCCGCTCGGAAGGTCAGCTCACGTCTTAATTAATCGCGACCTCGTGAAGCGCACTGCTAAGTCCTTCAGCACCAATTGTATAAAGATGGGGACGCGCTCTCTCACGCCGGCTTGAACGGAAAACTGTCGAATGGCACCAAAGGGCTATTGCCCCCTTTTCCCACCGTGTGCTAACTTGCAGGCTCTGACGATCTCTTCAAGTCATCTGGTTACCAAAGGTAGTCGCCTTTTCAGGGAATTGCTTTTGCCAAATCCGCGGAAGCTTCTAACGTTCGGCTCAATACCTAAGAAAAACAAGTCACCAGGAGGGGTATAACAATGAAGGAGCGGACTCTTTTCCCGTTGTTAGCGGTATTTGTACTTCTCAGCGCTTCGCTGACTTTCGCTCAAACAGCAGGATCGCAGCACGGCGTCGTTGTCGTTCCCTACTCGACCCAGGAGATGCCGTGGGACGCAGGGTTCCGAGCCCACACGAACCATTTGATTATGGTTCGGCCGGATTTTACGGGGACAAGCCCATCGGGTGAGACACCCGGGTCGCTTTCTTGCGTTTACCAAACCGTCTCCGGACCCTCGGGATGCCCGATTAGTACCAGCACCACCGTGGCGACGGGCGGCTCAGGCATCATCGCCATCGTGGATGCCTTCGATTACCCGACCGCGGCCAGCGACTTTGTGACGTTTTCAGGCAAGTTTGGTTTGCCGACGGGAAACAACTGCAACGGCGGCAAGCCGTGCTTCAGAGTGGTTTACGCATCAGGAACGCAACCCCGGGCGAACTGCGGTTGGGCGCAGGAAGCCGCGCTCGATATCGAATGGGCGCACGCCATGGCCCCGAATGCACAAATTGTTCTTGTCGAAGCAGCTTCGAACAGCTTTTCGAACCTTTTTGCGGCCGTGGATGTGGCCACCGGTATCGTGACCAGCGGCGGGGGTTCCGGTGAAGTCTCCATGAGCTGGGGCGGCAGCGAGTTCTCGGGCGAGTCGTCGAACGACTCCCATTTCGCCACCACGGGCGTTGTTTATTTCGCTTCGAGTGGCGATTCGGGCGGGAAGGTCATTTACCCATCCGCCGCGCCAAACGTCATCTCCGCCGGCGGAACCACGGTCAATCGCACTTCGGGAAACTTCACTGGCGAGTCGGCGTGGGGGAGTGGCGGGGGCGGGCCGAGTGCGGACGAAGCCGAGCCCAGTTACCAGTCTGTGGTAACCACGGTCAACCTCAACGGAGCGCGGGGAACGCCGGACTTCTCATTCGATTCCGATCCCAACACCGGCGTTTCCGTGTATGACAGCACGCGTTGCCAGGGCTTCAGCGGCTGGCTGGTGTTTGGCGGTACCAGCGTCGCCTCGCCGTCGCTCTCCGGCATCGTCAATCTGGCCCACTACACTCATCCGACGACGACCGAGGAGCACGCGCTCATCTATGGCACCTACAACAGCTCGAACTACTCGACGGATATCTTCGACATCAAGGCCGGGTCGAACGGGTTCGGCGCCCTCACGGGCTGGGACTTCGCCACCGGTGTCGGCAGCAACAAAGGGTTGTCGGGTAAGTAATACGGTTTCCTGACCTGCTTTTCCCAAGGGCCTTCCCACGTGGAAGGCCCTTTTCATATTACCGAGCCGTGGCCCGCTGGCGGACGTAAACAATGTAGTCGGTCGTGGCGGGCTTGCCGCCCGATTGCCGCACTGCCGCGGCTACCTGGCCGCGATGATAAGCGGAATGGGCGATGAGGTGCACCAAGACGTCCCGGATGGGCGTGCGAAACTCCGCGCCTTTGGTGTTCTTATAAACAAGGTCGGAAGCCATTTTTTCGGGGGTCAAGCGAACGAGCAAGTCCCGCCAGCCCTGGCGCAGCTCCGAGAGCGCCCCTTCTGCTTCCACGAGCGATACCTCCGGCCAGGGATGGGCCTGCGCGGCTTCCGGGCTCCGGAAGCGGGAGAACCAGATCCTCTGCGCGCCCACGATGTGGGCGAAGAGCCGCCGCGCCTGGCCGTCCGAGCCGGCGACCGACTGGATACTTTTTAGCGCCTCGCGGTTCGCCCAGTCGTCGTATGCAAAAAGGTCTTGAAGATAATTGATGTCCATGGACTCCTCTGTTTTCGCTGGACTTCGACTCTCGAAGAGCAGATCTTTCGCGGAGTTTACCCAGAGCGGGAATGCAGGGATTCTTCGCTTCGCTCAGAATGACAGCGCCACAAGAGTTGCCTGTCATCCCGTCAACCGTGCTCCTTCGCCTCTTTCCAGTTCTGCCCTGACCCGAGATCCACCCGCAACGGGACCTTCAAGGGGAAAACGCCTTCCATTTCTACCCGCACAATTTCGCGCGCGCGGTCAAGTTCGGCTTCCGGCGCCTCGAACACCAGCTCGTCGTGCACGGTCAGAATCATCCGCGTCTGCATGGTTTCGGAGGCCAGCCGCGCGTGCGCCTTCACCATCGCGAGCTTCAGCAAATCCGCGGCCGTGCCTTGGAGCGGCGTGTTCATCGCCTCGCGCTCGGCGCGGTTGCGCGACGGCACGTCCTGGCTGTTGATCTCCGGTATGGGTCGCAGGCGGCCAAAGAGCGTGCGCACGCGCCCGGTCCGCCGCGCTTCTTCCACCTGCGCCTCAATGAACTCTTTGACTCTCCGGTAACGGTCGAAATAGGCGTCAATGTAGCGCTGCGCCTCGGTCTTCGACGTGCCGGTGCGTTCGGCGAGCCCGAACGAGCTGAGCCCGTAGATGACGCCGTAATTGATGGCCTTCGCCATGCGCCGGTGCTCGTGGGTTTGCAGCGCCGCAGGGACGGCGAAAAGCTCCTCCGCGGTCCGCGAATGGATGTCTTCGCCGCGCTCGAAAGCCCCGATGAGCAGCGGGTCTTCGGACATGTGGGCGAGCACGCGCAACTCGATCTGCGAGTAGTCGGCGGAGACCAGCCGCCAGCCCTCCGCGGCGACAAAAGCCGAGCGAATGCGCAGGCCGAATTCATCGCCGATGGGAATGTTTTGAAGGTTCGGGTTTGAGGACGAAAGCCGGCCCGTGCGCGACCCCATGGCGTCGAAACTGGTGTGCAGCCGCCCCGTCCGGGCATCCAGATATTTCGGCAGCGCGTCAATGTAGGTGGACTTCAGCTTGGCGCGGGTCCGGTACTCCAGGATTCGCCGCGGCAGGTCGTGGCTTTCGGCGAGCGCTTCGAGGACGGAGGCTTCCGTGGAATACTGGCCGCTTTTTTTGAGCTTCCTTCCGCCCGGTAGCTTTAGTCTTCCAAACAGCACTTCGCCGAGCTGCTTCGGTGAGTCAATGTCGAAGGGGCCGCCCGCGAGGCTGTAAATTTCACCCGTCAGCCGGGCGAGCTCGCGCTCGAACTCCCCCGACATTTCGGCGAGAATGGGTGGATCGAGCCGCACACCTGCCGCTTCCATGTCGGCAAGGACAGGCGCGAGGGGCAATTCGATTTCGTCGTAAAGCTTTTTCAATCCTTGCTGGACAACCTCGGGAAGGAGCAATGCCGCAAGCTCGCGCGTCGCTTCCGCAGCGCCACCCAGCCCGTTCGGAAGCTTCCTCCCCAGCCGCCGCAGCGCAACATCTTCGAGCGAGTGACCCGAAGCCAGCGGGTCGAGTAAGCCGGCGTAAAGCATCGTGTCGTCGCGGACGCCTCCGAGCGCCAAGCCAAGTTTCGCCAACTGCAGCCTCAGTTGCTTTGAGTCGTGAACCGCCTTGGGTGGTTCTGGAGACCGAAGTACCGGTGCCAGCGAGCGCTCCAGGACCTTGGTTTGTTCCGCCGCTGGCGCTTCCACGCTTGCAGTCCGCCGGCCGTCCGCAAGGCCGAACCCGCGGAGCGCATCGCCGAAACCTTCCCCGGCCTGCCCGGGATCCTCCCCAGACTCGACGCCAAAAGCCACCGCGAGTGGCGCCTTCGGATCGAGGCTGGCCAGCCAGGCCTCGAGCTCCTCAGGGGTTCGAACCTGAGTCTCCTCCACGCCTTTGGGGACATGGACCTCCGGAGCCCGCTCCAAAAACTCCCGCAGCATGGAGGAGAAACCGAGCTCCTGACAGAGAGCGCGAAGCTCTTCAAGCTGCCAGGGCGCGGGGCGCAATTCCTCGAGCTTCACTTCGAGCGGCACATCCGTGCGAATGCGCGCCAGCTCTTTGCTCAGCAGCGCTTCCGCGCGAAAATCCCGGAGCGCCTCGCGATAGCTCGCCTTCTTGATGCGTTTTTCGTCTTGCCAGCCATCGAGGGCTTTCTCGGCCGAACCGAACTCCCGGATAATTTCCGTCGCTCCCTTGGGGCCGATGTAGCTGCGCTTCTTTTCGCCTTCGGCGGGCTTCTGCTCCTGCCCTGGCAAGGGACGCGCGCCGGGGATGTTGTCGCTCGGGTCGCCGGTGAGCGCCAGCCAGTCCACGACTTGTTCCGGCCCCACGCCCAGGATTTCCTTCACCTCTTCCGGCCCGCAGACCTTTTCCCCATCGCCCGCACCCCGCGCCGGCTTGACCACTCTCACGTGGTCATCCACCAACTGAAATAGGTCTTCGTCGCCCGATACGATGACCGCGTCGAGGCCGCGCGATTGTCCAAACTTCACCAGCGTGCCGATTACGTCGTCGGCTTCAAAACCCTCTCGCTCAGCGAGCGGCATTCCGAGCGCCGTGCAGAATCGGCGGACGTATGGCAGCTCGACGGCCAAATCTTCCGGGAACGCCGGCCGGTTGGCTTTATAAGCCTGAAAGAGCTGGTCGCGAAACGTAGGCGCGGCGAGGTCGAAGGCCACAGCAACGTAATCCGGCTGATGTGTCCTGAGCAGCTTCAGGAGCGTCCGCACAAAAATGTAAATCGCTTTCGTGGGCATGCCGGAAGGAGAAACCAATGGGGTTTGCATTGGCGCGTAGAAGGCCCGGAAGACGAGCGACATGGCGTCAATCAGGAACAGCTTTTCTTTTCGAAGCGGTTCCGGCATCGGACTCCGAAATCCCTCCACCAGGGCGCTCCATTGTACACGAGGCTCGCCAGAGCTGCTAACCGCCGCGTGACCAGGATGCCACAGTGTTGTTGTGCTTTTGCCACACAACGGGATGTTGCCTTCGTTTTTGCCCCTGTATCCGATTGACAACATGCCTGTTATAGATTCCTGAATTGGAGCTAGAAATGCCGTATATTAAATTGACGCATGATTGAAGATCTCTACCACCAACAAACTCTTGCCGCGACAGCCGGTCTTTCCGGCATCGGCCTGCACACCGGCGTCAATGTCAACCTCCACCTTCTGCCTGCCCCCACGAATACTGGAATCGTTTTCCGTCGCGTAGATTTAGACGCTTTTCCCATCGAAGCGTTGGCAAGAAATGTGGCGCGGGTCAGCTACGCGACCAGCTTGATGAAAAAGGGCGTGCTGATTTCGACGATCGAGCACCTGCTTTCCGCCTTGGCGGCAATGGGAGTGGATAACGTCTACGTGGACATCGATAATCTGGAATTGCCGATCATGGACGGCAGTGCGCTGCCCTTTTATCGGCTTCTCCGCGGCGTGGGCGTCCGCCGCCAGCGGGCTTGGCGGACTTACGCGCGAATCCTCAAACCCGTGGAGGTCGAGGACGGCGCCAAGCGCATCGCGGTCTATCCGGCCGAACCCTTTCAGGTCCATTACCGGATTTCATTTCCTCATCCGCTCATTGGGGAACAAGAGTTAGGCTACCACGCCGACGAATCGAGCTACGAAACCCAGATCGCGCCCGCGCGGACGTTTGGATTTATCGAAGAAGTGGAGGTCCTGCGTCGGAGCGGCCTCGTGCGCGGCGGGTCGCTCGAAAATGCCATTGTCTTGACGCGCGACGGGCTGTTGAACCCGGAAGGCCTCCGCTATCCAAACGAATTCTGCCGGCACAAAGTCCTCGATCTCATCGGCGACCTGTCGCTTCTTGGGCATCGCCTTATCGGCAAGGTGGTGGTACATTCTGGCCAACCGTGCCGGACCTTGGCTTCTCCATTCCCGAGCGCTTCAACGTGGCGGAATTTTTTGTAAACAGGAACTTGGCGGAAGGCCGGGGCGCTCAAGTCGCTCTGATTTGCGGCGGTCGCCAAATCACTTACGGACAAATCGCCCAAGAAGTGGACCAAGCAGCGAATGCGTTTTCCGCCGTCGGCATTCAGCCCGCCGACCGGGTCTTTTTGCTGCTCCTCGATTCGCCCGCCTTTGTTTCGGCCTTCTGGGGCGCCACCAAGATCGGGGCAGTCCCGATTCCGGCCAACACGCTGCTTGGAGCGGAAGAGCTCGAGTTCATGTGGAAAGACAGCCGCGCGCGCTGCCTGGTTGTGGACGCGAGCTTGCTGGAGAGAGTCCGGCCGATCCTGGCCTGTCAGCCGACAGACAGGAGCGACGGCCCCGTAACCACTTACGTCGCGGGCGGAACGGGCAGCGCGGAAGGCGTGCTGAACTTCGAGCAGGAACTCGCGCGCCAGCCGCGCCAAGCCGAAACGGCGCGGACTCATCGCGACGACCCGGCGTTTTGGCTCTACACTTCGGGCAGTACGGGCCGCCCCAAAGCCGCCATCCACCTTCATCGCGATTGTGTCTATTGTTATGAGCTCTACGCCAAGAGAGTCTTAAAAATCAGCTCGAGCGACCGCACGTTTTCAACCTCAAAACTCTTCTTTGCCTATGGCCTTGGGAACGCGTTGTATTTCCCGTTTGGGGCGGGCGCCAGCACCGTGTTGCTGGCCGAGAAACCCACACCCGAAAGGGTTTTCGAAACCCTGACCCGGCATCGGCCGACGATATTTTTCGCGGTGCCTTCCGTTTACGCAGCGCTTGTAGATTCTGCGGAGGTGCCGGAGGGCGCATTCAATTCTGTCCGTTGCGCTGTGTCAGCCGGAGAAGCCCTGCCCGCGCCGATCTGGGAGCGTTGCCGGGCTCGCTTTGGCCTCTCGATTCTCGACGGCATCGGCTCGACGGAGATGCTGCACATGTTCATTTCGAATCGCCTCGATGATATGGTCCCGGGCTCGAGCGGGACGCCCGTGCCCGGTTACCAGGCGAAGATTGTGGACGAACTAGGGCGCGAGACCGCCCCGGGACAAATCGGCGAGCTCATGGTTCGCGGGGAGAGCGCGGCGGCGGGCTATTGGGAGCGCCCGGAGCTGACCGCGGCGACTTTTCAAGGCGAATGGACAGCCACGGGTGACAAATATTATCGGGACGCGCGCGGCTACTACTGGTACTCGGGACGCAGCGACGACATGATGAAGGTCAGCGGGATGTGGGTCTCGCCCTTGGAAGTCGAATCGGCGATGCTCGCCCATCCTGCGGTGGCAGAGTGCGCCGTCGTGGGGGTGGTCGATAGTTCAGGGCTTGTGAAACCGAAGGCCTTCTTCGTTGCGAAAACTGGGGCGCCACCTGGCGAGTTGGAAGCCGAGCTAGAGGATTTCTTGCGCATGCGCCTTCCCCATTACAAACTCCCCAAATGGCTGGTGCGCGTCAATTCCCTGCCGCGAACGGCCACCGGAAAAGTTCAACGGTTCAAACTTCGCGGCCTCTGAGGCGGCGGCCGACGCGCGTACGGACGCCTCGCCTATCAGCGGGAAAAGATGGCGCTCGCAACCAGGAAGGTAAGGAGGGCAGCAGCCTGTCACCACCACGCTCCTGGCCTCTTCCACCACCGCTTTGTGAACTCGACGTGCATCCAAATAACAGGCAGAGCGACTACAAAGTTGGCCCAGGACCTGTGAGTGAAGCCGAGCACCACGAGGCCAGTTAGGCAGACGAAAGCGAAAATCTGCGACAAGATAGCCGATCCCACGATGTGATGCCTTGAGTCTTGGTGGTAGCTTAGCATGCCTATTCTCCACCCTGCGAGAGAGGCCGCAGTTGGGTACTGGGTCTCCAACAGGTCGATCATCCGCCCCTGGGTGAACACGAGTACGACGGCGGTGATGAGAAAAACGCCTTCAAGGACTTTCCACAGGCTGTTCAATCTGAGGAAGGCAATATGGCCCGGCCGGAACCGGCGAGATCGCCAGTACAGCCTAGTCGCCCCGAGCCTATAGCCAAATAGAATGACCGTCCCGCCCGCAAACCCCCGCCAACGAAGCGAGGGCATCCAGGTCGCGGGTCCGTACTCCGCGTAGGCAAGAATCGCCGCTACCACGGCAATAGCGAAAAGAAACTCGAAGACCCCCTCCCCAATCCGCCGACCGCTCATCTGGACTCTCCCGACCTTGCCGCATAGTTCTGCAAGAACTCAGCCACGCTGGGTGCCTGGGCCTTCTTATAGGCGACGCACAGGTCGATCCCTTCTAGGACCTGGGCCAGGATCCGCGGTCCTCCCGTATACTTGGTGGAACGCCCCTCAAAGAAGCTCTGGACATCCTGGCGATGCTGGGGGTCGCAATAGCCCGCGGCGACGTAAGGCAGGAACGCACCCGTGTCGGTCGGGAGCTTCGCCACAAGCGCGTCCCAGTTCTCCTTCACGAAGCTGTAAGCAAGGTCTCGCGTCTTTGGCGACTGAGACACGCCGAACAGTATGTTCAGCGACTGGCGATTATCGAACTCGTCCGTCAACACGATCGGCATCGCCGCGGTGGCGATATCCGGCTCTGGGAGCAGGCCCAGGCTGAAGAGCAGGGTGCCGCGGAAGTCTTCATTTTTCTCCTGGCGCGCGGCAAGGCGCATGCGATCGAAAAGCTGGCGGTCTCCGTGGCGGGCCGCTGTGGTGAGCACAACGCCCACCATGTCCGGCCGGACCGCCTTGTGATCCCCGAGCCACGCCATCGCCAGCTTCTCAGCCTCCGCGATCGCCTGTGGGTCTTCGGCCTGGTTGGCGAGGACGCCCTCGAGCGAGGGGCGAAGGAGGCGGCTGTCATCGCTTTCGCCCGGTTTCGACGCCCAGCCGAGGTTGCGCGCCCGCGCGCCGTAAACGTCCACTAGATACTGCCGATAGCGGGGCAGCAGGCCCGGCTCCACAAGGTTGTCCCCGAGTCCTGTGGTGATCTCCATCGTCTTGGTGACCACCTGCCGGGCAGAGTCCTGAGCGAGGGCGGGGGCGAGCCCGAGCGCCCGGCCCAGAGGCATCTTGCCGCTTCGCGTAAGGGCATAAATGTCGCCGATCAGGGAGACTTTCTCCGCCAGAGGGAGTTCGTGGCCGCCGTCCTTCAGGAGACTCCCGAGCAAATCGTTTTGGTAAAGCACCCGGTAGTACCCGTCGGCGTCAGCGTTGGCGTCGAGCCACCCCGGGCAGCCTGTGGCCTTCGTTAGCGCCATCTCGTTTGACTGCTCCCCGAGCAACACGCACTGCCGCGCCTTGCCGGAGCCCGAGGCGTAACGCACGCAGACAGGTACCCTCCAGAGTTCAGGCACCGCTCCGGAGGAGCCGAGTGGCAGGAATCGCTGTTGGGTCAGGTCGAGCTTGGCGTCGCCACCCTGGCAGTCGAGCGCCGCCGTCACCAAGGGAACGCCGGGCTGGTCGAGGAAACTGGAAAACGCCGAGGCGATGGCGCTGTCGTTGCCGGCGAGCGCTGCTAGGAACTGGGCCGACGTCGCGCTTCCCCAGGAGTACTCCTTGAGGTAGCGTTGAATGCCCTCGCGGAACTTCGCCGGGCCCATGTAAGACTCGAACATGTTGAGGAGCGCGGAGCCCTTACTGTAAGTAATGCCGTCGAAAGCGTTGGCGATGTCGTCGTTTGACTCAATGGGCTGCCGCACCCGGCGCGCGCTCACTAAAGCATCGTTCTCCATCGCGCCCTGGGAGGCATTCAGTTCGGAGATATTCATGTTCCACTCGGGGTGGTACTCATTGACGATCTTGTTCGCCATCCAAGAGGCAAAACCTTCGTTCAGCCAGATATCGTCCCACCAAGCCGTGGTAACGAGATCGCCGAACCACTGATGCGCCAGCTCGTGAGCGGCCACGCTCACCCACTCCCGCTGGCGGTTCAGAGTATCGTTTTCCGGCTTGACCGCGATGATCGATGCGCCGTATGTAACCAGACCCGGATGCTCCATGGCGTAGCCGGCCAGCGGAATCGCCACCTCGTCGAGCTTGTCGTAGGGGTAAGGGATGCCGAAGTACTTTTCGAGCAGATTCACGATGTCGGGAGTGGTTTGGGCGGCGTACTTCGCCTCGGCCGCCCGCTCGTGCGGCACCACAATACGAACCTTGGTGTGCTTCTCGCCCGCGGTGCCGGCATCCACGATGTCCTCGTTGCCGACCGTAAGCGCCACCAGATAACTAGGCAATGGCGGGGTTTCCACAAACTTCGCGGTTTTCATGCCATTGCCCGTCTCGGTTTCAGAAAGGGCGGGCGTGTTGGAAAGCGCCACTTGGTCTTTCTTCACGTGCAGTGTCAACTGCCAGGGGACCTTGTAGGCGGGCTCATCGAAACACGGGTATGCCCGCCGCGCCCCGATGTTCTCAAACTGCGAATAGACGTACCACTCGCCGCCATCCTTCACCTGGAAGATGCCCTGCATGTCCTTGCGACTGATCTCGCCCTGATAGGAGACGTGCAGCCGGGCAGCGCCGGGGCCTACTGGGTGCGCGAACGCAAATCCGACGTAGTCCTTCGGGGTGGGAATCACCTCGACGGCAACCTCTTGGCCGGCGGAGGACAGGGAGGCGACCTTTACCGCGATCTTATCCGCATTCAGCCAAAGAATCGGGGTTGATTGCTTGAAGTTCAGGTCGATGTCGATGGCGCCTGTGAATGTGTCGCGATCTGGCACGATAGTGAGATCGACAGCGTACCGCACTGGACCGGCCACTTCGGAAGGCAAACGGAACTTTGGAGGAGCGGGTGCGTTGCCCGCCCAGACAGGGAGCGCCGCCAGCATGCCCAAAGCGAGAGCCATCGTCAGCCTCGCGAGACTGCGCGTGGAAGCCCGTTTCATGATTCCTCCTCTTCGGTGCGTCGGCGGTTTGCTGTGGCGCTTCTGGCTGCCGATAGCCCAAAAAAGCTGGTCGCCCTCGACGGCCGGCCTGGCTACGGCATAAAACACAGGACGCTCGCCGGCATCACACAAGCCCGCCACATCCAGAAAACTATACGCCTTTTCCAGCGGGGAAATTGCCAGGATCCCGGTCTGCTTTGTCCACTCGAGACGCGCTCAGGCGGTGCTTTGCTTTGAAAGAGACCCCTGCCACCGCTTCATCTGCTATACTTTCCGACGGGCGAATTGAGCCGGGTTTGGCCCGCGCCATCCCTTTATGTCTGTGGCCGATACAGAAAAAGAACTGAAAGGCGGTCTGCGCTACGGCCCCTATGTCACCCTCGACGAAATCCGGGGACTCGCCGCCGAGATGACTTGGAAATGCGGCGTCGTCAACATTCCGTTCGGCGGCGCCAAAGGCGGCGTCATCTGCGATCCCGAAAAACTTTCGACTGGCGAGCTGGAGCGGATCACGCGACGGTACACGGCGGAAATCCTCGACTACATCGGCCCGGAGCGCGACGTCCCCGCCCCGGACATGAACACCAACGAGCAGACGATGGCCTGGATCATGGACACCTACTCCATGCACGTCCGGCACACGGTGACGGCGAGCGTGACGGGAAAGCCGCTCGACCTCGGAGGCTCGCGCGGCCGCCGCGAGGCGACCGGGCGCGGGTGCATGATCGTCTGCGACCAAGCCCTCAAACGCTTCGGGCGCGACCGGCAATCCACGCGCGTCATCGTCCAGGGATGCGGAAACGTGGGCTCGCAGGCGGCGCGGCTGATGCACGAGGCCGGCTATAAGATCGTCGGCGTTGCAGACATCCACGGCGGCGTATTGAACACGCACGGGCTTGGTATCCCCGCCTTGCTCGAATACGTCAAGGAAAACAAGACGGTCAAAGGCTTTCCGGAGGGCGACCCGACGAACGCTCAGGAGATTCTCGAGCAGGATTGCGAAATCCTGCTGCCCGCGGCGATAGAAAGCGTCATCAACAGCAAGAACGCGGCGCGCATCAGGGCGCGGATCTTGGTCGAAGGAGCGAACAGTCCCACTACGCCTCCCGCCGACGACATCCTTTTCGAGCGCGGCGTCTTTGTCGTGCCCGACATCCTGGCCAACGCCGGCGGCGTCACCGTCTCCTACTTCGAATGGGTCCAAGACCGGCAAGGCTACTTCTGGCCGGAAGGCATCGTCAACGATCGGCTCAAGCAGATCATGGTCGCGGCCTTCAACGATGTCGTCCAGTACGGCGAAAAGCACAACGTCAATAACCGTATCGCGGCCTATATGCTGGCCATAGACCGCGTCGCGTTTTCGGTGAAGCTGCGCGGGATTTACGCATAAAGGTTCCGAGGCCTACGCCCGGAAACTCCCGCTCGGTCAAAAAGGATGCCCCATGGATCAAGCCGACAACGAAAATCCCTCCAAGCGAGCGAACATTCTCCGCCGAGTACTGGACTGGGTTAACTGGGACGAAATCGTGGACCTCGGCGACCTGATCATTTTCGGACCCCACACTGAAACCCTTAAGTGTACCCTTCGTGCATTCAATGGAAAGGCGTATGCCGACTGACTGGAAAAAGTACATCACCAGCGATCCGCAATTCCTGCGTGGGAAGCCACGAATCAAGGGCACTCGAAGTCCCGTAAGCCTGGTGCTGGGATACCTCGCAGCCGGAAAAGACGCCGACGAGGTCATCGCCGAGTTTCCCGACCTGACCAAGGCTCAGTTCGCGGCTTGCCTGGACTATGCCCGTGACCTCTCCGAGTTCGAGGCCGCGATCTGAGCCCTCGCCTATGCCCGCGAACGATGGCGCCGCCGCTACAATCCACTCCATTCATTAACGGTGACGGCGCGGCTTAAAATGCCTTCCACCTCGCGAAGCGGGATGCGGAGCTGCGGGACGGAATATTCAGGATTGGTCGGGATCGCGAGGCGCTTCTGGCCGAATACCATGAACTGATGTCGGCCCCCAGAAAACGGACCGTCGAAACCCAGCCCACGGAGCCGCGGTATGAAGTCGCCGCGTTTACACGGTGTCCACCGGCTCACGCGCGGGCTCCCGGTTGAGGTCAATGCCGCTGAGGACGGGCAATGGATGCTTCAGCCGAAGCCCCAGCAGCACCCAGTCCTCGAGAGTCGAGCGCAACTCTTCTTCACATTCCTTGAGAGAAATGCCAAAGGCAGCGACACCATGACAGTTCGGTATTCGCCCGGCAAATGTGCCGTCTTCGAGCTTGTCGAAGGCGGCATCGCTCATGGCCGCATTCAAGTAGTCGCTCAAAACGTAGCGTATGCCCAACACACACCTCCAGCCCTGCTTCCGATTATAGCGCAGGATTTCCCGCGGTGGGCGTGACCGTTCAGGGGGACCGCAAACCAATGAATGCGACAAGAAACTCGACAAGTTCAGCCAATTGCCTCCTCTCCTTCGGCGCGTTAGACTATGCCGGCTGCCGGGTCCTGCCCGCCTTCTTTCGAGGGTGGCTCAGGGTCAGGAAAAGGGGGGGAAATGCCTGTTCAAACGAAAGAAAAGAACGCGCATGAGGTGGCACTGGAAAACTTTGATATGGCGGCAGATGCGCTCGACCTGAGCAACGATATGCGGGCTATGATCAAGTATCCAGAAAGGGCGCTACAAGTCGGCTTGCCCGTGCGTATGGATGATGGGCATATCGCTCACTTCGACGGTTTCAGGGTACAGCACAACACGGCTCGCGGACCGGCCAAAGGCGGAATTCGCTATCATCCGAACGTCACTAAAGAGGAGGTCATGGCTCTGGCCACCTGGATGACCTGGAAGTGCGCGGTCGTCAATATACCTTTTGGGGGCGGGAAAGGCGGAGTGTGCTGCAATCCGAAGGAAATGTCGAACGGGGAAATTGAACACCTCACAAGGCGCTACGCCGCTTCCATCTTGCCGCTCATCGGCCCGCAACAGGACATCCCGGCTCCGGATGTTTACACCAACTCCCAGATCATGGCCTGGATCATGGACACCTACAGCATGACCAAGGGGTATTCCGTCCCGGGAGTGGTGACCGGGAAACCCATCAGCCTAGGGGGATCGCTTGGGCGGAGCGAAGCGACCGGACGAGGCGTGTTCAATACCATTGAATCCGCCCTGGAACATCTGCGCCTCGCCCTGAAGGGAGCGCGGGTCGCGGTGCAGGGTTTCGGCAATGCGGGGTCCGTGGCGGCACAAATGCTCGAAAACCACGAAGCCCGTGTCATCAGCGTGAGCGATTCTCGAAACTAAACCAACACAAAGAACGGACCGGCTCCGTTGCGGGGTTCCCTGGCTCCGAGCCGATCCGACCCGAGGAGTTGCTCTCGCTCGCATGCGAAATCCTCATCCCGGCGGCTCTGGAAAACACCGTTCACGGAGGAAACGCAGGGCGCGTCCAGGCGAAGCTGGTCGCCGAAGCGGCCAACGGACCACTCACACCGGAAGCAGATAGAATTTTGGAAGCGAAAGAAACCTTCATTATTCCCGACATTCTCTGTAACGCCGGCGGGGTGACCGTGTCTTACTTCGAATGGGTGCAGGACGAGCAGCACATGTTCTGGGAGGCACAGGACGTTTACAACCGCTTGGAGCGGGTTATGAACGTCGCCTTCAAGGAAGTGCTGCGAATTCACATTGAACAAAAAGTGGGGATGCGCACAGCGGCCAATATGCTGGGCATCGGACGCGTCGCCGAAGCCACGAAAGCTCGCGGCCTTTATCCCTGAGGTCATCCCCGCGCGCTGCTCCATTCTTCGGAGGGACTCGCTGCCTCTTTCGGGTGAAGGCTGTGCTCGCACCCCCCCGGGCAAGACTCGGCCGGCGAACGCTGGGCGCCGAACGTCGGCCGCGCTTACGCGCCGACTGCCTTGACAAGGCGGAACGGCCCCATTACCGTTGAGGCGGCCCATTTTGTGGCCTTGCATAGAGCAAGGCGCGGTTGCGAAGGAGAAACCCAAAATGCCGGATGTTGACGGCGCCAGCGATACGAAGGATTTCCACTTGGAGGTGCCGGCGAGGAACGAAGCGTTCTTTCTGAAAGGCTCAGGGGCGCTCGGCTGGGGCCTTCAAAACCGCCTGGCGCGCATTTTCAATCCGGTGTCCGGACGCACCGTGATGCTGGCGTTCGACCACGGCTATTTCCAGGGGCCGACGACGGGCCTGGAACGCATGGACATCACTATTGTCCCGCTGGTTCCTTATGCCGACGCGCTGATGTTGACGCGCGGCGCGCTGCGAAGCTCGATTCCGTCAGCGGCGCCGAATGCCTTGGTTTTAAGAGCCAGCGGCGGGCCGAGCATTCTGAAGGAACTTTCGAACGAGCAGATCGCCATGGACATCGAGGACGCGATTCGGCTGAACGCCTCGGCGCTGGCCGTCCAGGTGTTCATCGGCGGCGAGTGCGAATCGCAGTCCGTGCACAACCTCACGCGTTTGGTGGACCTCGGCAACCGCTACGGCTTGGCGGTGCTAGGCGTGACAGCGGTCGGCAAGAACATGACTCGCGACGCAAAGTACCTGCGACTCGCCTGCCGTATTTCGGCCGAGCTCGGCGCGCATTTCGTCAAAACTTACTACGTCTCCGAAGGATTCGAGACGGTGACGGCGTCATGCCCCGTGCCGGTGGTCATGGCGGGCGGCAAAAAGCTGCCCGAGCTTGAAGCGCTGACGATGGCCCACCGAGCCGTCGAGGAAGGCGCCGCCGGCGTGGACATGGGGCGAAATATCTTCCAATCGGAAGCGCCCGTGGCGATGATCCAGGCGGTCCGTAAAGTGGTTCACGAGCGCCTGAAGCCCCAACACGCCTACGATTTTTTCCAAACGCTTCGGCGCGAGGCCAAGGCCGAGGTCTTTGCGAAGTAGCGGGCCCGACGATGCCCGGAACCCCCACCGTTCAATGGCTGCGCGACCTCAGTCCCACGCTTAGCGTCGGGATTGTGAGCGCGGATTTGTCGGCGCTCAGCGACGAGCTCCGGCTGCTCGAGCGGGCGGGCGCGCACCTCGCCCATGTGGACGTCATGGATGGCTGCTTTTGCCCCATGATGACCGTCGGTCCGCCCGTTATCCGCGCTCTCAAGACGCCGCTCTTCAAAGACCTCCACCTGATGATCCAGGAGCCGTCCGAAAAAGTGGCGGAATTTGTGGCCTCGGGCGCGGATATCGTTACCGTGCATGTCGAAGCCGGCCCGCACATTCACCGCACGCTCCAGCAGATGCGCTCGATGACCAACGTCAACGATCCCGAGCGGGGCTTGGTGCGCGGCGTGGCGCTTAACCCCGGGACGCCCCTCGACTCGCTCGAGCCCCTCTGGGAGGAACTCGATCTGGTCCTGGTCCTGGCCGTAAATCCAGGATGGAAGGGACAGGAGTTTATTCCCTCCACTTGGCGACGCGTCGAGACCGTAAAGGGGCGGATCAAGACCTTGGGGCTCGGCACGTTGGTCGCCCTCGACGGCGGCGTCACCCGCCAAAACATCAGCGCGGCCGCTGCGAGCGGGGCGGATATTATTGTGAGCGGAGGCGCCGTCTTCGACGGCAAAAACGCGCAGCAGAATGCGGAATTCATGCTCGATGCCGTGAGGTCGGTCGCAAAAGCCAAATGGCAATGACCTCCGCCGCCGAACGACGCCCGGACTGAATGAACCGGGGGTCGTCGGAATGTCATTCCTTTCTACTCTTTCAACAATCCTTTAGCCCTTATGCAAAGCCGGTGGTCGGAAACAGAAGCTGCGAAATTTGTGCGGAAACACGCGAAAGCGTCAAGCGAAGACTTGGCGCTTCGGACGTACTCCGCGCGCTTGCTCGGAGCCGAACCGGGACTGGTCCTTCACGGCGGAGGGAACACTTCCCTCAAGAGCGAGGTCCCCGATATCTTTGCCCAGAATCGTCCGGTGATTTACGTCAAAGCCTCGGGACTTGACCTTGCCGCCATCGAGCCCGCGGGTCACACAGCTCTTGACCTCGAATACCTGCGGAGGCTCGGTGCGCTTCCCTCGCTTACCGACGCCGCCATGGTCAACGAGTTTCGCACTCATTTGGTGAGGGCAGCGGCGGCAACGCCTTCCATAGAGACCCTGGTTCACGCCTTCCTCCCACCCCGCTTTATTGACCATACTCACGCCGACGCCATCCTTGCGCTGACCAATCAACCGAGCGGGCTGAAAATCGCCGCGGAAGCTCTCGGCGACGAAGTCATCGTGCTGGATTACGTGACGCCGGGTTTTGAGCTGGCGAAAGCCTCCGCAGCGGCGTTCGGAGCGCAGCCGACGGCGCGAGGCATGGTCTGGGTGCGCCACGGGCTGGTCACCTGGGGCGGGACCGCGCGAGAATCCTATGAAGCAACCATCGCCCTGATCACGCGCGCCGAAGAGTACATCGCCCGGAGATCGAAACGCTCTCTGGTGGTTTCAGCCTCGACTGCGGTCGAGACGGCGCGAAAGCGTTGGTCGGTGGTGGCCCCCATCGCCCGCGGACTGCTGGCCCGCGCCACCGGCGAGGCGGATTGCCCGCACGCCCGCGTCATTCTGCGGCCGCTCATCAACCGCGAGGTGCTGGATTTTGTGGATTCCACGTCCGCCCGCGATTTGGCCCTTACGCCGCCACTAACCTCCGACCATCTTATTCGCACCAAACCCTGGCCACTTTGGCTCGACTCGCCCCACTTTGACGACGCGGAGAAACTGCGGACCGAGCTTGCGGAAGCGATTCGGTGTTATGCGACCAACTATCAGGCCTACTTCGCGCGGCAGCGATCGCGGCTGCCCGCCGGTGTCGAGCCATTTGACCCGGACCCGCGCGTGTTGCTGATCCCGGGCCTGGGAGCGTTATGCGCGGGGAAGGACGCCGTTGCCGCCGGTATCGTTCGCGACATCACAGCGCACACGCTCGCGGCTAAGGCCCGGATCTATGCGATGGGGTCTTACCAGGGTCTCGACGAAGCGGAATTGTTCGACATGGAGTACCGTAGCCTCCAGCACGCGAAGCTCACGCGCGGCGACGAAAAGGCGCTGGCTCGGGAAGTGGCGTTGGTAACGGGCGCGGCGGGTGCCATTGGGTCGGCCATTTGCGAAGAGCTCCTCTCCAATGGCTGTCACGTCGCCGCCACCGACCTCCCGGGCGCGGCGCTCGACAGCTTGGTCGAGGATTTAAGCGCGGTTTACGATCAGCGTATTGTCGGGACCCCGCTCGATGTCACCGACCCGCAGTTCGTCGCCGCCGGATTCGAGGCCGTCATTCAAGAATGGGGAGGAGTAGATTTGGTGGTTATCAACGCCGGAATCGCTCATATTTCGGCGATCGCGGACTTGAGCCTGGAAACGTTCCGCAAGCTCGAGCGCGTCAACCAGGAAGGAACCCTGCTGATGCTTCGAGAAGCCGCGCGGCACTTCCGGGCGCAGGGAACGGGCGGCGACATCATTCTGATTTCCACGAAGAATGTCGCTGCGCCAAGCGCCCATTTCGCCGCCTACAGCGCCACCAAAGCCGCCGCACACCAACTGGCTCGCATCGCGAGCCTTGAACTGGCCGAGCTCGGCGTGCGCGTCAATATGATCGCCCCGGACGCCATCTTTTCCCACGGCGCGCGCAAGTCGGGGCTGTGGGCTGAAGTCGGCCCCGACCGCATGAAGGCGCGCGGCATGAATGAAAAGGAGCTCGAGGAGTACTACAAGAATCGCAACCTTCTGAAGATTCAGATTACGGCCCGGCACGTCGGCCGCGCCGTGGTTTTTTTCGCCACGCGTCAGACGCCCACAACCGGCGCCACGCTCCCTGTGGACGGCGGGCTGCCAGACGCCGCGCCGCGTTGAGCGCCACGTCTTCCCAGCGTCATTCACCCGGTCGTGTTAGAATCGCTCTCAATGGCGACCGCGCTTAGGACACCCGCTCGGATACTTGGAATCGACCCCGGCCTCGACATCACTGGCTACGGCGTTGTGGAATGCCGCAACGCGGACGTGCGGCTGGTCGAAGCGGGCATCATTCGGCCGGCACGGCGGTCCGGCGACGGGCTGCCCTCGCGCCTGCGAACGCTCTTCGACGGGGTCCGGGAAGTGATCCGGGAATTCGAGCCGCGAGCGCTCTGCCTCGAGGAAGTTTACTCGCATGCCTCCTTCCCACGCACTTCGATTCTCATGGGCCACGCGCGCGGAGTCATTTGCCTCGCCGCCGAGCTCGAAGACATTCCGGTGATCGACCTTTCCGCGAAGAGGATCAAGAAGGCGTTGACGGGCAACGGCAATGCCTCGAAGGCGCAAGTCCAGCGGGCGATTCAAAACACTTTTTCGCTCGTGCGTTTTCCGCAGCCGCCCGATGTGGCGGACGCCCTGGCCGCGGCCGTTTGCTTCATCCAACACTGGCAGCGGTCGGGAAACGGCGAGAGAGTTCGGAGGCGCGCGTCGCCTGCCCCTCGATTGCCCACCAAATCCGGAGGAATAAGGGAGTGATTTCCGAAATCACCGGCGAAGTCCTCTACGATCGAATCCGGCGGAACTCCCTGCTCCTGCGCGTGGATTCGATCTGTTACGAAGTGCTGGTGCCCTCCGGCATCGCCTCGAGGCTGCGTACCGCCGCAGAAACCGAGCGGCCGAACCCCGCGACGTTTTACACGATTCATTATATTGACGGAGGGCTGGGGGGCGGACACTTGACCCCGAGGCTCGTCGGTTTTCTCGAGCCGCTCGACCGCGAGTTTTTCGAGGCTTTTACGACCGTTCCCGGCGTGGGGTTCATGAAGGCATTAAAATGCTTGGTGAAGCCATTGAGCGAGATTGCGTTAGCAATCGAGCGCGGTGACACCGCGTTTCTCGAAGAGCTTCCCTTCATTGGCGCGAAGACGGCCGAGCGCATTGTAACGGAGCTGCGCGGCAAAATGACCAAGTTCGCCCTGGCGCGCTCGGTCCAGCCCCTGGCGCTCGAGAAAGAATCGGCCGCGGAATTGAAGGAAGAGGCGCTCGCGGTACTCGAGCAACTCGAATACTCCCGGCCCGAAGCGCGCCGGATGGTCGAGGAGATTTTCGCCAAGCACAAGGGCATCCGCTCCACGGAAGATTTCTTACGGCGAGTCTTCGAAAAACGGCAGGAGCGGAACGCCGACGCGCTGGCGGAAGCCAAGCCCTAAGAGGCTGATGAAAAATTGTCTTATGTTGTCATTCTGAGCGAAGCGAAGAATCTATGTTGTTCATTTCAAACCACTGCGAGATGCTTCGCGGAGTCTACCCTGAGCGCGGAATGAAAGGGATTCTTCGCTTCGCTCAGAATGACAACCAGCGAAGAGCCTGCCCTGAGCAGAGCGAAGGGGCTCAGCATGACATTTCGGCCCGTTTTTCATCAGTCTGCTAAGGCACCGCCCGCAGGCGGATTTCGATCCGGGAGACGGAGAACTCTTGCGAGGGTGTCATCCTGATCCCACAGTCGCGGGAGTAGGATCTGCTTTACGACAGACGACCTAGCAGATTCCTCGTCGATCCGCCAATCGGAATGGCGGACCTCCTCGGAATGACACCGGGGAGAGGTTTTCATCAGACGGCTATGAGACAGCGCCTCGTATCCCCAAGCCTGATTTCCAAGGAAGAGGAGAGCTACAACGTTACCCTGCGCCCTCCGACTCTCGCGGAATACGTCGGGCAGCGGGAAGTCGTTGAGAAGCTTTCCATTGCGCTCGAAGCCGCGCGCCGGCGCCAGGAGCCCCTCGAGCACGCTTTGTTCTACGGCCCGCCCGGGCTCGGCAAGACGACGCTCGCCAACATCATCGCCAAGGAAATGGCGACGAAAATTACCACCACCTCCGGCCCCGCGCTCGAACGCACCGGCGACCTGATGGGCATTCTCACCAACCTCGCCGAGGGCGATATCCTTTTCATTGACGAGATTCATCGCCTGCCCGCCAACATCGAGGAATTCCTTTACCCCGCGATGGAAGACTTCCGTGTGGATTTCGTCGTGGACAAGGGCATGTTCGCGAAAACCATCAACGTGCCGCTCAAGCGGTTCACGCTGATCGGCGCCACGACCCGCGCCGGAAGCCTCTCCTCGCCGTTGCGCAACCGGTTTGGCCTGTTTTATCACCTGGATTTCTATGCCGTCGAACACCTGCGCGAAATCGTGCTACGCTCCGCGAAAATCCTCGTCACCCCGATTGACGAAACCGGAGCAGGCGAAATTGCCCGCCGCGCCCGCGGCACGCCCCGCATCGCGAATCGCCTCTTGCGCCGAGTCCGCGATTTCGCCCAGGTCAAATCCGTGCCCGCCATCTCGGCCGAAGTCGCCCGCCAGGCGCTGGCGCTCGAAGGCGTGGACGAAGAGGGGTTCGACGACCTCGACCGCAACTTCCTGCTCACCATCGTCCGACAATACAACGGTGGCCCCGTCGGGGTCGAGGCGCTCTCGGCCACGCTCAATGAGGAAGTCGAGACCCTGGTGGATATGGTCGAGCCATACCTGTTGCAGCAGGGATTTATCAGCCGAACCAAGAGCGGCCGCCGGGCCAACGAGCCGGCCTACAAGCACCTGAAGCAGGCGGTCCCGGCGGGTGGAACTGCCAAGCTTTTTGAATGAAAACGCGATCGAGCAGCGCCGAAGCACCTCGGAACTCGCGTCCGGCCACCGGGATGAAGACGGTTTATCTCTCCTTGGGGTCAAACTTGGGAGACCGCGCAGCGCATTTAGAAGAGGCGATCCGGAGGCTTCCCGATGTGGGCGTCGTGGTGCGACGGGTCTCGTCGTTTTACAAGACCGAACCCGTCGAGGTTCGCTCGCAGCCGTGGTTCGTTAACTGTGTTGTCGAAGCCGCCACCGAACTAATGCCCACGCGTCTGCTCGGCGCGCTCAAGTCGCTTGAACGAACCCTGGGGCGGCAGCCGGGGACTCCGAAGGGCCCGCGTCCGATTGACATTGACATCCTGCTTTACGAGAATGTTGTCGTACAGTCCCCGGAACTGGAAATCCCTCATTCGCGGCTGGCGGAAAGGCGATTCGTGCTGGCCCCGCTCACGGAGCTCGCTCCTGAGGCGCGCCACCCGGTCACCGAGCGCACGGTGCTCGAAATGCTTCATGAAACGCCGGATGCGAGCGCCGTCGTCCGCATGAAAGATTGCCGGGAGTGACCGAGGATTCAGGCGCAGGGGGGTGGCTGGCGAACCTGCTTGGAAAGCCGGCTGGAATCTTCCGACCACCCGAACCTACGCCGGAGCACGCCGTGCCCAATCCGCCGTCGTTCGAGCCGCCGCGGCTGATCGCAGTCGAAGGCCCTATCCGCGTCGGTAAGACCAGCCTCGCCGACATCCTGGCCGACCGCCTCCACGCCGAGCGCCTGCGCGACGTCGAGGACAATCCCTTTCTTGGGCCCTTTTATAATGAGAAGCGGGGCGCGGCATTTCAGGCCCAGCTCTATTTTCTGGTCGAGCGCTTCAACCAGTGGCGCGCTCTGGATGTCGCGTCATCGTCGAGACAAACGATCGTCAGCGATTACCTTTTCGAAAGAGACAAGATTTTTGCGTACCTCAATTTGAGTGACGCCGAACTCCGGCTCTACGACGAGCTTTACCGTCTTCTCGCTGAACAAGCTCCCGTCCCCGATTTAGTGATATACTTGCAAGCGAAGCCGGAGGTCTTGCGAAAACGCATCGCGAAAAAGAACGCGGCGATGGAAAGCCGGATCTCCAGGGAATATTTGGAAGAAGTCGTGAAGGCTTACGAACACTTCTTCTTCCATTACAGGTCCTCTGACCTGCTGGTGGTTGAGACGTCTGAGATCGACTTTGTCGACCGGAACGAAGACTTAGATCAACTGCTCGCGCGATTGAGCCAGCCGGTCAAAGGTACGCAGTATTTTTTGCCGCTTGGATCCGCGTCCGCGGACTGAGACGGACGGCGAAGAGCGCCACAGCCCCTGCACGGAAGTTCGCGGCGGGCTGACATTGGAGCGCCGACGGCCCTCTCTGTCCCGGCGGCCCCGAAAAGGGGCGGCAAGCGCCGATCCGACGGAGGGGGTCTTTCGTTTTAATTGCGCGGCTACGAAGGGCACCGCCGCATACCCCAGGGAAAGATGTCGGTTCTGAGTTGTGAGGACCGAGTCGTAAGTTCCGAGTTCGTGTTCTCCCCTTCTGGCTTCTGACTTCTGGCTTCTGATTTCTGCTAATCGAGGTGATGCCATGGACCGAAATGAAGCCGTGAGCAAGATCACCATCCCAGGGATTCTGGAGCGTAAACTACGAGGCGACAGGCTGGCTTGCCTGACCGCCTACGATTACCCTACGGCGCGCCTGGTGGACGAGGCCGGCGTGGACATCATTCTGGTCGGGGACTCCCTCGGCGAAGTCGTACTGGGTTACGACTCGACAATTTCTGTGACCGTGGATGAAATCCTGCACCACCTGCGCGCTGTCCGGCGTGGCGTGCGGCGCGCTCTGCTGGTTGCCGATCTCCCCTATGGCAGCTACCACGTCGGGCGCGAGGAAGCCCTTCGCGTCGCCGTCCAGTACCTCAAGGAAGGCGGGGCGGAAGCAGTGAAGCTTGAAGGGGGCCGCAAGCGCAGCGCGCTTATCCGGTGTCTGGTGCGGGAAGAGATCCCCGTCATGGGCCATATCGGGTTGACGCCGCAATCCATTCATGCCCTCGGAGGCCATCGCGTTCAGGGGAGGACGCTCGAGTCGGCCGGGGAGATCCTTGCCGACGCGCAGGCGGTCGAAGATGCTGGCGCCTTCGCGCTGGTCCTGGAAGGAATTCCGCGCGAGCTTGCCGGCATCATCACGCGGCGGCTTCGCATTCCGACCATCGGCATCGGAGCCGGGCCCGACTGCGACGCGCAGATTCTGGTGCTTCACGACGTCATCGGACTCACGTTCGGCCCGGCGGCCAAATTCGTCCGGAGGTACGCCGATGCCCACGAGGTCTTGCGGACGGCATGCTCGAGATACCGCGAGGACGTGGCACTCGGCCGGTACCCGAGCGACCAGGAGTCATACCACTGGCCCGCTAGCCTGCGCGAGCACTTCGAGAAGGAAGCCTCGCGCCTCGCGTGAAGGCGCCGGACGCAAAGCCGACTTGGCTCCCCTTATGAGCGCCCGCAAAGGTTTCGGGCTTGCCTGCCGCCCGCATTTGGCCCAAAATCGCGGGGAAGGGATCGCATGCGGGTTGTCAAATCCATTTCGGAAATCCACAGCCTTGCGCGCGACGCACACGCACGGGGGCGATCCTTGGCACTGGTCCCCACGATGGGCGCGTTGCACGAAGGCCACTTCTCACTCATCCGCCAAGCCAAACGGCAATGCGATGTCGTCGTGGTCTCGATTTTCGTCAACCCCAAACAGTTCAACTCTCCCGAGGACCTCACCGATTACCCTCGAGACCTGAACCGTGACCTGGAACTCCTGGAGCCCTTGCGAATTGACGCAGTCTTTGCCCCCAGCGAAATGGAAATGTATCCGGAGGGATTCTCGACCGGGGTCGTCCCCGGGGAGGTCGCGAAGCCGCTCGAGGGAGAGTTTCGCCCCGGTTACTTTGCCGGCGTCGCCACGGTGGTATTGGAGTTGTTGAATATCATCAGGCCGGATCTCGCCTACTTCGGCCAGAAAGATTTCCAGCAAACGCTCGTCGTCCGCCGCATGGTCGAGGACTTGAACCTGGACGTGCGGCTGGTGATATGCCCCACTATGCGCGAAGCGGACGGCCTGGCTTTCAGCTCCCGCAACTCGCGGCTGAATCCCGAGGAGCGGAAAGCGGCGACGGTGCTCTACCGGAGCCTCTGCCGCGCCGAAAAATTGGCGCACGGAGGCGAAAGCCTCGCCTCGAAGCTCCTCAAAGCAATTCGTGAGGTTTTCGCCGGCGAGCCCCTCGCTCGGCTCGAATACGCCGCCGTGGTCGAACCGCAAAATCTGAAGCCGGCCAAGCGCGTGATCTCCGGGTGCGTGGCCCTCGTCGCCGCGCGGGTGGGAGCCGTACGTTTGATTGACAACCTCATCCTCGGGCCGCTCGGCGCGGCTCCGGAAATGCTTCTTCAACTCGCGCTCACCTCCTGGCCCATCCTGGATGCCGGAGGCTTGATCCCCGGATTCGAGACCGAAACCACCCGCGTGAAGATTGCGGCTTGCCGCGAGTGCGCCGCAATCCCCACCATTCTTCTTCCCCCCCGGGAATTCCTGTCCGGCTACGTCAAGATGTATTATCCGGACCGGGGGGCTCCGCGCATCGCCGTCATCGGCCGCGACGCACCGCTCAGTCCGAGCACCTTCCTTTACCGCCAGCCGGAAACGGGGAACCGATTCGTGGCGGGGCTTTTCGACCTGTTGGGTGTCAAGAGCTTCACAGAATTCAAGCAGCGATTTGTGCTGACGGACGCCCTCCGCTGCCATTCCACTGCGCCGCACGTCGCCGAAAAAGGGCTGGCCTACTGTTCGCACCACTTGCGCGCCGAGCTGAAACTTTTCCCGAACCTCCATACGTTCGTCGTGCTCGGCGACGACGCTTACCTCCAGTTCCAGCGCCACCTGCTCGAGCGCGGCCCGGGCGGCTTCAAGCCCTTAGACGAGCTGCTCCAGCCGCAGGGCTGGGCGCGCGAGGAGGTGCGCATCCCCACGCTCACCGCGCGACTCCTGAAGGTCTTCTATTGTTACCATCCGACCTTCGGCTACAAGCGCAGCCCTTCCATCGCTCCGTTCCTCGCCTGATGCCGCGTTGCGCCGTCATCTTTGCCCTGCGGATGCTCATTAATCTCACGCAGGCCACGACGCCCGAGCTCTTTCAGCCTAATTCGCCGCGACGGGGAGCTCGATACTCGACGCCAGCCGCTTCGAGCGGTAGATGCGCTCTGTGGCAGGTTGATAGTCGGCGTCCGTGGCCTCGAAAATGTTCGGCACGAACTTTTGGGGATTGCGGTCGATCAGCGGGAACCATGTGCTCTGGACTTGGACCATGATCCGGTGGCCCCTCAAGAATGTGTGGTTATTGGTGTGGAGATCAATACGGTATTCGAGCGGCAGATTTGGCGGAATTGGTACCGCCTTCTCGAAGCTCTTGCGGAAACGCCCCCGGAACACCTCGTCGGCGATGATGAGTTCGTAGCCGGCCAGGGGCATCCCCGCAGCGCAGTTGCACTCTTCGGGCTTGGCGACGAGCTTCGAGTCCTCGGGGTACACATCAATGAGCTTGACGATCCAGTCGCTGTCCGTGCCGGAGGTCGAAGCGAACACGTCGGCGACGATGTCACCGGTGGCCGTCAGGTCCGCCGCGAGCGCGTCGGTCTGGTAACTCAGCACGTCGGGGCGATGCTCCACGAAGCGCTGATCTTCCACCAGCCACAGCGGCCACTCCGGCCCGGGGTATGTCGGCGTGATGGGCCGGTGGCGATAGGGAATCGGATGAGCAGGGTCGGAGACGTAACTGTCAAATGCGCTCCCCGCCTCGACCGGCGCGTCGAATGCGAGTTTGTTTCCCGAGCGGAAATAGAGATTCTTCGTGGTGATTCCCTGGCGCGGCGGCCATGCGTTGTAAGACGCCCACTGGTTCGTCCCGGTCTGGAACGTCAGCGCCTTCGGCTGCTTCAGTTCGCCTTTGTCCTTCAACCAATAGTCGAACCAAGGGTTGCTGATTTTTTCGTGGTAGTCGCGGCAGGTGTCTTCGCCGAAATCAATCGTCCCCAAGGCATGGCAGTGCGGGCGCGACCACTGCCCGTGATTCCAAGGGCCGGCGACGAAATAGTTCAGATGCCGGTTGTCGCCCTTCTCCATCAACTCGAAGATTTTCTGTGGGCCGTAAAAATCTTCTTGATCCCACCAGCCCGCAACGTTGAGCGTGGGTACGGTTGTCTCCTTCAAGAACGAGAAGAAGGCCTGTTTCCGCCAATATTCATCGCGGTTAGGGTGCCGGACGAAATCGTTCCAGGTGGGAAGCCGACCGTGAAAGTAAAGCCGGTTGACGTTCGACAGGGCGCCCAGATTCAAGTACCAGTCGTAAGTGTCGTAGCGATCGAATGCAAAGTGTGTATCGGCTTCCTTCGCGGATTCGAGCAACGCGGCGTATTCGAACCCGTAGCTAAGGCGGAAGGCGCCGTTGTGGTGAAAATCGTCCCCGAGAAACATGTCGGCGGGCGAGGCGCCTTCAATGGCAGCCTTGAGCGCGGGGTGAGGATCCACCAGCGCCATCACCACCGTCCATCCCAGGTAAGAAACGCCGAACATCCCTACGCGGCGGTTGTTGTTCGGCAGGTTTTTCACCAGCCAATCAATCGTGTCGTAGGCGTCCGAGCTTTCGTCTACCGCCTTCCCATCGCTGCGGTCGCGCGGCGGGCGCTGCATGACGAACTCGCCTTCGGACTTGAAGCGTCCGCGCAGATTCTGGAACACCACAATGTCGTCGGTGCCGGCCGGGCAGCATTCATCCGGCACGCCATACGGCCCGCGCGTGAATAGTATAGGCAGCGGCACACTCTGGTCCTTGGGCGTGAAGACCACCGTTTGGAGGCGCACTCCGTCGCGCATCGGGACCATGACTTCCGCGCGCGTGAAGTTAGGCGGCGGTGGCTGCTGGGCGGCCCAGTTATGGCTCAGGAAGGCCGCGCCCGCTGTCGCAGCCACGGCCGCGGCGATCCATCGCTTGCTGTGGAGAATCTTCAATAGACACCCCTCAGGGCTTAAGTGCCTGGAGCACTTCGCGAATGTGGCCGTCCACTCTGACCTTCGGAAATATGCGCACGATGCGCCCGTCGGCGTCCAGGATATATGTCGTTCGCACGATCCCCATTTTCTTGACACCGTACATGTTCTTTTCCTGCCAGACGCCGTAAGCCTCGAGGGCTTTGTGCGAGGGGTCGCCGGCCAGCGGGAAATTGAGCTGGTATTTGTCACGGAACTTGGCGAGCTCTTCCACGGAGTCGGCACTTATGCCGAGCACGCTTGCGCCAAGCTTTTCCATTTCCTTATGGGCGTCCCGAAACTCGGTCGCCTCAGCGGTTCAACCCGGCGTGTCCGCCTTTGGGAAAAAGTAGAGCACCAGTTTCTTTCCCCGAAAATCTTTGAGGGAGACATTGCGGCCAGAGTCCGCGGGCAGCGAAAAATCGGGAGCAGCATCTCCTGGATTCAGCATCGAAGCTTGACCCCTAAATGTAAAATTGCCGTGCTCCCGATAGAAACGGGGGAGATCCCGCCCGGCACTACGCGAGCGCGCTACGAACCGAGCTCTTTCTTTAAAATTTCCTGGACAAGCTGCGGGTTTGCCCTGCCGCCCGTGGCCTTCATTACTTGGCCGACGAACCAGCCGAGCAGGGCCGCCTTGCCGCCGCGGTACTGTTCGACCTGCTTTGGATTCGCCGCCATGATCTCGCGCCCCACGGCGGCGATTTTTTCCGGGTCGCTGATCTGTTCAAAGCCCTTGCCGGCAACAATTTCACTCGCGGCACGCCCGGTCGAAAACATCTCGGCGAGGATGTCCTTTCCCATTTTGCCGGAGAGGGTGCCTTTGGCGACCAGCGCCAACAACTCCGCCAGTCGCTCCGGCGAAACGGGGGATTCCGCGATTTCCTTTCCCGCCTCCTTGAGCAGGTGGGAAAGCTCGCTCAAAATCCAGTTGGCGGAAAGCTTCGGCTCACCCGCTCGCCTGACCGCTTCTTCGAAGTAGTCCGCGAGCGCCTTCGAGGAGGTCAGTTGCGCGGCGTCGTAATCTCCCAGCCCATATTGGTCGACGAAGCGAGCCCTTTTCGCCTCAGGCAACTCCGGCATCGAACGCCGGACTTCTTCCTTCCACTCCTCGCTAATGACCAGCGGCAGCAGGTCGGGCTCCGGGAAATACCGGTAGTCGTGCGCGAATTCTTTCGAGCGCATGCCGTAGGTGCGCTGCTCGCGGCTGTCCCAAAGGCGCGTCTCTTGCAGGATTTCACCACCCTCTTCGAGCACCCCGATTTGCCGCTCGATTTCGTGCGCCAGCGCCTTTTGGAGAAACTTGAAAGAGTTCAAGTTCTTGACTTCGGTCTTCGTCCCAAAGGCGGTTCGGCCCGCGCGGCGCACGCTGACGTTCGCGTCGCAACGCAGGCTCCCCTCTTCCATGTTGCAATTCGAAACTTCCAAGTAAAGCATCAGCGTCTTCAAGCGAGTCAGGTAGTCGTAGGCTTCCTCGGGCGTCCGAAGGTCCGGCTCGCTCACGATCTCAATCAGCGGGACGCCGGAGCGGTTGAGGTCAATATAAGATTTGCGGTCGGAATCCGGAAAGCCCTCATGGAGAGACTTGCCTGCGTCTTCCTCCAGGTGAACGCGCGTCACACCAATGCGCTTGGCCTTCCCGGCCACTTCAATGTCCAGCCAGCCGGCGCTCGCCAGCGGCTCGTCGTACTGCGAGATTTGATAGCCCTTCGGCAAGTCGGGGTAAAAATAATTCTTGCGCGCGAAGCGTGAGCGCGGGTGGACCGCGCAATTCAGCGCCAGCGCCGCCTTCATCGCCATGGTCACCGCCTCGCGGTTCAGGACCGGAAGCGCCCCGGGCAGGCCCAGGCAGACGGGGCAAGTGTTGGAGTTCGGCGGGTCACCGAAACGAGTCGAGCAAGAGCAGAAGATCTTTGACCGGGTCAGGAGCTGGACGTGAACTTCCAGGCCGATCACTGCTTCGTATCGGGCGAGAACCTCGGGAGAGATCGCAGTTAAGCTCAACATCGTACCGCTGCCTTTCAAAACCGTTTATCAAGCTCTTTAGCAGGCTGATGAAAAACGGGCCGAAATGTCATGCTGAGCCCCTTCGCTCTACTCAGGGCAGGCTCTTCGCTTGTCATTCTGAGCGCAGCGAAGAATCCCTTTCATTCCACACTCAGGGTAGACTCCGCGAAGCATCTCGCACTGGTATAAAATCAACAATATAGATTCTTCGCTTCGCTCAGAATGACAACATGAGACGATTTTTCATCAGCCTCCTAGTGTTTCTCGGCTCGGAATAGTGGCCGATTGCCTTATTTCCGCGCCACCCCATACTACCTATTCTTTCCGCGCCAGCGTCAGGCGGCCCGCATTGACTTCTCGGGCCGAATTCGAGTCTACGGAGCAAGATTTTGTTTGTCAAATTTGTCGCGAACGTGAACAATAGGCGCGGCGATGAAGTTGCAAGCTGCGTTGCTGACACTGACGAGCGTCTGCCTGCTGCTGCCGGCCGAGGCGGCGAAGAAGCCGGTGCAAACCGGATGGGGTTATGCCGGCCGCGGGCCGGTCGACGTTTTCGAAGGCCTTTCCTTGCATCCCAAGCTGGTGCGGAAACTTGGCCGAGGCGCGCTCCTGGCGGTTTATGGAGAAAAGGAGAGGGACGAAAAGCATTGGTCCGAGGTGATGGCAATCAAGCCTGCGACTCTGGAAGAAACGCTCGCCTGGGTGGAATCGAGCCGGCTGAAATTCTTCGACACCCATCGCTTCCCTGCCAATGAAGACCTGTTCATGGGCGCCGGCGCGCCGTTCACCGATGACGTGGTCGCCGCCGACACCGTGATTACGCGCCTTCTCCTTCAGCAGGCGTCGCGCCCGCCCCTGCTGGTCTGTCTTTTCGACTCCCCTGGTCTTCCGAACGTGCGCCTTCAGATATTCACTGCGGGGCCGGAAAGGTACGCGCCCGGCCCGTACTTGGAATTTCCGAACGCGGAAATCCGGACACCCATTGGCGACCTCGAAGCACGCGATGCCGTGGGCGACGGCAACGAATGTCTGATCAGCCATGAAGCCTTCACCTTGGGGGAGCAAAATCGAGGCGTCCGTTTCGTCGTGCGCCGATTCGAGGGTGGAACGATCAAGCCCCTTTGGACGGCGCCGTTGGAATACACGAACCTGGGATTTTACGAGCCCAAGCCGCATAAACTTTCGCCGCCGGAAAGGAACGCCGGCGCGCCGGGAACGGTGACGAAGGCGACGGCGGAATTTGCGGTGGACCGGGGGAAGCCGGGAATCCTCTGGAAGGCAATCATCGAGTTCCACATCCCCGGCCGCGAGAAGCCTGTGGACACGCTGACGGTCGAAAAGCGCTGCGCATGGACCGGCAGCCGTTTTGAACCTATCGAGTGAGGGCGCGGGAAGGCGTCGTGCCCTGAGGACCGAAAAATGGCGCCAGAGGATCCCTTCGATATCTTGGAGCGAGGTGAAACGATGAAGATTCAAAACCGAAGAGAATTCCTTCAAATCTCGGCATCCATAGCCCCGATGTCGTTGATCGCTGCGGCGGGAGTGACGGCCTCGTCAAGCGCGGCGCCTGCGGCTGAAAAAGGCATGCGTCTGGGGCTGATTATCGGCGTCGGCAAGGACCCCGAGGCAGCCATGAAAAAGGTTCACGACCTGGGCCTGCCTACCTGCCAGCCGTCCACGGAGGACCTGAGCCCCGAGATGCTCGAGCGGCTGAAGGCGGCACTCGGGAAGTACCAAATCGAAGCCACGGCGCTGAACTCCTCCGGCCCCGGCCCGGCCCAATACGACTTTTATCACGGGCCGGAGACCATCGGCTTGGTGCCGCGGCAGTACCGCCAGGCGCGCGCCACACATTTCAAAAAAGCCATTGATTTTGCCAAGCAGTGCGGCATTCCGGCCATCCACACGCACTTCGGTTTTATTCCCGAAAATCCGAACGATCCGGTCTACGCGGAAGTCATTCCCGCGCTGCGCGAGGTCATGCAATACGCAAAAGACAGCGGCCTCAACGTCCTCTACGAGACCGGCCAGGAGACGCCCATTACGCTCCTGCGCGCCATTCACGATGTGGGGCTCGACAACCAATTCATCAACCTCGATTGCGCCAACCTGATTCTCTACGGCAAAGGCAATCCCGGGGACGCGCTCGACGTCATCGGGCACCTGGTGCGTGGGCTCCACGCCAAGGACGGCCTGTTTCCGACCAACCCGCGCGAGCTCGGGAAAGAAGTCGCCATCGGGCAGGGCAAGGCGAATTTCCCAGTGCTGATCAGAAAGCTTAAAGCCCTCAACTATCGCGGGCCCGTGACCATCGAGCGCGAAATCTCAGGCCCAAAGCAAATGGAAGATATCAAGAAAGAAAAAGTGTACCTTGAAAAGCTCATCGCCTGACCTCTCAAAGCGGGAACGGGAATACTCGAGACACCGGGTGGCGCATACATCGCGATTTTTGCGATGTGTGCGAGGAGGGCTTGAGCATTTTGGTCGCACACATGGCACACTACGCCATGTATGCGCCACCCTACAAGCGGCCGGCTCTCGCGCGTGCGCTGGAAAATCCTGGTTCTCTTGACGCTCATCACGGCGCTCACCTACCTCGACCGCCTCAACCTCAGCATCGCCGGGAAATACATCCAGGATGAGTTTCAGTTTTCGAATCAGGCGATGGGCTGGATTCTGAGCTCGTTCGTCTGGGGGTACGCGCTGTGCCAGATTCCCGGCGGGTGGGCTGGGGACCGCTTTGGCCCGCGCGGGATTTTGACCCTGGCCATACTCTGGTGGTCGCTTTTCACGGCGTTGACGGCGATGGCGCCGCGCCTCCCGCTCGCGCGTTGGTTTGGTTTAATCGCCGCTTTCTCCATCGTCCGCTTCCTCGTCGGAGTTGGCGAGGCGAGCGCGCTGCCGAATTCAAACAAGATCATCGCCTACTGGATGGGCTATCAAAGCCGCGGCCTCGGCACCAGCCTGTCGCTGGTAGGCATCGGCGTGGGCGGCACGATCACGCCTGTGCTCATCGCCGCGATAATGCAGCGCTGGGGCTGGCAGATGTCGTTCTACATCTGCTCAGCCCTTGGCGTCATAATGGCCGCCGTCTGGCGCTTCTACGCGACCAGCCGCCCGGAAGAGCATCCGGGCGTCAATGTGGCGGAGCTCGCCCTTATCCGAGCGAAGCTCGACAAACAGCCGGCCGCCGTTCCCGCGTCCCAGGCGCCAAGGCGAAATCCGCCCTGGAAGAAATTCCTCACCAGCCGCTCCGTTTGGGGCCTGATGCTGAGCTACTTCTGCGAGGGGTATCCCAACTACGTTTACTACACCTGGTTTTTTCTCTACCTCGTCCGGGGGCGCGGGCTCAACGTCACGCAAGGCAGTTTCTGGGGAACCACGCCGTTCGTGGCCGCGCTGATTCTCACTCCGTTGGGCGGGGGGTTTTCGGACTTTGCGGTCAGAAAATGGGGCCTCAGGAGGGGCCGGCGCGCGGCCGCCTCGACGGGCATGGTGGTTTCGGGGACGCTGCTCGCGCTGGGCGCGCACACAGCGAACAACCCGCTCGCGATTTTGCTGCTTGCCGGCGCGATGGGATTCAACCTGTTTGCGACCTCCACATGGTGGGCGACGTGCATTGACTTGTCGCCGAGTTTTTCAGGGTCGCTTTCCGGCCTGATGAACATGTGGGGGAACGCGGGCGGCGCCGCCGCGCCGATCCTCACCGCGGTCATCGCCACGCGTTTCGGCTGGGCGGCGGCGCTGGACCTTGCCGCGGCGATCTGCCTCCTTGGGGCGGTGCTTTGGTTCCTCATCAATGCCGAAGACACACTCGAGCCGGCGGGGTGATATAATGCCGCGCGATTCTTTTTCCCAGGCGATGTCGGGCACCACGGGCCAGCCGATGAAAGAAGGCCTTCTGCCGCTGTTTCCGCTCGAAGTCGTGCTCATGCCGGAGGCGCCGCTGCCCCTCCACATCTTCGAAGATCGCTACAAAGAGATGATCGGGGTGTGCCTTAAAGCCGGCGAGGATCCGTCGCGCAAGGAAGACTTTGGTGTTGTCCTGGCGAAAGGGCAGGAAGTTTCGCGCCTCGGTTGCAGCGCGAGGATTGTCAACCTGACCAGGACCTACGCCGACGGGCGCCTGGACATATTCACGGTGGGCTCGAGGCGGTTTGAGATTCTAGTTGTGAACCAGGAGAAAAGCTTTCTGCGCGGTGGGGTGGAGTTTTTTGACGACGACCCTGGGCAGGACCTTCCCGCCGAAACCGACGCCGCGCGCGCCATCGAACTTTTCCGCCAAGTGATGCAGCGCATCCGCAATTCGCCCGACATCCCCATCCATCTCCAGCGGCCTTACCGTTACCTTTCGTTCCGCCTCGCGGCCCCGCTGCCGCTCGACCTCGACTTCAAGCAGCATCTCCTCGGCGTGCGCAATGAACCCGAGCGCGTGATCGAGGTGATCCAGGCGTTCGAAGCGCTTTTACCACAGCTCGACCGCGCCGAGCACGCGCGCGAAAAAGCGGGAGGCAATGGCGACGTCGGCGGCGCGCACTTGTGATAGGCCGAAAGCGCGTCGCTCGCCTGGACGGGGTTGGACTTCCAGGAAGCATCGCCTATAATGTTTGTCCAGGGAATCGGAGCTATGGGAAAAGCACACACTCTCGGCGAGCTTCGCCGGTCGGGATATGAAGCCCGAAGCGTGAAAGACGAGTTGCGGACGAACCTCATCGAGCGTTTGCAATCGGGACGGACAGTCTTCCCCGGCATTATCGGCTTTGAGGACACGGTCGTCCCCGGGATCGCGAACGCCCTGCTTTCCCGGCACAATTTCATCCTTCTCGGGCTGCGCGGCCAGGCCAAGAGCCGCATCCTCAGGACGCTCGTCGAATTGCTCGACGAGGAGATGGCGGTGGTCGCCGGCTGCGAAATCAACGACGACCCGCTTCGGCCGCTGTGCCGCTGGTGTCACGAGCGCATCGCGGAGTGCGGCGACGCGACGCCCGTCGCCTACCTTCCCCGCGAGAGCCGCTTCGTAGAAAAACTCGCCACTCCCGACGTGACGATCGCCGACATCATCGGCGACCTCGACCCCATCAAGGCGGCTCGGGGCGGCCACGCGCTTTCGAGCGAGCTGACGATCCATTACGGCCTCCTTCCACGCGCGAACCGCGGCATCTTCGCCATCAACGAGCTTCCCGACCTCGCGGGCAAAATTCAAGTGGGCCTGCTCAACATCATGCAGGAGGGCGACGTGCAAATTAAGGGTTATCCCGTGCGCCTGCCCCTCGACGTCGAGCTGGTCTTTACGGCAAACCCGGAAGATTACACGGCGCGGGGAAAAATCATCACTCCGCTCAAGGACCGCATCGGCTCCGAAATTCGCACCCACTATCCTCATACGCTCGAGCACGCCATGGCCATCACCGACCAGGAAGCCTGGACGAAGCGCGGCGAGGCGGCCCGGCTGGTGATCCCCGCCTACGTTCGCGAAGTGATCGAGTCGATGGCGTTCGAAGCGCGCCAGGAAAAAAGGATTGATAAGCGGAGCGGCGTCAGCCAGCGCGTGCCCATTACGTGCCTCGAGAATGTGGTCTCGAACGCCGAGCGCCGCGCGCTCGTCCATCACGAGCCCACGGCGGTGGCGCGCATTTCCGACCTCTACTCCGCCCTGCCCTCTCTCACTGGGAAGCTTGAGCTCGAATACGAAGGCGAATTGCGAGGCGCCGAGCAGGTGGGGCGCGACGTCATCCGCCAAGCCACGGCGAAAACCTTCAAGAAGTATTTTGACTCCGTGCCGCTCCACTCCGTGGTCCAGTGGTTCGAGCTGGGGGGCCATCTCAAGTATCCCGAAGGCGCGCCGAGCGAGGAAATTTACTCCGAGCTGAAAAAGATTCAAGGGCTGCTCGAAAAGACTCAAGCGCTGGGCCTCAAGGCCAAGGACGAGCCGGCGCTGCTCGTCTCGGGTGGGGAGTTCATTCTCGAGGGGCTCTACGCGCTCAAGAAAATCAGCCGCAACGAGGAGCTCGGCTACCACGTCGAGCACCACCGCCCGGCGCGTCCGGAGAGTCCCGAAGAGGAGCCCGGGCCGCTCGGCCCGCGCCGGCGGCCGCTGAATTGATGGCGCGCAGGCGCTGCGAATCTGGTCTACGGGCTCTTTTGGCTGACTTTTCGGCATCAAATTCATAGGAGGGACAGATGGTCGCCGTTATCGGAGCCACGGGAAACACAGGAAAGGTCGTCGCCGAGACACTGCTCGCGCGCGGACAAAAGGTCCGGGTGATCGGGCGGGACCCGGAGCGCCTGGTGCCGCAGGTTCGAAAAGGCGCGGAGGCTTGGGTCGGCGAGGCATCTGACGCCGCCGCCCTGACCAAAGCCTTCGCCGGGGCACGCGCCGTTTACGTCATGATTCCCCCGAACCTAGCTTCACCGGATATGCGCGCATATCAGGAAAAGGTTTCAGACGCACAGGCCCAGGCGATCGCACAGACTGGCGTCGAATATGCCGTTCTGCTCAGCAGCGTCGGCACCGACAAGCCCGAAAAGACCGGACCGGTGCTGGGCCTCCGTCTTTTCGAGGAAAAGTTGAACGGGAACAGCCGACTGAACGCGCTCTACATCCGCGCCGGATACTTCATGGAAAACCTACTCGCGCAGGTGACAGTGATCAAAAACTTCGGGATCGTTGGCGGACCGCTGCGGGCTGACTTAGCCTTGCCCATGATTGCGGCGCGCGACGTCGGCGCCTTTGCCGCCCAAGCCTTGCTCCAGCTCGACTTTCAAGGCAAGCGCACCGTGGAGCTGCTGGGCCAGCGCGATCTCGATTACCGCGAGGCCGCGGCCGTAATCGGGAAGGCAATTGGTAAACCCGGGCTTTCCTATTCGCAACTGCCCGCGTGGCAGCTAAAGCCGGCCCTGGCGGCGATGGGGATGTCCACCAGCATGGCCGACGCGCTGCTCGAAATGTCGGAGGCATTGAATTCCGGATACATGCGGCCGCTCGAATCCCGCTCCGCCGCCAATACCACGCCCACGTCCTTCGAGCAGTTCGTCGCGGGGCATTTCGTGCCGCTCTTCACGGGGAAGGCCGCCGGAGCCTAAATCGCTACCCCCGGACGTGCGATGAAATACGTCAAGTACTCCAAATACGTCGCGGATCCTTTTGACGGTCTCAGCGCCGAAGACCTCCTCCAGCTCCTCGGAGACTACCTCCTCGAGAGCGGCTTCAACCAGGACGCTTACGGCTTCTACGAAATGGACCGCGCGCAGACGATGGAAGAGCTCCATCAGGAGCTCCTCAAGGCCCTGCGCGATCAGGGCCTGATTCCGAAGGAGCTGCTCGATCAACTGCTGCGCCGCGCCGAAAACTACCAGAACTCGTCGCTCCGAGAACTGATCGACAAGCTGCTCGAGCGGCTCTCGGAGGAAGGCTATATCACGATAGACCAGCCGCCTCAGGGTCGAAAAGAATTGCCGGAGGGCGGGCCCGCGCAGACCGACGAGTCCCGGCAAGGCAAGGTCAAGTTCGAGCTCACTGACAAGGCGCTCGATTTCCTGGGCTTCAAGACCCTCAAGGATTTGCTTGCCTCGCTCGGAAAATCCAGTTTCGGCCGCCACGATACGCGCGAGCAGGCGACCGGCATCGAATCGCACGGCGCCACCCGCCCTTACCAATTCGGCGACACGCTGAACTTGGACGTCAACGCGACGCTGTTCTCCGCCATTCGCCGCCACGGCCTCTCCTTGCCGCTCGAACTCGATTACCGCGACCTCCAAGTCCGTCAGTGCGAGTACCAGAGTTCGTGCGCGACGGTGCTGCTGCTCGATTGCTCCCACAGCATGATTCTTTACGGCGAAGACCGCTTCACGCCCGCCAAGCGCGTGGCGCTGGCGTTGACGCACCTGATCCGAACGCAATTCCCCGGCGATACACTGCACCTGGTCTTGTTCCACGACGCGGCGGAAGAAGTCCCGCTGCCGGAACTCGCGCGCGTCAAAGTTGGCCCGTATTACACCAACACCCGGGAAGGCCTCCGTTTAGCGCAGAGGATTCTCAGCCGGCAGAGGAAAGATATGCGGCAGATCGTCATGATCACGGACGGCAAGCCCTCGGCGCTGACGCTCGCCGACGGCCGCATCTACAAAAACGCCTTCGGGCTGGACCCGCTGGTCGTTTCCGAGACGCTCCACGAAGTCGCGCGCTGCCGGCGCAATGGAATTCTCATCAACACCTTCATGCTCGCTTCCGACTACGGCTTGATCAGCTTCGTTCAGAAGGTCACCGAGATCTGCCAGGGCAAAGCCTATTTCACTACGCCCTACACGCTCGGCCAGTATTTGTTGATGGACTACATGCAGAAAAAGATCAAGCACATCCATTGAGCGCGGCGGGCCCAAGCCCGCTCGGCCGGCCCGATGTCGTCCGGCTTGAAACGCCGCGGTTCACGAAGCATCTGATGGATTGGAAGAGCGTTTAAAAAGTTTCTGGGGGGAAGGACCATGCCGGCCATCGCCCGAGGCCAGACGGCGCCTCCGATCGAGCTCGCCGCCACGGACGGAAAGAAGTACTCGCTTCAGGAAGCCCTCGCGCGCGGGCCCGTCCTCGCGACTTTTTTCAAGGTCTCTTGCCCGACGTGCCAGTACACGCTGCCGTTCGTCGAGCGCCTTTACCAGCAGTTCCGCGACCAGAGGGTCGAGGTCTGGGGCGTCTCGCAGGATAACGCCAAAGAGAGTGAAGGCTTCGCGAAAGAATTCGGCCTGAGCTTCCCCGTTCTTATCGATGAGAACGACTACGCGGTCTCGACCGAATACGGCCTCGAGTATGTCCCGAGCTATTTCCTGATCGCCGCTGGCGGGAAGATCGAAATTTCGGGTGACGGCTTTTCGAAGCGTGACTTCCTGGCCATCCAGCGCTTGCTCGCCGCGCGCCTCGCCGCGAAACCCCCGGCGCTTTTCCAGACAACAGAGATGGTCCCCGAATTCAAACCGGGCTGAGGGTCGAAGAATTAGGCTTCGTCGAAGCCTACCGGAGGCCGGAGAAAGTTGACCCTCATGCGAGTTCGGACTCGCGCTCGAATTCGCGCTTCTTGTGTTTCTGCGGCAGGCGCTTGGCGCTTTCCTCCCGGCGCGCGGGCGGGGGCGAGCCGAGGCGCAGCCGCGCCAGGCGCTTCGCTTCCTTCGAAGCGCGAAACGGCCGCAGGGCCCGCCGCTTGCCGGATTTCATGCGGGAAAACCTCGGGGGGAGTCCACTCGGGCCGCGCCCATGCCGTTCCAACCTGCCCGCGGTAGGCAGGCTATTCCGGCTCCGTCCCAAGCGGCGAACTTTGTACCGTGTTCGGGCCCCGCCCTGCGGGACGGCGCATAGGCACATTAAGTTGGAACGGCATCAGGCGCCCTCAAGCCCACATGGTTCGGTCGGGCGGGAACTGCACGCCCCAAAAACCATCCACACCTACAAATTCGATCCCAGTATCCCGCCGCCCGGTGGCGGGGTCTGGAGGCGATTGAAAAACCACTCGGAACTTGGCGCTGCGCTCGGTGTCCGGCCGGAGGAGGAAAAGCAAGCTCCCCACTTTCAACTCGCGCGCCAGGCGGACCTTCGCACCATACTTCGAAACATCTACGGTCTCCGCCGGCACCTCGAAACGATTGGATTGCGCGTCCGCGCCGGAAATGGTGACGATCAACCGCAGCAGAAGGCGGCCGCCTCGACGCCGCGAGGGTTGTTCGAGCTTAGGCGTGACGGTTCCCATGCGCTCTCGTCTCAGCTTCGGCCGCTCGTCGGGCCTGAAAATCCATGCTAGTCCGTCCTCCTCGTGATTACAATTGCGGGATTGATAAACAGGTTGGCTCTATTCATTTGGGACGCGGTCAGGCATTGGCGGAAGTGTGTCGGAATCGAACCGACCGTCCCGATAAAATCGGGACCGTAGGATTTGAAGTCCCAGGCGGACACCAGCCCGCATGCACTTCCACGGCGATAATACAAATTGGGCTGAAAAGGGTCAAACGTAAATCTTGTGCCAGCATCGGGGAAAAAAAAGAGCCGCTCAACGGAGCGGCTCAAGCCAAGGAGGAAGAGTTTGTTAAGGAGTGGTAAGGACGACTTGGTAGGGCACGCGCCAGTCACCGGAGTAAGCCGTCTGTCCGTTTTTCCCACCCTGCCCGTACAGGCCGGCCGTCCCGTAGTTGATCTGCACGCCGCAACTGTCGGAGGTGGCTACCCAAGTGGTAGGGTTTGTCCGCACGATGCAGCCGTTATACCACTTCAAATAGTAACGAAAGATCTGCTGGTCGCATTGGGCGTTGCGGACGTTGAAGTCCATCCGAGCGAAGCCGCTGTAGGAGACTCCTACGGTCATCTGGCTAAAACCGACTTTGCTCGAATAAATGTTCCAATTCACCGCTTGGTCCTGGTCGTGGTTGCCTCCCCAGCAGGCGGGCAGTTCATCGTTCGCGACAGTGCCCTCGACCGGAGAATAGAAATGTATCTTTACGGTGCGCGTGGAGTTGGCGACCAGGCCATTCACTAAGGTCGCCGTCGTCGTCAGGTTGTAGACGGAATTGTTGGTGAGGACTTGTGAGCTGACACCATTGCTGTTGGGATAGGCCCCAAAAACATCGGGCAACAGACTGTAATCGCCCGGCGACCCCGCAAGGGCGACATTCGTATCGCAGTTATTGCAAGTGCTCACGAGGTTCGCTGTGATGCTGACCGCTCTGCTGCCGTAGACCATCGTCGCCGTCAGTGCCAGCGCGCTCGCGACTACCAACCATCCGCCGGTTTTGCCCCCAAATATCTTCATAGTCCCTCCCTCTCCGTGTCTTCCGACTCTCTTGAATATTTGCCCTGCTGAATACTCCCCCATCATGCCCCCATTCGATGCTGAGTGCAATCGTACAGAAGTGCCACGACGTAGGTGCTACGCTCGCTTGAACCTTCCGGAGCTTCGAGGAAATTGACCGGAACCGGGTAAGCTGGTTCGGGCGACTCCTCTATCTTGTTGAAGACGCTAGGGCTTTCCTAAAGAGCTGCGGTTATGAACGGCTCGCCTTCGAGGCCACGCTGCCTGCCACGTCCGTAGTGGGTCAATTTGAGTTTCTGTAGCGGCGGTCTATGACCAGGCTTGTCCAAATTAGGTTTTTGAAAATGCGGCGGAAGCTCCTATAAGTTGAGGTTGGTGTTTCGCCAAACGCTCAATCTCAACCCGAGGAGATTCCGCCATGTCACGAGTATGCAGCATCTTTTCTCAGTTACTTCAGTTGTTTCCGCGTTGGGAGTTCGAACAGTTGGTGCGCCGGCATGGAGCCGAGCGCCACGCGCGCGGCTTCACCTGTTGGGGCCAGTTCATCGCCATGTTGTTTTGCCAACTCGGGCAGGCGCACTCGCTGCGCGAGATCTGCGGGGGCCTGGCCGCCTGCGAGGGCAAGCTGCGCCATCTGGGGCTGCCCGACGCTCCCAAGCGTTCCACTCTGGCCTACGCCAATGCGCATCGTCCCTGGGAACTGTTTCAGAGTGTCTTCGAGCAACTCTATCAGCGCTGCCAGGGCCTGGTGGGCGCGCCACGCCGTTTTCGCTTCCGCTACCGTCTGCTCACGCTCGACAGCACCATGATCGATCTGTGCGCCTCGCTCTACGACTGGGCGGCTTACAAGCGCACCAAGGGCGCGGTGAAGCTGCACCTGTTGCTCGACCATCAAGGCTACCTGCCGCAACTGGTGGTCATCACGCCCGGCAAGGTGCAGGAGATCGAGGTGGCGCGCCGGCTGCGTTTCCAGCCGGGAACCCTCCTGATTTTCGACCGCGGTTATGTCGACTACCAATGGTTCGAAGACTTGACCCGTCAGGGCGTCTTCTTCGTCACCCGCCTGCGCTCGGATGCTCATTACCGAGTGCGGGAAGAACGCCCCCTCCCCCAGCGAGGAAATATCCGGCGCGATCAGGTCATTCATTTGGGCAGCCACTGGTATCGCCAACCTCATCCCCTCCGCCGCCTGGAAGTCTACGTGCCGGAGTGGGAGGAGTCGTTGGTGCTGCTCACCAACCACTTGGGCCTGGGCCCCACCACCCTGAGCCGCCTGTACCGCGAGCGCTGGCAGGTGGAAGTCTTCTTCCGCGCCCTGAAACAGAACCTGCGCGTGAAGAGTTTCGTGGGGACCAGCGCCAACGCCTTGAAGATCCAAATCTGGACCGCCTTGATCGCTCTCTTGCTGCTCAAGTACCTGCAGCTGCGAGCCTCCTATGGCTGGTCCTTGTCCAATCTCGTCGCCCTCTTGCGGCAGCAACTGTTCGCCTATCGCGACCTGTTCGCCTGGCTCAATCAGCCCTTCGAGCCGCCGCCCGAGCCCTTCCCGGCAGCAGCCCAACTCTCGCTGCTGGCCGGAGTCGAGGCCTGAACTTGGACAGCACCCTGCCAACTCCGATCCCAACCTGTTCCACAAAAGGTGCGGTCCAGCCCGCCAAGCCTCATAGCTGCAGCACCCCCGGCCCGGGCCCGCCGCTAATTTGGACAGCCGTGGTCTATGACCGCCGGTGTTGATTCCACGGCGTCTTCGGCGCTCATAGAGCGCCGCTACAGCAAACTGACCCACTACCGCCACGTCAGAAACTGGTTTACCTTTTGGCGCCTCCAGGTAGAATGGTTGGAATCGGGGCGTGGCGCAGCCTGGTAGCGCGCTTGCCTTGGGCGCAAGAGGTCCGCGGTTCGAATCCGCGCGCCCCGACCAATTAAGCCAATGGTTTCACTCAATTCATTGCTTGCCTCCACAACGGACAGAGGCCATTGTGGGAGCAAAAGGGAGCAAAATCGAAGCGATTTGCTCCACCACTTTTCGTTCAGCTTCGAGAAGCGGATGGGTGTAGATCATTGTGGTCTCCATGCTAGTGTGTCCGAGCAAAGACTGGAGCACCGATAATGGAACACCACTGTTACCTCCGTAAGTCGAAAACGTGTGACGGACGCTGTGTGTGCCAGCCGAAGCGCGGAATAGAGAGCTGGTCACACGCGGGCCAGACTTTTCCCCGAAGCCGGTTCCGATCATGAGCATGTCCCGCCTTTAGTTGAAATTTGAGCCAGAAGAGTAGCGGCTCTCGGCCCGAACTCGGTGAGAGTTCGGGTGAGAACTTCAGACCCCGACACGTCGGGGAGAAAAGGAGGGCCGCTAGGAGGAATAGATATCCGAGGTGGGGGTGGACGTCCAAGGGAAAGTTCGAGGTGCGGAGGGGCCGCGAGTTGGCGATGCGGTTGCCGCTGGCGGAGCCACGTACAGTCTGGTATGTGGCGGAGGTGTGAGAGGAGTTACAGGCCGAGGTTGCCGTCGAACTGCTCGCCGCTGTAGAGGAAGCTGTTAGGGGTCGTGCCGGTGCTGGCGATCAGGCGGCCGAAGGCGTCGTACTGATAGTTGTCGGTGACGGTGCCCGCCGGATGCCGAAGGCCCTCACACCTTCTTCGGCCACTTGCGGGCGCCATGGAAGACGCGGAGGATTTCGACAGCGTGGCCGCGCACGCGGTAGGGGACCACGTACGGAGTATCGGGGACCACCAACTCGCGGGTGCCCTCGACGCGCCCGGGGCGGCCGCGGGCGGGATGCTGAGCGAGCAGTTCCACCGTAGTGATAATGGCTTCCACCACGCGGGCAGCGGCGGCGGGCTGATCGCGGGCGATGAAGGCGGCTTCGGCATCGAGGTTGGCCAGCGCCCGTTTCAGCCAGCGGATCCCGAGCGGGCTATCGGGCACGCGCGCTCCGCTTGGGGCTGGTCCACTTCTTCACCACGCGGCGAACCTCGGACGGAGTGGCAAACTCTCCCCGGTCAGCTTCCGCCAGCGCCTTGCGGGTTTCCTCGATCTGCCACTCGTTCACCTTCACATATTCGCGGATCGCTTCCGTCGCCACAAACGAGCGGCTGCGGCGCTGCGCCTTCGCCAAACGGTCCAGCCGTTCCCGCAGCTCGGGTTCCAAGCGTACCGTCACTACCGGGCTGGTTGCCATGATGCACTCCTAACACAACCGAATACAAGCGATTCTACCATGTCCAAAAGCAGGTAGCGCAGAGTTTCGCTTTGTGCAACTCTGCGGTTTTATCTTCAGTAGCCAGGCCACACTGCTAGCCTATTGCCCGGAAGGGCGACCCCGAAGAAACAACCGCGGACTTCCAAGAGCGGAAGTCCGCGCTACCGGCTTGCTTATCCTGAAAGCGAAGGCGTGGTAGAAGTGAAAGCCGGGTGCGGGGATCGGCGGGGATTCTCAAGCGGCTGATTGTCAAGAAAAGACGCGGACCGCAAAATCGGCGGTCCACGCTACGCACTCGCTAATTGCCTGGCGAAGCGATCTTTTTCTGAAGCATCTCGCGAAGCTCGGAAACCTGTCCTGGCAAGAGGGCCCGCTTGGGAATGGGCCGGAACATGATCTTCGAGACATAAAGCATAAACAGGTTCTTTGTTTCGAGAAATCGAATGTAACCTGACCATTGGGTGTTGGAATCGCCTGTCCCGTATACAAATCGTGTGCCAGAATCGTCTGCCCGGACGCGGACTTTCCCCTGATAGAACGGCGTATTTTGAAGTGAGCGCACTGCGAGCATGGGCTGGAGAATAAGTACTCCGAAAACTACGAGGCAAACGAACCCGAAGAAGATTGCCCAATTAGTCCCTCCAGCAATAGCCATCAAAATCGCACAAATACCAATCACGGTACCGAGAATGACTTGGAGGATATTCCAAATTTGCCGCGCCGAGCGGCGATACAGATGGTTCTGAGCAATCTCCTTAAAATCCTCCAGTGAGAGTTCGAACTCAGTTTCGAAGGTCATGATGGCTACCTTTAAATTCGGATGATACCACGGGTAGCGTCAGTCCAATCATGTAGCGCGGACCCGCGCTGTTCAGGTCCGCGGTTCGAACGGGCGGGCATTCCGGCGAACGCGTTGATTCCGGAGCTACTTGCAGCCTCTCACCATTTGCGAGATGAGCGAAATCGCAGTGTAAAAGCCATCAGCATGACGGCCTTATGGCCGACCTGTGGATGCTTCCTGTATTAACGCCGCAAAGCGTGCGCCCTTTTTGAGTAGCACATACCGGTTTTGAAAATCCGCTGAGATGTTTAGATTATTTGGTGGTGGGATGCGCACAACAAGCCCATAACTTTCGAGTTTGCTAAATACGCTGTCAATTTCAGTGTCGATTCTGTTTCCCCATGGGCCGCGCTCCCAGGCCATGTAGGCTTGGTACCGGGGGATGTGTTCCCCCGTTTGAAGCAATTGACCCTGCACACCGATTAAATCCCTTAAGAATTGGATGTCGCGGTCGCTCAGTTCCGTCGCAACACGCATCATCTCTTCTACTTCATCACCGTCGGTTGGTTTTGATTCAACGGCAGCATTAGCGAGTATGAGGCCTATGCGCTTGACACGTTCCTTGGCCCGTGTGCTCTCGGCCTTGCGCGCTGCATCGAGCAATAGCCCTCTGAGGGTTTCCTCACGAAGGTCTGAGGCGGATGCCGTCATTGATTCCTGAAGCTTTCTGATCTCTTCGTCGTGTTTCCGAAGCTCTGCCATCACGGTGTCCAGTGGGAGGCGTATCCGCTCCAAGGAGTCAGTTACAAGATGGTCTTTAAGGGCCTCCACAGCTTTGTCAAGGGGCCAAGGGAGTGGCAATTTTGAAGCAACAGCTAGAACCGTTCTCCCCACCGCCGACGTTGAAAGGTCTTCCATTTCAAGCTGGTGTCGGAGAGCGTCGGGCTGAAGGTCGTCTATCGCCATGGGGTATCATGAGGATTGTAGCACCAGGCGGCGGGCGTATCGCTGACCTGTACTCGTCCGCTAGCAAGTAGCACGGACCGCCCGTTGGCTGACGGGTCCGCGTCTCTTATGCTGAAAGCGAAGGCGTGGTAGTAGTGAAAGCCGGGTGCGGGGATCGGCGGGGGATTCTCACGCGGTCGATGGTCAAAGGGCAGCGTTGCCGTTGTCCCTTAGGGCGCATGTCCGCATATTCTGAGCGCAGGGTGATGAAGAAATATCGGTCTGAAGGAAGAAAAGACGCGGACCGCAAGATCGGCGGTCCGCGCTACCCACTTCCAGCGCGTCGATCAGGATGACATATTCCGACCCGTCGAAAGGCTTGACGCGGCGACGGAGATTGACCGTGACAAAGAAAATGCGGTCCGAATCTCGCAAGCGGTGAACGTTTGACACCGCATCAGCATAAACCCGATCAAGTACCCACGGTCAGAAAATCACTGACCGTGGCTACCCGCCGCCCGTTCATGGAGAGGCCGCTTAGGACCAGCCCGTTCAGTCGGTCGGTCGCCCGCTGCCCCACTTGGTGGCATACGGCAGCACGAACAAGTACAGACCTGTGAACAGTTGCAAGGCGAGCGGGAGCCCCGCCGAGAGGCCCACCCAGGCGTTATACTTCTTAAGTCCAATGGCGACGAAGTTGATGATGACGCCCACCGTAAAGGCAATGGACAGCCAGCGGTGGGTCTGCCGAACCCATTTGTTCCAGTTCAATGGGACCTCCTCTATTGTTTTGCGATCCGCTCGATTCACGAATCTTGAGAAGGTAGCCATGGTCAGTGCAGTTCTGACCGTGGGCCTTTGCTGAAATTCCAGAAGAGCCCACGGTCACAAAGGCAGTGACCGTGGCTACCAACTCGAAACTTCCATACCGAACTGCTTGGCGTACTCCGCGCTCAGCCGCTGCCAGCCGCCGAACTTCATGGCCTCGGCGCCGACGATGCGTCCAATGGGCTGACCGGCAAGAAGCCGCTCCAGCACATCGAAACAAATGTGCCACCCGGCAGCACCCATGGAAATGTAGCGGCGACCGATGTTGGTCCACAGCGTCAGGCGCGTGCCGCCACCAAAGGCTTCGAGTTCCCACCGCATATCGAAGTCACCCCAGTTGTACTCAAGCACCTTGGGAGCGTCGGCTCGCGTCACTCTTGTCTCGGTGACGTGCGGCGCGGGCGCTCCCACCGTGGTGAGCTTCACCGTGGTTCCAATCGTACCCAGGCTCCCATCGGCGTCGAAGGGAGCCCACTGGCGCAGATGCGCAGGGTCGGTAAGCGCCTGCCAGACTTTTTCCGGCGAGTGGCCGAGCTCTCTCGTGAGAATGAGCGTCCACTTCTCTCCGTCCTTTCGTATCTCGGCCCCGCTGGCCGGACCCGGAGTGTACTGCTCGCGATCGGGCATCTTCTTCTCCTTAGCGTGAATAGCGCGCCAGCTGGGTGAGCTGAATGAGGTTGCCGCAGGTGTCGTTCAGCATCGCAATGGTCGAGCCGGTCACGTCGGTAGGCGGCATCGTGAACTCGGCGCCGCGGGCCTTGATCCGCTCGTAGTCTCGCTTGACGTCGTCGGTGAAAAACATGGCCGCGGGCTGGCCCTGTTGAAAAATCGCCTGCTGATACGCTTTGGCCGCGGGGTTGTTGTTCAGCGCCAGTTGCAGCTCAGTGCCGTCCGGCTCTTCGGGCGAGGCCACCGTCAGCCAGCGATATGGGCCCTGACTGAAATCGGTCTTCTTGGCAAAGCCCAGTACCTCCGTATAGAAGCGCAGGGCCTTGCCCTGGTCGTCCACGTGTACGCTGGTCAGTTTGATTTTCATTTCGTTTCTCCTTTGTTACGTTCGCGGTTGGGGCCGCGTCGTCTTCTCCTGGTCTTCCTTTTCGTTGGTGTTGATTGATCCATGCGGTCGAGGTGGCGTTCGAGGGCATCCACGTGAGCGGACCAGAACCGGCGGAACGGAGCCAGCCAGGCATCCAGCTCCTGAAGCGGTTTAGGCTCCAGCCGGTAGAGGCGGCGCTGTCGGTCCACCGTGGATTCCACGAAACCGGCCTCGCGCAGCACTCGCAGGTGCTTTGACACGGTCGGCTGCGGCATGCGAAGCTGACGCTCGATCTCTCCAACCGACTGTTGTGACGAGACCAGGAGGCTCAATATCGCGCGCCGGCTCGGCTCCGCAATGATTTCGAACACAGATTCCACTCGCTTCATATACTCCACAGGGCATATGCGTGTCAAGGCATATTTAGGCAGGGGGCCCAGGCAACTGTTTCGGTCGGCGTGCGGGGATCGACCGTCTGATGCGTTTTTGGCGGGTGCGATTCAGAGCGCTGCGCGCGTTAATAGCGGTCGGCGTAAACTTGACGTTGATCGTACAGTTGGCGCCCGCCGCCACGCTAGCAGAGGCGAACGAGAGAATTGAAGCTTGGCGGAAGGAATATAATGAGAGACGTCCTCACGGGGCGCTTGGGGAGTGGACGCCGAACGAATTTGCCAATGAAGTCGCGGCTAGCCGCGACTTCATTGGGATGCAAATAACCAAAAACTCGCTCGAGTGTCCTGAGACAGAAGTTCGATGAACAACCATAGGCCTGTTTCACGCAAAGGCGCAAAGACAGCAAAGCACTTACGGGTCGCCGCACGGCCCGGAATTGTTCAACATTTTTACAACTCAGGACACTAGATTTGGTATAAAAAACCCGGTCACTTCACGGCAAGCCTTGTTAGCTCAACAGGCTCAAGACCGGCGGCTTCCACTCCCTCAAGTATTTTCGGAAGGGCAGCTACTGTCTCCGCATGTATGTCATGGAGAAGCAAAATGGCACCTGGCTGGAGTCC